>JAYZPA010000232.1:0-23288 GCA_036150515.1 Planctomycetota bacterium
GTGGAGGTGTCGACTGTGACGGTCACGTCACCCATCTTTACGGCGGTGTAGCGTGCATCCGTTTCACCGTCGGGGGTGATCCTTACCACGGCGAGTTGTCCGGTGAGTGAGAGGTCGGCAACTCCGGTGATACTCAGGTCAACACTGCTTACCGCGTTGATGGCGAGACTATCGAGAGTGGCATCGGTGAGTGAGGCCACTTGATTGGTGAGGTATCGTGTACTGGCAAAATCGGTGGCTCCTGCAACGGTCACATCACCGGCGGTGATAAATGCTCCGTCAGGTCCGTTTCCGGTGACCGTACCGGTGATGCGGTGGATAAAGTCACGGGTGTAGTCAATGGTTAGGTCGACAGGTGTGGGCAGGTCTGCTCCGGGGTCGAGTGTATCGTAGTTACCGTCTCCGTCGGAATCGAAGGTTTTCGTCCAGTCGAGACGATCGAATTCTCCGGCGGCGCTGTTGTAGTCGAGGCTGTCGATGTCCATGGTACCGGTCAGTCCGAAGTTAGCGGAGTTGGTACTGGCGGTGACGGTCACGTCACCCATCTTCACGGCGGTGTAGCGTGCATCCGTTTCACCGTCGGGGGTGATCCTTACCACGGCGAGTTGTCCGGTGAGTGAGAGGTCGGCAACTCCGGTGATACTCAGGTCAACACTGCTTACCGCGTTGATGGCGAGGCTATCGAGAGTGGCATCGGTGAGTGAGGCCACTTGATTGGTGAGGTGTCGTGTACTGGCAAAATCGGTGGCTCCTGCAACGGTCACATCACCGGCGGTGATAAATGCTCCGTCAGGTCCGTTTCCGGTGACCGTACCGGTGATGCGGTGGATAAAGTCACGGGTATAGTCAATGGTTAGATCGGGAGTGGAGGCCAGGTCCGCTCCAGGGTTGAGTGTATCGTGGTTACCGTCTCCGTCGAAATCAAATGCAGTATTCCAGTCGAGTCGATCGAATTCTCCGGCGGCGCTGTTGTAGTCGAGGCTGTCGATGTCCATGGTACCGGTAAATCCAAAATCTCCGGTCGTCGAACTGGAACTGACAGTAACGTCACCCATCTTTAGGGCGGTGTAGCGTGCATCGGATGCTCCATTGGGAGTGATCCATGCAATGGCGAACTCACCAATCAGAGATAGGGTCGTTGAGATAGATGGAAGCTGCAGGGTAAGCGTCTCAGCAACGTCGAATGCCCATGTTTCCAGGGTTGCACCGAGCAAATCGGCTTGACCATCGCCATTGGTATCGACATCGACATTGGGTGTGGTGTCAATATCCGCTGAATTGCCCTCAATGACGATAACGTCTCCGGCAATCGTTGAATGGGATTCACCTTCAGCAGGAGGTCCACGAATGAGATCCGCATTGAATTCTATTGTTGGTAGATGTTCAGTCGGTTGGGTTGCTGTGCTCGAATTCCCGGGAACGACTTCGCTGCTGAGATTCTCCGTGGAGAGATCTACGACGAATTCGTCCGTTGGATTTGAGATTGGTTCAGTAAGAGATTCGTCACCGTTGTCGTTAACAAGTGAATTGACGATTCGTTCGACGTTATAATCGGTTTCAGATGGAATGGAGAGGGTGGATTCCAGATCGGCATTCGAATCCAGAGCATTAAAGATCGAATCTGAAGCCGAGGTATCAATCGATGGTGGTTCATGAAATGTCTCATCCCCTAACGACGTTGTGTACACGTCGGGCACAAGGGTCGCCGCGAGCACCAATCTAGGCTCGAGTTGCTCGGCGGATAGTCCTACTCGGAAGTAGCCATTCTGCTGTGGAGGAATGGCCTTCCTGAGGAAGCGATGAATTAGAACAGAACAAATAAGCAATGGACGTAGTACTTGACATAAGCGATGTAAGACGTCCTTGTCCAACATAGGCTGGGTATAATACAAATATATAATTTTAAATCCGGGTCTGGAAACGAAATCCGTTAGCGTTTCCATAGTCGCTGCATAAGCAAGCCACGGGAGTTCGCAGTCGATAAACTGCGAATTAAGCTCAATCGTAGCAAAGTGGTATAGGTATTCAAGCAGTGTAGGGTTAGAAAAAGAAAGAAAGTACCACTGCTACAGCGAGCGGATTTTTTGTGATTAGCGATCCGCGGCGGTGACCAGAAGCGATGGAAAATATGACTTGGTGAATATTGCCTGTTGCTGTGCATCGGATGTTCGAACTTGAAAATAGCCATGTCTGGAGCGGGGTGGGTTGATAAATCGCAATCGTGTCTTCTGTCCAGTGTCTCTGAAAATACACTGCAAATCAGTGCCGGCTAGTATTTGGTTGATCTGCGCAACCATGTTTTTGTTTGCTTCACACGTAGGGAAGGCCTTTCCGGCGAGTTGATCAAGGATTAATTGCATCCGAGATACCGTGTCGTGCGGGAAAAGTCGTCGATGTAGTTCATTCAGTCCAAAATCGTCGAACAATGCACTGTCTGTTTCGTTAGCCGCAGTTTCCTCGCCTGGGAGATTATTTAATTGGTTATCCTGATAGGTTAACCCCGCTAATACAGTATCTAACACTTCATTCGTTATCGCTCGGTTGATCTTCTTTTGCTGTTTATCCCGTTGGCGTTGTTCTTCTCGGCGTCGACGTCTGGGGCGCGGTTTAGCTCTGACCATAACGGGTTATCCTACAAGGCATATCGGGTAAAACCCTAAGATATCGGATTGTTGACGGCTGTCAAGGAATTCAAACAGGTCAGTAACGTATAATCTGATCGTGACAAGCTCGATCCCCCGCTGTGGGTAACGTCGACGGGGGCGCGGTTTCACAGGCGTGGAAAATCTCAGAGGAGCGAATCACCATAAACGCGATATGGACATCATTCCAAACCATGGAGATTTAGAGAGATGGCTCGGGAGCCATAGGTGCTGCTGCCTTAGAAGCGTTTTTAGAAATTCCAAGTACAACGCAGAAATAGACCTTCAAGAAGAATGTCAGATTCTTTCCGATCGTATGCATAATAACTGGCAGACACATCATTGGTGATTGCCGTTTTGACGCCGAGGTTAAACCAGGTCGTCATTTCGTACCCCAATCGCATTTCAAAATTACCCGTGCGGCGACCAACTCCCACGGATGCGCCGAGTACGGAAAGTGGTTGTGTGTACGAATCAACAACCGAGTTGATGACATCTGGGCCGGCCCCTGGGATTCGAGTATGTACGGTGGTGACTTCAACTCGATTCAGAAGCAGAGATGTCTCACCATTTGCGAAAGCAAACACCGTATCACTGAGGTGCCAAATTCCTTCGCCCCCGATTCGTATACCGAATCCGGTGGACGTTGTATCGGTGGTTATACTGCTGACGGGTGTGATTTCATCGATATCAAAATAATTAACGTGCTTTGAATTTTCATGATCAGCGAAACGAAGGCTTCCATAAATCTTAACATTAGGTTTACCACCAACCATGATTTTGCGATTTAGGTGTATATCGAATATATTTTGATTGAAACTTGACTGTGCGTTGGCACGACCAATTTGCGTATCAAATTGATACGGATTCGTCAGCGTTGCGTAAACGAGTCCCGATCCGGCGATTACCGTAGCACTTTGCGACGCCCCGTCGGAAGTCAAGCCACACGCGATATTCCAATTATCATCTATTTGTTTTCCAAACAGCATTCGAAAGCCTGGTTCGAGTCTGTGTTGAACCTCGTGTCGCACCGCGTTGTCCAGACCGCCCCCGAGATTCAGATTTCCGGAGATAGCAAAATCCAAATCACTCCGGCGTATTTGCCAGTTGACATATTCTGCTTCTAGAAAATAGTCGTTGTTGGCGAATGGCTTAAAGGACCAGTCCGTATTCTTGGATGCTGTCCGATTGGAGTGCATGGACTCGACAGACGGCAATGCAGCTATTTCAGGAACTTGCAGATGTGCGTCAAAATCTCGACTAGATGTGGGCGACTGACTGTTTTGTGGAGACCTTGGCAACTCAACAGCGTATAGACCGCCAGTTATGAAGATTACAGCACCTATGACAACGTATAGTTTTCGAGTTTTGGTAAACATAATCCTATTTTCCAGGCAAAATTTCATGGAATGGAATCGTACATAGTTTTCGCAATGGTCATTAAGCAATATCGGCAAACAGTGAGAGGGAAATCGCATCAATTGCGGTAAGTTTTTATGATTTATTTTGATTATGATGATTATTTTGGTGATCTAGCTTCTATCGGAAAAACGGTGTTATTGATGTGTAGTAATCTTGTTTTGAATGCGGTGGAGTTCTACAATTAGCGGAAAAGTATCGAACCCTTGCTAAGTGAGTTGAATTTCTCGATGAATACCAATATTCGACTAGTAATTGAGACGTTGGAAGCGCGCAACCTACTAACGGCTGACATGGTTGCTTTTCAAAATCCCCTGCTCTATCAGGATGTGAATTTTGACCAGTTTGTATCCCAAATTGATGCTTTACAGGTAATTAATCACGTTAATGGAGTCACTGAATCGGAACCGGCCGAGATTCAGTCCTTTTTGGATGTCGATGGTGACGATGCTGTTTCCGGGATCGATGCCCTGCGAATTATTAATAATCTCAATGGAGTCGAAGTAACTCATCAGTCCATTTTCGAGCAGATGGATGACTTTGTTGATGAAATTGAGACGATGGATGATCTCATTCCTGCGGAGTTGGTACAGATCAGTCAGGATGTGGTTGCAGAAATGCAATCCCAATCGGCTCGACTCACAGCGATGCGTACCGATCTTGAGGAGTTTTTAAGAACCCCTCGTCATGACCGAACAAGGATTGCCGATCGGCTGGCAAATATTCGAGTAACCGCTTCCGAACTGAGTGAAGATATTTTGAGTGATCTTAATGGCGTGAACGGCGATGCGGTAGATCAGCACATTGAGCATCATGACTTACACAAGCTGGGAATACATCAACGCCTGCATGATAAGTTTACGGAAATCCGGGAATTGAAACGGCATGACCACAAATGGGAAGATTACCTGCCACATGGCGAGGTAACGCAGCAGCAGGTAGATCACCATGCTGCCCGTCTTGAAAAAGCATTCGGTCAGGGCATCCTGCCAGACCACATTGATGCGGGACAGGTCAATCAGGCGATCCGGTCGTTACGTGAAAATAATATTTTTGATTTTCGATATGGAGACGGACAACACGATTTTGCAAATGCACCGGTTGTAACGCCGGTTGACGTGACTCAGCAGTGGACAGGCTATATAGTCGAAACCGATTTTAGTGATATTGACAGTCGTCATGACTTTATTGTTGATTCTGATGCATTTGCTGAATTATGGAATGACTGGAATGCCGAACAGGTGCTCCCAGTCATCGATTTTGCTCAGGAAATGGTTGTCGTCGCTGTTGTTCCCGGACCGAACCAAATCATGATGCAACCCGCTCTGGATACCCATGGAAACCTAATGTTGAAAGCCGCGAGTACACGGATGGGTGGGCCAGGCTTTAGTTATGCTATTCAGGTGGTTTCCAGAACCGGTGTTGATTCAGTGAATCATGTTGACCTTAACCGGCCAGGGGGATTACCGACCACTGAAGAAATCGCTCAGGAGCGGATCGGGCGTCTGCGGGGATGGGTGGCAGACGGAAACCTACCTGATTTCATCGCTCCTGATCAGGCGGAAAGAATCTTAACGCATCTGGAAGACGGGGGTACGCCGCTGGGTCGATTCTTCCGACGTTTGGGAAGTTAGCTGTCCTCCCGTCAAGAGTCCCTTAATGATTGTTTGATGCACCCTCGTTGTGGCACTTACCAGTGCACGGAGATTCAATGGTGGACGTGACACCAACGTCATTGGAGAACTGCTGAATTTGGCGAATGAGTAAGGTTGAATCCAGGCCCAATCCGATCAGTTGGAAACCTTCGTCAACCCGTCGATGATAGTCATCCGGGTTCGTGGCCAAAATACCCCCATGCAGTCCGGCAGTTCGCAGTCTCGTGATCATTTCGCTTATTTCACGAGCAACCGCTGGGTGATCCCATTGCCCTGCATACCCCGCGCTGCTGCAATGGTCCGCGGGTCCAAATTGGAACAAATCGACGTTTTCCTGAAGGGCAAGTTCGATCATTGCTTCGAGATGGTTCGCCGCAGCAACCGACTCTAGCAGCGGCACAATCAAAACGTTTTCATTTGCTGTTTCCACATGCGATGACAGTTGCTGGGCCCAGGTGGTTGCTCGATCACCGCCCATCCCCCGGGAACCTCGGGGTGCGTATCTTGCCGCTTCAATGGCGGTGCGCAATTTTTCAGGCGTATCTACACCGGGCGCGATAAATCCATCCGCTCCAATATCCAGCACTCGTTTAATGAAATGATCCTGTAGTTCAGGGATGCGTACCAGTGCAACGGTATTACTGCGAGCGGTACATCTCAGATGAGATACCACATCATTCATATCCAGATACCCATGTTCCATGTCAATAACCACATAATCCAGTGAGAGAGATACAGCGATCTCCGTGATCGCAGGTGCATCCATCGTGATCCATATGCCTTGAACGATTTGGTTGTCTTTGAGCTTGCTGCGGAGGGCGCGAATTGCTTGAACATTCATAAAACAGATTTTTCGATAGATGGGATTGGAGGGAGCGGTTTGGATATCCGCGATCGTCAATCGTTACAGACCTGATATTTGAGGACTTTGTCCAGTATAACATCGATCCCTAATCCGGGTCCTTCCGGAACCAGCATATGTCCATGATCGATGGGGATCATTTCATCGGTGATATCGTCTGCGAGACCATAGTAAGTGCAGTCATTGGCCATTGAATATGCGGGGCATGCTGCAGCGATGTGTAGCATCGCAGCCGTTTTTAATCCGAGATCATGTCCACAGTGCATGATGGTTTGCATTTTGGCAGCTTCGGCAATGTGTCCGATTTTAACGCAGGGCAGGATGCCTCCAGCAATATGCGTGTCGGGTAAGATGAAGTCCGCTGCATCGGCGGCCAGAATCTTCAGGACGCTATCCGGTTCTTCGACACTCTCATTCAAAGCGATTGGAGTTGATGTTTGCTGCCGCAGCCAGGTTGCGTCGGTCAGGGGATCGGCCATGATGGGTTGTTCGAAATATTCCAGGTCGTAGGGTTCCAACGCTCGACCCAGTTCTGCCGCTTCTTCGTTGGAGTACGCTCGGTTGGGATCAATTCGGAGTTTCAGTTGGTCTCCAATGGCATCCCGAACTCCTCGCACCATATCCAGATCTTCCTGAGCGTCCGAACCAGCTTTGGTTTTTAGGGTCGTAAAGCCCTGCTCTACATACCACCGCGCCATCTCTCCTGCCTTTTCATAATTTTGAATACCCATGCAGGCGGCCAGCGCAATGCGTTCCCGTACTTTACCACCTAACATTTTGTAGAGTGGTAAGTTATTCGCTTTGCCAAGGATATCCCACATGGCCATCTCTAAACCGCAGCGCAAGCGGGTGTCGAATGGATTTTGTTGATGGAATAACTCAAGGGCATAGGGATCCCAGCCGTTGATGAACTCACGGGCATCACGGCTTTGTTGAACAATATCAATTCCTTCAAGAAAATTCTGATTGTGCTCCCCCCAGCCCGTGATGCCGTTGTCGGTGGTGAGCCTCACGATGGCTTTGGTGGTTGTGGTACTGGATCTTAAATGCGACCGATAGGGCGCAAGCGGTGACGTCTGAGGGATTTCAATAAGGAATAGGTCACAGGAATCAACGTGCATTGCAGGAAGCCCTTCAAGGGTAATTTGGTTAAACGGGAATGATCATCGAATGTCGGATCCAACCAGAGATTTAAATAAACGAAACAGTTTCGCTCAAAAACATGATTTCTGGTATCAATAATGGTAATCACATTCGGTACATCATAGGACGGTGGGTACCACAATTCAAATAATCATCGTCTGGCGGTTCAACCAGCATGGTTCAGCAAAATGTCGGACGCCAAGGCAGCCAGTACTTCTCCGATATCCGGGGTTTTCCAGGTTCTTACAGTCATTGTACTACTGATCACTGCTTTCATATTGCGCGGTTGTAGTATGGATGGGATGCGTGGTGTTTTGGAGGTGCAGCGCACTCCGGTTTCCTATGCAGCAGGGTTGGTGGACGGTCCATCGATGATCACCGCCAAAGTGCGTCGGGAAGATGCCATCTTGCGAAGCCGGTTAGGCGCAGGTCCGGTCGTCTATTTTGACTGGATTAAAGAACGCGAGGAAACCGATAGCGACGGTGATTCAACATGGGTTACCGTTGATTCTGCATCAGGCATCGTCAATTTTTCCGTCGATGATGCAACAGGCAGTTTGTTGGTAAAAGCGCAAACTGACGATGCGGATCTGTACCCCACTTCCATGCCAACCAAGAGGTATGGTAACTACCGTGAAACAGAAACTGTCATCAAAGCCGATGCCGAGGTATTAGTTCTGGGTGAATATAATCTGGAAAGAGGTTCGATAGGAAACAGTCAGGACCACCATGGCGTGAGGTTTACTATTTCCACACGAGGTGAGAGTGCGATCCTGTCGGGAAGAGGATGGACCAGTGTTGGCATGATGGCAATGGCCGTGTTTGCTTTTGTGTTTGCTGTTGGTTTTGTACTGAATTTAATGCGTGTACATCACATTATGATGGCATCGTTTGCCGTTCTGGTCAGCCTGCCTACGATTCTGCTTTTGCAATGGATGTTGGTTACGGCAGAACAGTTGTCTTTAGCCAACGAGCGTGTCATGCAGTATCAGAGCATCGTGGAAAATCAGGATCCTCCAAATGATGCAACTACCCTGCTCCGAAACGCATTGATTAAGCGGGATGCGATTCGAGTTCAGGAGTTGTATCAACAGTATCGAAATCGTTATACCAATATAGCGCATGCTGTATTTATGAGTCTCGATGACGTGCAGATGCGCACCCTCGGTGACGAGGAAATCAGTATCCTCAGATCCTATCCGCTGCATACGCGGGTGGGCACCGTTTTAAATCCGTTCATCGTGGTTGTACTGGGAATTTCCGGGTTGGTAGTGATGGCCATTCTGGGATTTATTGGTTACCGCAAAATGGGCACGAAGCGGATGATCGAGAATATCCCCACCACGAAAGTCAAAGGTGTTGTGCCGGGGATGACCGAGGTGGTAGGTAAAATTCAGGTTCATGAAACGTTGTTTTCAGGCCGCTACAGCGGCGATGGTGTTGTCTACTGCAAATATCTGAAGGAGAGGTATCAAAAGTCCGGAAAGAATTCCCGTTGGGTAACTGTCGCAAGTGGCGTTCAACAGTGTTTATTTGAGGTTCAGGACGAAACGGGGAACATCCCGGTGAATTCTGAGGATGCCGAAGTGCATGCACGGAGAACGTACTTTTCCAGAGTTGGGCGACTCCGATATTCTGAATGGACGTTAAGACCGGATCAGGAAATTTATGTGCTGGGCCCCGCGGTTCTGGATAATCCGACGGATCAGAATCTGACGATTCAGAAAAGTCGGGATGAACGACATTTTGTGATCAGTGATCAAGGTGAAGAATCGATCATGCTTAAGTATGCGCGGGTGGGTCTGATGATTCTCGGTACGGCACTTTCCTGTTGTATCGTGGCGGTGATGACTTTATACGGAGGTGCATCGTTTGATACGTTTGGTTACTTTGCCGGTGCGTTGGTGGCGGTAATGTTTTTGATTGTATTGAACATTGGATTTCTCTTTAATGATCTGGTGTTTGTAAGAAACTGGCAACAGCGTGGTAAATCTAATCTGGATGTGTCGCTAAAACGCCGTGCCGACTTAATCCCGAATCTGGTGCGCGTTGTTTCGGAGGCGCTGGAGCATGAACGAGGTCTGCAGGTGGCTTTAGCTGACCTGCGCGGTTCCGGAGGTGAACAACCCGTAGGTGCGATGCACCAACGGTTCATGGCATTACTGGAAAATTATCCTGACCTCAATGGAAATGAAGTTATTGTGGACTTAAATAACCGAATTGTGGCGGTTGAAAACCAGTTGCAGTATGCGCGTACCGGTTATAACGCGGTGACGCAACAATACAATTCCCGAGTCCGTCAAATCCCGGAAGTGTTCCTGGCTAAATTAATGCGGTTCCGGACAAAATCTTATTTTCAATTGCAGCATGCCAATGAAGGAAATGCTGTGGATGTCGGCCAACTGCTGCAGACAGCGGACGAGAAAAAAGCCGAAGCAATTCAGCGTGAGAAGGATGAGAAACTGGCACTGATTTCCGATAGTGAAATCATGGTAGCAACGCTCGTGTGTCTGATGGCGGTCGACGGTGATATTGGAGCGGATGAATATGGACATATGCAACAGTTTGTATCCACTTCGGCACAGGGTATTGGTAAATCAGAGTTGCGAAAGATTGCACAGACAGTACTGGATCGTATCGAACAGGAAGGCTTGAATTCTGTACTATCGACGACCATCGAACAGGTGGAACGACTGGCCGGCACCGCAATTGGCCAGGATCTGATCCAGGCGATGAATTTTATCGCGGAGTTGGGAGAAGGCGTCGAAGAATCAGAACGGGCACTTGTGGATCGATTTCGGGATGTGCTGGGTGGCGAGAAGGATGAGAGTTTAGAACTGGTTTCAGATGGTGAAATCATCGTTGCAACGCTCTTATGTCTGATGACGGCCGATGGTGATATTGGAGCGGATGAATATCGTGCTATGGAGCAGTTTGTCTCCACTTCGACACAGGGCATTGGTAAATCAGAGTTGCGAAAAATCGCGGAGACGGTGTTGGACCGTATCAAACGGCAAGGCTTGGATGCGGTGATATCCACGACCATTGAACAGGTAAAACGACTGGCTGGCACCCAGCTTGGAAAAGATCTGATTCAGACGATAAATTCGATTGCCGAGATGGGAGAAGGCGTCAAAGAGTCAGAACAGGCACTCGTGGATCGATTTCGAGATGGGTTGGGCGGCGGGAAGCGGTGAGATGTCCCTCAGGCATGCAGGTTTGCCTATTATGGGGGGGCAATCCTCTAATTGTGCAGGCTTTTAAACCGTAACTTGAGGCTGCAATAACGGAAGCTAGAAACTATAATGATCTTATGTGTTACGCTCGCCTCTATCTCCCGGTCCTCTTGCTATTCGCCGTTCTTACAGGCTGGTCGGTAGAAAATCGTGCTGAGCAGCCATGGTTGCGTGCAACGATTGATCAACAGGTTCTGGCTGCGCACGACAGCAAAGCCGGTGCACCAGCGTCG
This sequence comes from Planctomycetota bacterium, assembly GCA_036150515.1. Taxonomy (GTDB): domain Bacteria; phylum Planctomycetota; class Planctomycetia; order Pirellulales; family Pirellulaceae; genus UBA721. The sequence goes on from JAYZPA010000232.1 coordinate 11,191, forward strand.
TCCAGTGACGATTACATGTTCGCCCGTCGCGTTAGTCTGGATTTAACAGGTCGACCGATCTCGGTTACCGCGTTGAAGGAATTTGTGGCAGATTCTGCGCCTTTAAAACGCGAACAATTAATTGATCGATTGTTAGCCAGTCCTGAATATGCACGTCACATGCAATATAGGTTTGACGTGTTACTCATGCAGCGGTTGCCCAAGAAGCATATTGATCCAGCTGCGTTCGCTGAATTTCTGCGCAAATCATTTGCCGAAAATAAACCATTTGATCAACTCACAATGGAGATTCTCTCGGCAGACGGTGCAGATGAGTCAACTCGATCGGCGAGTCGTTTTATTTTGGATCGCGAATTGAAGCGGGAAGAAACGATCCGCGTCATTGGACAGGTGTTTTTAGGCCGGGATCTGCAGTGCGCTCAATGCCACAATCATCCTCAAATCGATGACTACTACCAGCGACATTATTATGGACTTGCGGCATTCTTAAAACGAAGTTATCTCTTCACAGATCCCAAATCAAAACAGGTCATGATTGGTGATAAGATTGAAGGCGATGTGACGTTCACATCGGTTTTCACAGGGGAAGAGGGCAAGACGTCACCGCGGATGCTGGAATTGACGGAACTTACGGATCCTCAGCCGATGGAAGAACCCTATGAAGTCGTTCCCGACAAGACGAACCGGGGAGTGCCTAAATACAATCGCCGATTGCAGCTTGGGCCTGCGATGGTCAGTGATTCCAATCATGCTTTCCGATTGAATATTACAAATCGTATCTGGGCTCAGATGATGGGCCAGGGATTGGTTGAGCCGCTGGACATGTTCCATCAGGAAAATATTCCGTCTCATCCCGAACTGTTACAGACTTTGGCCGATGCACTGCGTGATCACAACTATGATCTGAAATATCTGTTAAAAGAAATTGCGATGTCCGCGGCCTATCAACGGACGAGTTATTGGGAGGGCGCGGAGTTGCCGCCGTTGACTAGTTATCTGGTAGGTTCGATCAAGCCGCTTTCACCGGAGCAATTTGCCTGGACCCTGCTGCAATCACTAGGGGAAGTTCAAAAACAACGAGCGCTTACCGTAACGGCTCTGAGCAAGGCTGACGGAGAATTTGACCCGCAATCCGATGCGTCACAGAACCAGATAGAAACGGCAGTGACAGCTGCATTGAAGCCGACGATTGATAAAGTAGTGGCCGTTTTTGCCTCGCAAAATACAGCGTCCAGGTTTGATGCGTCCGCGAATCATGCACTATTTCTGATCAACGGGCCTGAAATTGCCGCGCTATTGCTTCCCGGACAAGGACACTTAATGGATCAGTTATTAGCTTGTGAAACACCCACTGAAGTTGCGGATCAAATATATTTGAATGTATACTCGCGGTTGCCGACCTCTTCCGAACGTAAATGGGTGGTGACATTTATCGAAGCAAGTAAGGAACAAAAACAAATCGCCGTACAGGAGTTGTTGCGAACACTATTGTGTAGTGCGGAATTTCGGTTTGTCAGATAAAGGTTGTCCTGGATAGGGGACGTTTGCCAGTCAGTGATGTTACAGGAGTGATTGAAGTCATGGCGATTCGACGTAATGCAGGGTGCAATCAGATCGATCACGATCTTTCCCGTCGGGGGTTCCTCGGAGGCGGGATGATGGCTGGTGCGATGGCGGGATTCGGGCCATTGCTGTCGCCCGTGATGGCACGTGATATGAAAGGTCGGCAGAAGCAAATACTGCAAGTCTATCTGCAAGGTGGTGTAAGCCAGTTTGAATCATGGGATCCCAAACCTAACACAACTTTCGGTGGCCCTTTCCGGGCGATTCCCACATCCGTTCCGGGTACTCACATTTGTGAGTTGCTGCCACATACGGCAAAAAAGATGCACCTGTTGTCACTCGTTCGCAGCATCAATCTGCGAACCAATGATCATCGACAAGGCATGTTGTTTATGGAAAAAGGCCGGCCGATGGGAACGTATCCCTACGTAGGTGCGGTTGCCTCCAAGTACCTTTCGGATGCATCCAATCCGTTACCAGGATTCGTCCATATCACGACCCGCGGACTAACGGGGGAAACGGCAGGCTTTCTTGAAGCACAACATGCACAAATGCGACTCGAAGGTGTGAAACCACCGCAGAATCTGGGTCTCCCGGAAGGGGTGTCTCCGGAATTGGCATTGCGCAGCGAGAACCTGCGTTTACAACTGAATCAACAATTTGGCAACGGCCGGAGCCGATCGCTGATTGACTCCTATGATGCGTCGTTTGATCAGGCCCGTCAGCTTATCCAACGTAGCCATTTGTTTGCAGGTCAGGACGAAAAGGAACTTGATCGTTATGGTCGACATTGGTTTGGACGCAGATGTCTGTTGGCACGTACACTGCTCGAAGAAGGGGTGACGTGCGTCAAGGTTACCCATCACGGTTACGACACCCATGCGGAAAATTTTAATTTCCACATCGAACAACTTGACGAGTTTGATAAAACGTTCGCAACGCTGCTCGGAGATATAGAACAACGAGGGATGTTGGAAAACGTGCTGGTGATCGTGTACTCCGAATTTGGAAGGACACCGGCAATCAATCACAAATATGGACGGGACCACTGGGGAACTTCGCTGAGCGTTGCTATGGGAGGGTGTGGGATTCAACCAGGAGGCGTTGTTGGTTCTACCAATGCCGATGGTACGGCGGTTGCAGATCGAGAAGTGGATGGAGGGCATCTGTTTCATACTTATTTACAGGCCGTTGGCATTGACTCACAACAAAACCATGAGATTCCGGGTCGTTCGATTCCGATTGGCGATCCTGTGGCAGCACCGATTAAGGAGTTGTTGTCATGACCCGTTACGACGAATCTGAAACCAGCGAGTTGAATACCGATGAGGCTGTCAGTGCGGTTGCTGATCCAACCACAGCTAAAGAGATCAAGAAGTTCAGCCATAGCAAGCCGTTAACGACATGCCGGGTCGATCCGACCGGAAAATATGCGTTTGCCGGTGCCGAAGATCATGGTATTTACCGGTTCGATCTGGAGACCGGGGAAAAGGTGGTCTATCATGGCCACGACAGCTGGGTGAGGCGTCTGGATTTCTCAAGCGATGGTAAAACGCTGTACAGTTCAGGATGGGATGGGCGCATCGGTTTGTGGGATGTTGAACCTGCTGAAATTACGGAAATCGAATTGACTGCGGCCGTGGAAGCGACGGAAAAGGAGAAAGCAAAACCGGCAGTGATGCAGTTGCAGGCTCCCGATGCCAAACAAATGATCGAGGCTCATCAGGGTTTCGCTCGCTGGGTGCATGTGAGTTCCGATGGTAAGTTTGTTGCGACTTGCGGAAACGACCGACTTGTGAAACTCTGGTCCGCAAAGAAAATGAAACTGCGACGTCAATATAAAGGTCATGGACGGCACCCCTATGCTGTTATGATTCACCCCGATGGCGAAGAACTGGTTTCGGAAGATCTGATGGGAGAAATTCTCGTCTGGGGAATCCGGGATGGAAAACAGCGAGCCAAAATTGACGCATCCGTGATGACTGGGTTTGATCAAAAGTTTCAGGCTGATATGGGGGGAGCGCGGGACATGGCCTTTAGCAAAGATGGCCGTCTGTTAGGCTGTGCCGGGATCTCGAATGTCGTGAATTCGTTCGCCGGACAACAGGATCCGATTATCTGCGTGATTGACTGGAAAGCGAGAGAGATCACGCATCATCTGCGTACGCAGGAAAATAAGCCCGGGGTGCAGTGGGGAGTCTGTTTTCACGAAGCAGGTTTTGTTGCGGGGTGTTTTGCGGGACAAAGTAATGTAGGAACCGTTGAGTTTTGGAAGCTGGATCAGACAAAACCGGAGTCTCCTGAAACCAATGACGGGGTAGAAACCCCAGACGACAAAGGAGTTGAGTCGGATGCCGTTGGCGAAACAAAACCGACAGAAACGGATGAGCAAACGACGGATTCCCCTGCTAAACCCACCGAACAAAAACCGTTTCATGTCATCAAAGTGGATAAAGCCGTTCGTGGTTTGGACTTTACCGCCGATGGCCGTCGGTTCGCCATTGCCTGTGCCGACGGTTCACTAAGAGTATATCAATTGTAAGGGCGGATCTTTGAGTAGGCGCGAATGTCCGTGACAATTCAGAACCATAGCGCCGTGAACTAGAATGCGTCAAATATCGCCGGCGATTCGTCGGGTTTGTCGTCCCTGGTCGATGTGAAGTCACCCGTGATTTTGAGAATGTCGTCCCGTTGTAGCGTGTGGATTGCGGACGCACTAGCCGCCGGGGAAGTAGGGAATGTGGTGATTGGGTTACTTGCAAGATCAGCAACGGTGATCTTGTCTACAGAAGCATCGACGGCATCATCGCTTTCACCGGCGTTGTGCCAATATCGATCTGCCTGCTGCGTCCAGGCTTCTCCTTCTCCTTCTCCCTCACCCGCCTGCAGTTTGTTAAGTTCATTGATGACCACCAGTGCATCGATGGCAGAAAGATGATTGTCCCGGTTGCTGTCCCAGAACGGTGCCTGGAGACCCGCCGATCGATTTAAAGGCAAGATTCCGCCAGCCCCGCCGTTTAAATAATTGATCGTCATCAGGGCATCCAGAGGCACGAGTTGACCATCGTCATTGATATCTCCGGGCACGGCACCGTTAAACCATTCGTATTCGGTTTCCATGTTGATTTGGACATGAGCCGTATTGCTGTCGAATGAACCGTCATTGGCGACAAAACTAAAGCTGTCCTGACGGTTGAAATCGTGGTTGGGGATGTATTGGAATGAACCGTCATGTCGTAATGCCAGTTGCCCGAATCTGGGGGGATCCACGATCGTGAAATGAAGCTGATTGATATCAGGATCGGTGACCAGATGAAACAAATCGTTATCTAGTTCCGGGTTTAAGATGTCGTTTTCCGTCAGCTCATAGACAGCATCCCGGGCGACAGGGACGTCATTTATTTCGTTCACGGCCACTGTGAATTCTTCGACGAAATACTGATTGTCCATCAACGTTTCCAGATCATGGTCATATCCGCCGTCCATCATCTCTAACAATATGGCACTGGTACCGAAACCGTCGGCGGGTATCGATATCTCCAGCGTCGCGGTGGCACTGTTCGGCTCATGATGAAGGGTGGTTGTAAGCACATCATCATTGGAGGCAAATGCCTGAATCTGGAAGGGCTGCATTTCCCCCTGCCCTGAACTTAGGCCACTAAGTGCGACAGAAAAGGATTCACTATCCTCATCGACCACAAGGTCGGACAGAACGTCCATGGTGGGGGGCAAATCGGTATGAGCCAGATGGATGCTATAGGCACCTTGTGAACCGGCGGCGGTGTTGTGGCCGGTAATCGGGTCATAGGCCATGCCGTTTTCACTATAACCGCTAACACCAAAGAAATAGGTGTTACCTGCTGTAAACATATAGTTCAGGTAACTTCCTAACCCACCCCACGGGTCATCATCATTCAGGGCGAGTTCATTTCCGGATTCATCAAACAATCTCAATACGGTATCGGCACTCCACTCGTCCGGCAGCGTGGTCCACACCATGTAATCGCCGTCCGCGGTGGGCGTAAATTGATAAAGATCGATATCATGTGCATCCAGCGCAAATGCATCGTCGTAACCGATTTCCGCACTGAATGAGCTGCCCGTTTCCAGATCAAGAATGCCCGCATGGCCAAGTCGATCGTCTGTTAGAGTGTTATAGGCGTCCTGAGGATAGGTTTCCCATTTGATCTGATAATATCCCATATCCCCTGGCAAAGCATCGCCGATTACGGATGGAACAAATGTCTGGTTGCCCATGCCGCTAACCGCCATGTAATAGGTCGTTCCGGCCGTTGCCAGCAGCTGGATTTTCGCATCCCAAACGCCGTCGGTAACAAAATCCCAGTCGCGCTGCGCAACGTAGTTGCCTACCTCATCAAAAACAGTGATCACACTGTCCAAGACATCATCGTTGTCGGTGAGTGAGTAAGAATCGATGTCCAACTCCAGTACACCGCTGGCGGTGGGCGTAATGGCGTAAAAATCAATATCCTTGTCACTGACCGTGGCCCAGTCGTCTGCATTGGCATCCCAGTCAAAGTAAATAAACTCCTCGTACCACACTCCGGATTCGGGTAAAACCATCGCTTCATCCATCGTTCCGGACAAATCATTCGACTCAAACTGAAACGAGACTTCGTAGGTTCCCCCCATTGTGTTTGTTCGTCCGTCGACGCTCATCGGATTGTAAGATCCGTTGCCATAACCGGACACTCCAAAATAAAGCACCTGATCCTGAACCAGATCACTCCCTAAGACAAAGCTATCGCGTGTATGCCCGTCAAAATACTGTCGGTCGACCGGATCTTCAAATACGAGTCCCGGGTAGGCATTGTCCGTATATTCCAGGGGAACGCCCGATGCCGTGGTTTGCAGATCGTCGTCACTGTAGGTGATCTCGTATCCGTCCACGTCAAATACACGTAGAAATGAATCAACATAACCGTCGACATAGGGTGTATCGATATCGACAACAATCGAACCGTCATCCGGCACGACGATCCGAAAAAGATCGACATCCTGAGTACCAACGTAGGTGCCGTAATCAGCGCCGATCAAACCCTGAAACTCAGTTTCGCCCTGATTGAAACTGACCTGCACTGCCGTATCCAGAAAACCGTTTAGATCGTCATTGGCCCAACTGAACGCAAGTTCGTAGTAACCACGGTCAGCTGCATGGCCGGTTCCGGAAGTATGAGGATCATAAATGTCGTTTCCTGACCCACTGACACCAACAAAATAACTGCCAGGTTCTAAGGCAACTTCCAGATGTGAGTAGCCATCGGGATTGCTGTCGTCGTCCGTGGCAAGTTGGTTTCCGGAACTGTCGAACAACCGGAGCATGGTATCGGCCGGATCACGGTTGGCATTCCATGGTGTCGTTTCCAGGATCACAATGCCCGGCGCCGTCACCTCAAATGCAAACATATCGACGTCGGCATCGCCCGATTCAAATCGTCGTGCGTCCCTCCCCAGTATTCCCTTGAGGATAACCGCTTCATAGGGATCATTGTCAAACAGGCTCCAGTGCAGTGGTAAATTAGGACCGCGATAAGCCCCCGTGATCGTGCTGTTGGGGTCGTTGTCCTGTGGTACATAACGATCTGGCTGTTCGGAGGCATTTTCAACGAGTTGGCGAACCTGTTCGATCGCATGCAGGACATTAAGTCGGGCATAATTATTATTGGTGTAGTCGAAGTCAACACCGTCGATAGTAGTGACCGAATTTTCATCGTCACCATCATGGATCGTGTCGGCACTGGAACGTAGGAGCTGCTGGATTTCTTCCGGGGAGAGATAGCGACCGCCGTATTTGATGGCGGCATCCTGCATCAGGGCAATGGTGCCACTGACCATGGGAGCCGCCATGCTTGTACCCCCCATTTCCTGTAAGCCATTACCCGGGACGGAACTGTTAATGAAGGCCCCTGGTGCAAAAATTACATTGTCCTGCTGGGGCGGACGCTGACTGTAATGTACGATTCGATCTGCTGCTGTCGTGACATCGCACACGTAATTTCCCAGACAAAGCCCCCCACCCTCATAGGATTCCCAAACAGCACCCACGACAATCGTACTGTAAATTCCCGGTGCATTGGCATTCTCGGACATGAAGTTAACGCCGTTGCGATCGAAGCCGTATTCGTTGCCGGCTGCACTCACGACCGTTATGCCCAATCTCTCCAGATTCAGAATCTCCTGATAGACATCGCGTGTGACCGTGGCTGCACCGGAGGCCGAGGTGTACATGCCCGCCCCTAGTGACATATTGACGACTTTAATGTTGTGTTGGTGGTGATTTGACCGGACCCATTGCAAGGATTCCAGGATGTCCACCCAGGAAGCGTAACCATCAGACTGCGAGAATACCTGCAGTGAAATGATGTCCGCGTCGTTGGCAACGCCGATGTCGGGGTCTGTGGCAGCAGCAATCCCAGCAACATGCGTGCCGTGGCTGGACGTGAAAAACGTTCCGGCTTCACCGTATACAAAATCAACGCTGGTGGAATAATTGCCCGCTAATAATTCGTGGGTCCCGTCAACCCCGGTGTCGATCAGCGCAATTCCGATATTGGACCCGTCAATGTCCTGAAATTCCGGGATGCGACGCATGTCATACAGATCGATCAGGTCGAATGCGAAAGAATGCGGGGTGATACCAGCAAGCAGGTTTCTCGATTCCAATGTCTCAAATTGGAGTTGAGTCGGTTTTCGATGCTTTCGTGTTTTGAATTTCATGGGAATCAACGGATAAGTGTCATCAATTTTGCGACACGTGTCGTTAATCGACTACGCGCCCCGACCGTTTTCAGGTCAAAAATAGCATATACAGCAAGGGGTTTATCGGTTGGCAACAAATGCACATTAGTATTAGTTGCAATCGGTGTACCAAATCCGTTGAAGGCCGAACGCATGAAGCGGGAGTACGCGTAGTTTTTAAGACAAAACTGCCTGTATCCATACGTTAGAAACGGTAAAAGGATTTCGCTGCGGTGGAAGAAAACTGTTTAGCAAACCGTTATAATCTGTTTTGAATCTCAACAGGATTGTTTACCGGAGCCAGAAAAACATGCAGTGCGGACTTCTTTTACGAACGTTGTTATTAGGTTTTGTCATTTCAGGTTTTTCCGAAGCACGTGAACCGTGGCAGGGAAATATTTCCGGCAGTCCGGAGCCGCCCCTCCCGTTTAAGCTAAAGCGGGTATTTCCGAAGCTATCATTCAAGCAGCCGGTATTGATAACGCATGGGCCTAGTGACAAACGGCTGTATGTCATGGAACGTCTGGGACAACTCTACAGCTTTTCCGAGACAACAACGGATGCCCAAAGTGGTGATCTGGTAATTGATCTGGCAAAAACCCATGATGCAAAAGCGGCTTATGGATTTGCATTTGATCCTGATTTCGACAAGAACCATTTTGTATACATAACCTTCATCGACGTGGCTAACGGTCCTGAGGGAACACGTGTATCACGCTTTACGATGACAACGCAGGATCCGCCCACACTGGACCCGGAAAGCGAGCTTGAATTATTACGATGGAAATCTGGTGGTCACAATGGAGGATGTTTGAAGTTTGGACCGGATGGATATCTGTACATTACCAGCGGTGACGGCGCCCCTCCCTCTCCGCCGGATGGTAACAATACCGGACAGGGTGTAAACGACTTAATGTCCTGTATTTTGAGAATCGATGTCAGCGAAAGTTCTAAAAACGCTGCTGGAGTTGAATTGCCCTATACGATCCCTGCGGACAATCCATTTGTGGATATCAAAGATGCGCGAGGTGAAATTTACGCATTCGGGTTTCGTAATCCCTGGCGGATAAGTTTTGACCAAAAGACCGGCGAGTTGTGGGTTGGGGATGTTGGTTGGGAACTGTGGGAAATGGTCTTTCGTGTCGTCAAAGGCGGAAATTACGGTTGGAGCGTGACGGAAGGACCGCAGCCTGTACGTAGTGATCTGGAAACGGGACCCGGTCCGGTGATTCCGGCGGTTGTGGCACATCACCACAGTGAATCCCGATCCGTAACCGGTGGATTTGTTTATCGTGGCAAACATCAACCGCTAGTGGGTAAATACGTCTATGGAGATTACGTTACCGGGATCCTCTGGGCACTGACCAGCGACGGTAATCAACTCAAAACGCATCAGGAAATTGCTCATTCGACGATTAAAATCATTGCATTTGGTGAAGATTCACAGGGCGAGCTCTTCGTGTTGGACTATGACGGAGGGATTTATGTTCTTGAACCGAATCTGACGGAATCCAATGCTGCAGAGTTTCCCAGACGGATTAGTCAGACCGGTCTGTTTACTGCGAAAGGAGATCCTGCGCAAGGGGTTGCGGCATACAAAGTGGCAATGCAGCAATATGCAGATGGCGCGTGGGGTGAACATCTAATAGCCCTGCCGGAGGGTAAAAATGTCTTGCTCGCCAAAGATGGAGCCATGACGTATCCCGATGGGACAGTACTTGCAAAAACGCTTTTCCTGAATGAGCTTGGGAGTGATCTTCCCAGACGTGTGGAAACTCAAGTGATGTTTATGGAAGGTGGCATTTGGCAATGTTACACCTATGCCTGGCGGCAGGATCAAACGGATGCCGATCTGGTCGAAAGCGGCGGCGGACACCTGCAATTTGAAATTGCTGACCGATTCGCAGATGGAGGAAAACGGACGTTAGACTGGCGGTTGCACAGTCGAAGCGAATGTGTGACCTGCCATAATGGACGTTCCCCTGTGTTGGCGTTTCGTAGTGATCAACTACATGTTCCCCTGTCAGGTCGGACCGATACACCAACAACACAATTGGAGAAGTTAGTGGAAGCCGGGTATGTAGAAAATGCTAAACCGGTGGGAGGACCAGAGAATGCTCTGAGTGTCGATGGAATGCCTGACAAACTGAATGCAATGGTCGGTTGGGACTCGGCCGATCGTGATACGTTGGCAAGAAGTTATTTGCAGGTCAACTGTGCCCATTGTCATCAACCCGGAGGTGGCGGCAATGCAACCGTCGATTATCGTTTTGCCATACAAGGGGAAACACGTAAACTTGTAAATCATCGTCCTACACGTGGAAGCTTTGGTATTCAGGATGCACGCATCGTATCGGCCGGGGATCCCGGAGGAAGTGTAATCCTTTACCGAATGAGCGTTCTGGGTTTAGGACATATGCCTCATCTGGGGTCTCGCGTGCCGGATCAACAAGGGATTAGATTAATTCAGAAATGGATTGAACAAATGGAAGTGCCAGAGTCCACTGAGTTGGCAATTGCGGTGGATTCCGAGATCCGGGCAGGTCGGTCAAATCAACCCGTATCTCTGGCGCTGCTGCACGTGTTGGACACGATTTCACAAAAGGATCCCGGCGATTCGCTGCGGTTGATCCGTGAAAATGTAAATACAGAAACGCCGCCGTTTGAATTGAATCTCTTTGAACGGTTTCTTGCTGCCGATCAGATTCCGAAACGACTGGGGGGGAATGTTGATCCTGGTTCTATCTTGAAACTGGAGGGGAACGCGGAACGTGGTAAGACATTGTTTCTGAGTGCTGAAGGAATTCAATGTAAAAATTGTCACCAGGCTGGTGGGAAAGGGAAGAACGTTGGTCCTACGTTTGAAGACATTCGCAAACGATTGAATCGGCAAGAGGTATTGGCCAGCATTCTTCAGCCCTCTGCTAAAGTGGATAATAAATATGCAAATTATGTTGTTGAAACAGTCGATGGTAAGGTGCTTGCCGGCGTGTTGAAAGAAAAGACAGCCACCCAACTGCTACTGGTTGACGCACTTGGAAAAGATCTGGTGATCGATGCATCGGATGTGGAGTTTCTTGAACGTCAGGATAAATCCATGATGCCGGACCTGCAGGTAAAAGATCTTACCGCACAACAACTAGCAGATCTCATGCAGTTTATTCTGGCGCAATGAACGAATTAGATCGCGACGGTTATTGTGAAGAACTGGATAAGAGCCCACAGCAGATACACATTAAGCAAATGAACCCAAAGATGCAGCCGGCGACGATTTTTAAAAGTGTTTTTGTTGTCTTGCTGGTTTCATTCCATCCCTGCTTGAAATGAGGCCGTGGCTTTGCTGTGGCTTTGGGAATCGGTTTATTTCTGAAACGAGTGGCTGCATTTTGCGGCGTGTCAGGTTCGCTAAACGTTGGGACGTCTTTTAACGTGGGCACGTCCTTAAGTGTCGGCATGTCAGATCCCAGAACGGGCCGGCGGGTAACTGGCCTGACCGGTTCTGGCTCTGGTTCTGGCTCTGGCTCTGGTTCTGGCTCAGGTTCTGGTTCTGGCTCAGGCTCTGGCTCTGGTTCTGGATCTGGTTCATGTTCTGGCAAGTGTTCTGGTTCTGGCTCTGGATCTGGATCTGGTTCTGGCTCAGGCTCTGGTTCTGGTTCTGGTTCTGGGTCTGGTTCTGGTTCAGGCTCTGGGTCTGGTTCTGGCTCTGGCTCTGGTTCGGGTTCTGGTTCTGGTTCTGGTTCTGGGTCTGGTTAGAGCTCAAGAGCGTCGTGTGGGGA
>JAYZPA010000233.1:0-16824 GCA_036150515.1 Planctomycetota bacterium
TCCGACAAGGCAATTACCTGTGAACCACTGTCGGACATTTCATCTTCCGGCGAACCACCTAACATGAACTCTTCGTCAGCACCGGGTAATTCAAGCGAACTGCCGCTACCTCCCGCTAGATCCAGAGCACCACCTTCCAATGAAATCCCGCTGTCGTGGGGACTGGTAATGTTGATGCCGCTGTTGCCCGCAGCTAATCCAATGTCACTGCTTTCTTCGGATGTGAGTATGTTTTCCTCACCACCGAGAACGATTTCATCTTCGGCTACTTTAAATCCTTCATTTCCAATGGCAAACTGGGTCTCATCGTCACTGGAACCACCTAAATCGAGGTTCAGTATTTCATCAACTTCCAGGCCGGAATCGTCACCGCCTGCACCAAACTGGGTGTCGTCTTCCGGAGCAATCTGATCATCGTCGTCCAGATCCAGCGAAAGGGCCGCCAGATCCGACGCGGACAACCCTTCGTCACCTCCCTCTGCGAACAAAGTCTTATCTTCAGGATCCAGATCCCCTTCTTCAAGATCCAGAGAGAGTTCGTCGGAATCGTCTAGTTCCAACTCCAGTTCGATGGAATCACCAAGGTTCAGGTCGCTGCTGTCGGGACTGGTGCCCGGTGCATCATCGATAACGGTGCCACTGCCACCTTCCGTCGGAGAAACAGGAGGCTCATCTACCAGTATGGAATCGTCATCGTCGGAAAGATCCAGAGAGTCCAACGGCGCTTCGCCGATTTCAATCCCGGTTGAATCGGCATAACGACGCAGTTCGTCATAAGTAAAAACGGTTCCGTTATCCTCTTGTTTACCGTGGATTTCCCCGGTTCGGGACAGGAATTGCAAACGCTCGACATCAATGTTAAGCAATTTTGCAGCGTCTTGTATGTTGATTTTATCGGCCATTGATCATACCAGTGTGTAAACAAGTCAACTCATCATGCCCTGACAGTGTTGGCAGGCCGAGCTTACCTTATGCGCATATTGTTACCTGTTTTCCTGTTCGGTTTTCCGACTCCCTGTGCTTGACCTTTGTTTGTTGCAAAAAGGAGGTACTTCGAGGTCAAAACCCCTGGCTTTTTAACGATTTATCAGCTGTTGAATCTCCCGGGGTGTTGGATTTCCTGAGTTGTATTCATCCAGTTGAAAGTCCCAGTGGGCGTTACGTGTGCTCAATAATTGAATCTGGCCGGTCGCTTTGTCAATGAAATAAACACTGATGGCCTTTGACTTTACGTCAATCAGGGTTATTTGTTTTCCGGATTCAACATCCGTTGCCGACATCAGTAAATGGCTGGCACTTTCAACCGCCGCAGATTTTTCGGCTGTACTAAACTGGGCCTGAATGGATGTAAGCTGCGAGCCCAGATACCCGGCTAAAAACAAAACGATACAACCGCTACAGATTACCCACCTTCTGTCGAACATGATTATCTTCTCCCTGAATTAGAATGCTGCCGCTGAAACCAACGACTACGTTCGCTTCCTGCTAAACGTCATTCTAGGAATCTTTACAGAGAGTTCAAGTAATTATGGTTAAACAATCTAAGAGTACAATCCGTTCTGGACGAACATATTAGTATCAATGTCCGTTTTTGCCGTGGTGAATTATGTTTTATGTAACTCGTGAGATCGATTTCTGCTACGGTCATCGTTTGCTTAACTATGACGGTAAATGCCGGTATTTGCATGGGCATAATGGGCGAGCAGTAATCAAAATTGAAGCGGAACACCTGGATGACCGAGGGATGGTTGTTGATTTTAAGGACGTAAAAACGGTGGTTGCAGGCTGGATTGATGAGAATCTCGATCATCGTATGTTGCTCAATCGTACGGATCCCGTGGTTGCAATGCTTGAAGAGATGCAAGAACCGTTGTACTTAATTGATGAGAATCCGACGGCTGAGAATATTGCGAAAATCATATTTGATTTTACGAAAAGCCACGGGTTTCCGATCGTCGAAGCACAGCTCTGGGAAACTCCCCACTGCTTCGCTACCTATTCAGGTTAATTTCTGTACAGAGATCTCTTTTTCGCCGAGGGCCGAGTCCTGTCCGGACGTCCGGTAACTGCGGGCAATCGTTGGCAGGATTGCGGGCTCAAATTGACTTGTTTCCTGTCTGAATGATGTTGGAAAAGTCGCAGAAAAACTGGCCGGATTATACCGATTATGCCGAATTTGACGGTAGTGAGTGCCGTTGTTGATGACTGGCACTGAGGGGAGTGAAAGTTCCCCGGTCATTGTGTGTTCTTAGAAGATAGGGAATGATCCATTGTCACGGCCTCAATCAAAGTCAGTATTGAATATCGTCGGAAGTCTTGGTTGGCCGATTCTCTGGGGAACGGTTCTCAGTATTACGTTTTATGAGTTACTGGACGGGCCACTGAAACATCCGCTTGTGGAGCGGTATTTTTTGGGGCATCCGGTAGCGATTGTCACGACGGTCATGTTCTTTATTGCGATCATGGCTCTGGTTTTACGCGGGATTAATTTAGCGGGTCAGTATTGGGTCTTAGAACGGTCGGATATATCTTTATCCCACCGGACATCAGAGAATCCGAATTGTGTTGATAGGGCAACGGAGCTATTGGCGGAAACTGCCTGTTGGCCTCGCCGTGTGCAGGGCAGTTATCTTGGCAGTCGGGTGATTACGCTGGTCAACAGTGTTTTGGCTAACCGGTCCGCAAAAAATCTTCATGATGAAATGAAATATCAATCGGAGCGGGATGCAGACCGTCAATACGATGGATATTCACTGGTACGGATTATCATTTGGGCCACACCGATGTTAGGCTTCCTCGGTACGGTCATGGGAATTACTCAGGCTCTGGGTGATCTGGCCACACAGCAACTTGGCGAAGACCTCAACGCAGCCATGCAGGGATTATTTGCTGGATTGTATGTTGCTTTTGACACGACGGCGCTGGCTTTATCATTGTCCATTTTATTGATGTTTCTGCAGTTCATGTCCGATCAGGTTGAGACGCAGTTATTGCGAGCCGTGGATCAGCAAACGGAGGATGCCTTAGCAGGATTATTCTCCACCGATTCCGCAGAGGAATCTTCTGCGGGCCGGATGGCAAGTTCGTTACGGCCTGTCATTGAGGAACTAACAGAATTTCAACAGTCCTCCTGGAATGAAACGATGGCCCACTTGCAGCAGCAATGGCAAAAATGGGTGGCCCTCCAGGGAGAATCGATGGGTGAGGCAATGGAGGGCAGTTTAACGCGTTCACTGGAACAACAACAGCAGATCGGTCAGCAACAATGGAGTCAATGGCAACAATCTCTCAGCAACAACGCTGAATTGTTGTGTCAAAATCAGGATGCGATGAACCGGCAGCTGGAAGTCTTACAAAAGGTGGTTGCGGCGACAGGCGAAATCTCGAATTTAGAACAGGCGCTAAATCAAAACCTCCAGCACCTTTCAGACACACGACATTTTGAAGATGCTGTTGTAAGTTTATCAGCAGCAATTCAATTACTTTCAACCCGAATCGGTTCCTCTCCGGCGAACCGAACCGGCGGTGACAGGGACGACCAAACTCATTGCAAAGGCAAGGCTGCATGAGGCGCAAGCGGAAGCAGCGCCGGTCGAGTGCGGCGCCATCGATGTTCCCCTTTCTCGCGGTGCTGATCTGCACCATGGGAGCCCTGATTTCACTGTTAGTTATGGGCGTACGGCAGGCACAGGTGCATGCGGATGAAATCGTTGAGGATTCTCAACAACGCAGTTCGCAACAACTGGCTGATGTCCAACGGCAACAGCATGAACTGGAAAACTACCAGTGGCGAAGTGAGGTACTGAACGCTCAGAGAGAAGATCACCAACAGCAGATTTCCAGTAATCGACTGGCACTGAGTCACCTTGAACATCACACTCGTGAGCTTCAGCAACAGCTAGAGGCACTGAAAGTCCGCCGCGAGCGGCTTAAAAACCAACACGCCGATTCGAAGCTGAACGAAGACGAATTGAACGACCAAATCCGTCAATGGCAGGAGAAACTCGAAACGGCTCGTAGCGAGTTGGAACAGAAAAGAGAGGCGGTTACCAATCAATCACAATCCTATGCCATTATTCCCTACGCCGGCGAGCAGGGAACGCATCGGCGACCAATCTATATCGAATGTGTTGCCGAGGGGATTCTGATCCAACCAGAGCAAATTCTGATCACCGAAGCTGAAATGGCGGGACCACCCGGACCAGGAAATCCACTGGATGCCTGCCTTAGAACGATACGGGAATTCTATGCGGAACATACGGGTGATGATCAGGTATCACCCTACCCTTTACTGATTGTCAGAGCCAGCGGTGTCCGTAGTTACGGAGTCGCACGACAAGCGATGACCGATTGGCAGGATGAATTTGGATACGAGCTGATTGATGACGACTTGAAACTTGCATTTCCACGTCCTCAGCCCGCGTTGGCACGAACATTACATCAGACCATTCGGGAAGCAAGATCCAGACAGCAGGCTTTAGCAGCGACGATGCCCCGTCGGTATCGACCCAATGGTTCCGGTTCACGATCGTATCCACATTCCGGAACCTCCGTTTTGCCGACTCAGTCCAATCATCCATCAAACGGTGTTTCGCCGGAAGACATCCGTGCGGAAGGTCAATCGTCGTCAGAGCTTGCTCATTCATCCGTAGAAAAACCTCACAACGAGACCCAACAGGATGGCAACGGGTCACGCTATTCGGAAGGATCTGCTGACTCACAAGTTGGTATGCCCGGACGAGCGGTTGGATGGGGATTACATAAAGAGTCCTCGCTCGGGCCAGCAATCACACGACCCGTTCGTGTGTTGTGTAATGGGAAACAACTGATCATTATGCCGGCAGCCGGTGAACGGGGGCCGGACGTACCGGTACCTGTAACCGGTAAACTGCAGGATTCGATTGATTCCTTCGTTCAGGCGCTCCATCAGTATACAAAGCAATGGGGAATTGCATTGGCCGGCGGTTACTGGAAGCCAGAGCTGCATGTGATTGTGGGCCCAGGTGGTGAAGAACACTATTATCAGCTACGTCAGTATTTGCGCCGCAGTGGTATTGATGTAACGCAGCGAATTGAATCAGCACCATGAGTCGAAAACGGAATTACACATCGCAACTGGGGGGTCTGGATTCCTTTCAGGATATTGTTGCGAATCTTGTCGGGATCCTGATTATTCTGGTCATCATTGTGATGGTTCGCACGCGCGAAGCCATCGTGGATGCCAAAACCGCAGAGATTCCGAAAGTAGCGGTGATGGATGTTTCCCGCGCTAAAGGTGAAGCAACTGCGATGGAAGTGGCGATTCACGAACTGGAGGAAGTTAGCACTCGCCAGGAAATTGAAATTCGGTATCGGCAGTCGGAACGGGATAAACTCCAGCAATTAGTGGTTGCCGTGCAAACCGGATTGGAGCAGGCTGAAAGTGAACTTTCAGCCGACAGCCAACGTTCCACGGCTTTAATGGTGCAGTTCACGGCACTCGAAGAAGAACTGGGAGATGTCATCCGCAGTCGTCAGGTGCTAGATAACATGCAGCAACAAATCAACGTGATCGATCATATTCCAACCCCCATGGCAAAAACCGTTTTTGGAGATGAAATCCATTTTCGGCTGGAACAGGGAAGGATTTCATACGTTCCTTTTGAGCAGTTGATCAGTCGCATGAAAGAGGACGTTCAAAAACATATCCAACAATTACGAACCGAAAAAACCATCATCCGGACCATTGGGCCTGTGGAGGGTTTTCATCTGCGGTACCAAATTGGATATGTTAGTCAAATTGTTCGCACCAATATGGGGCCTCGCCGGCAGGAAAGGGTCGAGCTGATTAAACTGGAGATGCTGCCCGTGGATGCTCAGCGTGGTGAACCTCTGGATGTCGCACTGGGGACCGGATCCCGGTTCTTGCAATACGTGCAACGTTTGGTGCCGGACACGGCGACGGTTACGATCTGGGTGTATCCGGACAGCTTTGCAGCATTTCGTAAAATCAAGGATACATTGCGGCCATTGGGATACGATTGTGCTGGTCGCCCGTTGCCTGTGGGGATGCCCATTTCTGCATCACCTCATGGTACCCGCTCTGTTTCGCAATAGCCGCATGAGTTCGGAGCTGTGTGTTGCGGTGTCAGGTACCGAGGACTTCTTCGATTCCGTATTGTACGGCCTGAACAATCGATTCGAGTTGCTCAGCGGAAATGTTCAAAGGGGGCATGATGACGAGGATGTCTCTTAACGGTCTTAGCCACACCCCCCGCTGTCGTGCTGCCTGACAAATCGCATGTCCGGTTGTACCCGGATCGGCCAAAGGTATTTTGCCATCCTTATTTTTTACGAGTTCAATGGCGGCAATCAGTCCCCGCTGCCGAACG
The DNA here is from genome assembly GCA_036150515.1 of Planctomycetota bacterium. Taxonomy (GTDB): domain Bacteria; phylum Planctomycetota; class Planctomycetia; order Pirellulales; family Pirellulaceae; genus UBA721. The sequence continues at coordinate 6,372 of JAYZPA010000233.1, forward strand.
TCCCCGACGTGCGGATGACGGCGCAGGGGTTCGAGCAAAACCTGAAGCTGTTCGCTGCGTTGGGCGACGGTTGCCAGTGTGTTTTCTGTTTCAAACAGATCGAGGTTGGCTAAAGCAGCGGCGGCGGCGAGCGGATTACCGGCATAGGTATGTCCGTGATAAAATGTACGCCCCGGGTCGCCCAAAAAGGCATTCCAGATTTCGGTTGTGCTGAGTGTGGCAGACATCGTGAGATAACCGCCGGTGAGTCCTTTGGCCAGACAGAGCAAGTCCGGTTGCACCTGCTCGTGTTCACAGGCAAACATGGTTCCGGTACGTCCGAAACCAACCGCGACTTCATCTGCGATAAGTAAGACGTCATGTTTTTTCGTCAATTCCCGAACGCCGGTTAAATATCCCGGGGGTTGCATGATCATCCCGGCTGCACCCTGCACGACGGGCTCAATGACTAAGGCAGCCAGCGTCTCGTGATGTTGTGCCAGACACCGGTCAAGTTGTTGTAAATAGTACGTCGTCGCTTCTTCGGCAGAACGCACGGGCGCCGGCCAGCGATAGGTGTTGGGATTTTCAATGCGGTGGACGTCAAATAACAGTGGTCGGAACATTTCATGGAATCGTTCCACACCTCCGACACTTACGCTGCCCAGGGTATCACCATGATATGCATTTCCTAAAGCGATGTATTGAGATTTGTCCGGCTGCCGTTTATCCTTTTGACGCCAGTATTGAAAAGCCATTTTCAAAGCGACCTCGACACAACTAGCGCCGTCGCCGGCAAAAAATACGTGTTGCAGGTTATCCGGGGTGATTTCCACAAGCCGTTTGGCGAGCTGAATTGTAGTGGGATTGGACATTCCCAAAGAGGTCACGTGTGCCACTTGATCCAACTGCTTGTGAAGGGCCTGATTGATTGCGGGATGCTGATGGCCATGGATGTTGCACCACAGGCTGCTGACCCCGTCGATATAGGTGTTGCCGTGGATGTCGGTAAGGGTGCAACCCACAGCACTTTGAATGATGAGCGGTTCATAGCTGGCCATCTGCGTGAAGGCATGCCAAACATGTTCCCGATCCCATTGGATCAATTCCGGCAGTGACGGGCGACTCATAACGGTATGTCTATCTCTCTACAGGTTCTTGATCATGTCCAGGCAGAGTTGACGTACCTGTCCTGGATCGACGTTGGAGTTCTCATTCCTGGCCTGACCAATCAAAGCTCCAACGGCCTTTTCGTTTCCATTTTGAACGTCCGCAACGACTTGAGGATTCTGGTCAATGAGTTTACGGCAGAGTTCCTGAAGTATCGATGAGTCCACTTTTTCAATTCCCAGTTCCTGCATCAATTCCTCTGCACCTTTCCCTGATTTGACCATCGCAGCAAAAATATCCTTTGCTTTGGATGTGTCCAGATCGCCATTTTGAATGAGCTTTAGCAATTCCGCCAGCGCCGGAGCTGTAACATGAAACTGATCGATGGAAGTATCCTGTTCTTTTAGGGTGCGGAGAACCTCTCCCTGAACCCAGTTTCCCGCCAGTCGACTATCACCGCAGATTGCAGCCAGAGCCAGGAAGTAATCTGTCAGTTCCGGGCCCTGATTGACAATGACCGCAGTTGAATAGGGAGTGAGTTGATGAGTTTCCAGCAATTCGGTTCGCAGGGCGGCCGGCAGAACCCCAATTTCTCCGCGCCACTGCTCAATTTGTTCGTCACTGACAATGACGGGTACTAAGTCCGGACAGGGAAAATAACGATAGTCACTGGACTCTTCTTTTTCGCGTTGGCCTCGCGTAACCTGAGCAATCTCGTCCCAACCGCGGGTTTGTTTGGGGACATCTCCAAGCTTCTGGTGAGTTTGCTGCCACACATCGTACTGTCGCATGACTTCATATTCGATGCCTCGCTGGACGCTGCGAAAACTATTCATGTTTTTGATTTCAACGATGGGAGTGGCGATCGTTTCATCGCCCGACGGAATGTGGAGGTTCACGTTGGCATCACAGCGAAGTGAACCTTCCTGCATATTGCAGTCCGAGACACCAAGATAGACCAGAATCAGGCGCAGTTCCTGTAAGTAGGCTTTGGCTTCCGCCGCACTGCTGATATCAGGTTCACTGACAATTTCCAGCAGGGGTGTGCCGGTGCGATTCAGATCAATTCGGCTGTCGGCAATGCCCGCCGCTTCATCATGCATACTCTTACCAGCGTCTTCTTCCAGATGGGCACGCAGAATCCGAATTTGTTTATCTTCAAATTCGCCTTCGTCCGATGAAATTGCTAAAAAACCGTGTTCACTCAGAGGCAAGTCAAACTGACTGGTTTGATAACCCTTAGGTAAGTCAGGGTAGAAGTAGTTTTTGCGATCCCACTTGGTGAAATTCGGGATGTTACAATTCAGCGCCAGGGCGGTTTTGACGGACAAATGATACGCTTCGCGATTCATGACGGGCAGTGCCCCGGGCAGTCCTAAACAAACCGGACAGGTCTGTGTGTTGGGTGGGCTGCCAAAATCAGTCCGGCACCGGCAAAACAGTTTGGTTTGTGTCTTGAGCTGAACATGGACTTCCAGACCGATAACCACTTGATAGGGTTTTGATTCGGAAGGAATGTTGGGGGATGAATTCATACGGAATCGGGCCTTTGCAAGTGCCAATCGGTAGCCGTCTGATACATGTGGGCTCCGCGTAACAGAGTTTCTTCCTGAAAAGCTGCGGATTGTAACTGCAGGCCAATGGGAAGTCCTGTACGGGTAAAGCCGCAAGGGATGGAAATTCCTGCAACTCCCGCCAGATTTGCAGTCACGGTAAACAAATCTTCCATATACATTGCCAGAGGGCTGGCCGTTTTTTCACCCTGCTGGAAAGCCGGGTTAGCGGTAACCGGGCCGATCAACAGATCCACTTGTTGGAAGGCCTGGTCATAGTCTTCCCGGATCAGCCTTCTGACCTTAAGTGCTTTCAAATAAAAGGCATCATAGTATCCCTCGCTCAGGGCATACGTACCCAGCATAATTCGGCGTTTAACTTCCTCGCCGAATCCTGCGGACCGGCTGGCGCGATACATCCGGTTTAGAGGATCTTCATCTGAGGTGTTTTCCATTTCTGCCGTGGTCCTCAGGCCATAATGAGCACCATCAAATCGAGCGAGGTTACTGGAGGCTTCACAGGGGGCGATGATGTAGTAGGTGGCAATTCCGTAACGGGCATGAGGCATTTCGATTTTTTTGATGGTAGCGCCCAGTGATTCATAGACCGCGATGGCTGCCTCAACGGCTGATGAAATTTCATCATTCAAGCCATCCTGAAAGTGTTCCTCGACAACTCCCAGAGTTAACCCCTGGAGGGGCTGGGTCACCGAATTTACATAGTCAGCAGCCGGGGTGTTGACGGACGTTGAGTCATGCGGATCATGACCAGCCAGAACCTGTAACAACAGTGCCGCATCCTGAGCCGTATGGGTTAAGGGACCGATTTGGTCGAGGCTACTTGCAAATGCTATCAGGCCATAGCGGCTGACACGCCCATAGGATGGTTTTAAACCGACAATGCCACACAGTGCGGCTGGCTGACGAATCGATCCGCCGGTATCCGAGCCAATGGACAAGGGTGCCATTTCAGCTGCGATACAGGCGGCGGAGCCTCCGCTGCTACCTCCGGGGATGCAATCCAGATCCCAGGGATTATGGGTGGCCTGAACGGAGGAATTTTCTGTTGAACTGCCCATGGCGAACTCATCCATGTTGGTGCGGCCGATGAGTACAGCATCGGCTGACTTGAGTCGCGTGATGACCGTCGCATCATACGGAGGAACAAAGTTCTTCAGGATTTGAGAAGCACAGGTTGTGGGAGTGTCGAGGCAGCACAGATTGTCCTTGACGGCGACAGGCAGTCCAGCCAGGGTTCCCAGAGGCTGGCCGGCAGCACGCTTGTTATCGACCTCGTGAGCATCGGCAAGTGCCTGCTGCTCGTTAAGATAGACAAAGGCTCCTATGGCCGGGTCCCGCTGTTTGATTTGCTCGAGGTAAGCTGAGGTCAGTTCGACGCTGCTGAGTTGCCCGCGCTGCATTAACTCGCACTGCTCGGTTGCTGTTTTTGAGATTATCGACATACCTGCCTGCTTTGCTCAAAATACTTATGAATCACCTAATACAGCGGGCACCCGAAAACATTCATCGTCGTGTTGCGGGGCATTGCGAAGCGCTTCTTCCCTGCTCAAGCTGCTCTGAGGAACGTCGTCTGCCAGAACATTGTTAATTTCCAACGTGTGTGCCAGTGGTTCGACGTCCTTGGTATCCAGCTGATCAAGTTGCTCCACATATTCAACAATTTGCACCAGATGGTCCGTCATCAGTGATAATTCATCGTCGGTGAACTGAAGCCGGGCGAGCAATGCTACTTTTTCAACATCCTCAAGTGTGAGTGCCATAGTTTTCTTTCGAGAAAAGGATCTGCATCTGATAAGAAGCGTCTCTGCCAAACAGGGTTAGTGGAGTCGCGGTTGCTGGTACGCCGTTAGAATGGGCGCGGGAAGGGTTGCATGATTCGGGTCGGGCCGGATCCCCTGCTAAATCAAACAAATTCGCCCAACTTCGATCTTCGAGAGTGCCGTTATTTCGTACGTTCGTTTGTAACGTCCGAATTACTTTACCTTAAACAAAGGGGCGGTTTACAACGGCCTTGCGAACTGTACCACTGCGGATGCATTGGGTACAGACTTTCATGCGGCGACATGAACCGTCCGCTTGTGCAACACGAATTCGCTGAAGATTCGGCTTGAATTTCCGGCGTGTAATCCCTGTGATCTTGGTACCGACCCCACCTAGGTATTTGGCCTTACCTCGTGTCTCGACAGAGTTACCTATTTGTGCTTGCTTGTTGCAAATTTCGCAAACTCGAGCCATCAGTTGCTTTCCTCTACAAAAACGATCGTCTGGTTGCCTGGTTTTTTTGTTGTAAATTGAAACCGTAAGTATAACCTGTCATCGGTGGTCTGCAACGGGTACTTTTGCTGCATCCGGGAATGTTTTACCAACAATCCCTCAATGCCCGATTCCACCGGAAACAGGGGCTTGGCAGTGGACGGGGTTCCCCGTGACTCGCAATAAGTACGTGTTGCGTCTAGAATGAAGGATTGCTTGCACGGGGAGCATACATGCTCAAGCCACGTCCCACACGGTCTGGGAGATACTCAGGAGAAATCTCTTCGGATACCTTTTTGTGAGGAACGGTGGAGGGGTTAACGTCGGTTAATTAGTATTCATTGCAGAAAGTACAAAAGTGATGTTTCTTTTACGTTTCCGTTTAGCGTTTGTGGCCGTTTGTCTGACAGCGTTAGCAGGGTTGGCCCATGGTGAGCTTAGGGCAGCCGAGCTTTTAGTTTATCAGGGAAAAATGATAGCCGACGATGGAAATCCGATTCTCAGTACGAAGGATTTTACCGTCACGGTCGTGCGAGACGAGTCAGAACAAGGGGGCACGCTGTACTGGACAGTCGCAGAAACCGGACTTGGCGAATTACCATGGATCCAGCGTTTCGGTGCTGCTCAATGGCGAGCCGGAAACGGATTCAATTTGCAGTCCTCAGCAGCAACGCTGGCCAATCCATTGCTGCTGCATGTGACCGAAGATCACACAAGTTTGATTCCGATTGCATTGTCTCAGATTACCGATGGTAACAAAATCAATCAGGAGACGGTTTGGAAACAAGGTCCCTTGAGTTATCGTGTGGTGGGGCGAGATAAACAGCAGGGTATTTCTTGCTGGAGGTTATTGGGATTCAATAATTTCGGCACAAAAAGAACCGTATGGGTTGATCCGGTTGGCATCATTTATCGGCTGGAAGAACGTGTTACCGTTGGTCAGGGCGAGCGGCATACATTGGAGTTGGCCCTGATGAAAAAAGAAGCTCTCAGTACAGAAGCACGCACCCGGGCAATCAAAGCTTTTGACGCATTTGCTGCCTTGCGTGAGCAACTCAGTTTGAAATTGCCCGTGGCTGAAGTTATCTGGAATGATGAGCAATTGAAACAATTACGTGAACAAAGTGAACCACTGGTAACGATTGCTCAGTCCACGCCGATGATGCAAATTGCGGCAGCCGCTAAAAAAGATCTTCAGATACAGAGTGGTCGTCGGGGTGGAGTGGCAGCCTTAATGAATCGGGCCGTTGGCCGTGTGGTTAGTAACCCCGGGTTTGAACTGTATCGGGGTGAAGGGTATGACGATGCAAATTTAAAGGGAAAGATAACGATTTTACATTTTTGGGATTACAAAGATGCCCCTTTGAGTCCTCCCTACGGGCAGGTAGGTTATCTCGATTTTCTGTCCCGCAAATATTCCGACAAAGGACTCGCTGTTTTTGGTGTGGTCGCGAGACCGGAATTAGACGATCCGACGCAACGGTCACGAGTGCGTGTGTCCGCTCGCAAGTTCGCCAGTTTTATGAATCTCAGTTACCCGGTGGTTGCGGATGTTCGAGGCTACCTGGAGGAATTAGGGGACCCGCGGCGCGCGGGAGCAAAATTGCCTTTGTTCGTCGTGCTGGATCGAAATGGAAAGATTATCCACTATAAGGTTGGATTCTATGAAGTGGATCGAGCTGTCGGTCTGAAAGAGCTGCACGATTTAATTCTGGTTCAGTTTTCTGAATGATCGAACTGGTAACCCGGGTTCAGGCATCTCGGGTGATGTCGAGAACCTCCTGCAGGCAATGGCCATTAGTGGCAATCCCTTCCGCATTATGGATGGTTGACACTCCCTGCCAATCCGTAAATGTTCCACCAGCTTCCTGCAGGATGGGGAGAATTGCAGCGGCATCCCATACATTCATGACGGGATCAATCATCACTTCCGCTCGGCCGGTGGCCACCAGTAGATAACCGTATGCGTCGCCCCAGGTGCGGGTGATCGATGCCTTTTCCTCGATCACCTGATAACGATCCCGACGATCGGTTTGATCATAGGAACTCAATTGAGTCGTAACAAAGCAACTGTCGGATAATGCTTTCACATCCGATACGCAGGGAACGGATAGCTCGGAGTTGCCCCGGCAATAATGAACCCCCTGGCCTGTCTGAGCGAAGATGAGCTCATCTAATGCGGGTAGGTAAATAACACCGATCTGACTTTCTCCCTGAAACTCAATTCCAACGAGGGTTGCATAGAGCGGAACCCCGCTGATAAACGACTTGGTGCCATCGATGGGATCGATAATCCAGCGATAGCCGGATGTGCCGTGGACATCCTCAAATTCCTCGCCCAATATGGAATCGTCGGGAAAGGCCGCGGTGATCCGTTCCCGCAGCAGTGATTCTGCATCGGTATCCGCCACAGTGACCGGCGAACGATCATCTTTGATTTCCACTTGGAGCTGGTTGTCCTGAAAGTGGTTGAGCGTTTGTTGTCCGGCCTCGACCGCAAATAAAACTGCGTTTTGCAGTCGGGGCGAATAGGGAGTTTCCAGCATGCTCAGTTGCTGCCGCAGATGTTCAAGCGAGAGTCTCATAATTCAGTGGCTCAGTTGCAGTCGGATGGGTCGGGCACGTCCGTCAATGGTTTAGTATGTCTGGCAGAACCATCTGAACGAAACGAAAAAATGGCTAACATGACAGCACCACAGACTAACAGACAATCCGCAATATTAAAATTAGGCCAGACGTGACCTCGGTAGGTGAACAAAATAAAATCCCGGACTCCGTATGCATAGTTCGGGAACTGATCCGTAAACCCCGCATGCGGATGCCAAAGTCCAAATCGATCATACAGGTTCCCAAGGATACCTGCTGAAATGGCCGATAAGCAAATGGTCAGCCACAAACTCTTCCAACCTTCGGCACGAATGAACCAATATCCAATTGCGACCAGCGCGACAGCGGAGAAAATTCTGAACAGGATTACCGCCCCCTGCCCCATTCCAAATAAAGCTCCCTGATTGACCGCAGTTTGAAATCCAAAAAAATCGTCAATGACCCACCAGTCCACATATTGTTGGGCTTCATGGGGTAATCCCAGTATGCTAAACATCGTCGATTTGGTCCACAGATCTGCCGCCAGACCTAAAAATGCAATACTGCAAAACAGTATCATCCGCTGACTCAGGGTGTGTGTTTTCATCACTCCTGGCCCGTTTGTATTTCACTGGCGCATTTTACGCAGTGAGCGGTGAAGGGAATCACATTCAACCGTTCCTTCGGAATTTTTCGACCACAGCGGGCACAGGCGCCAAAGATCCCGGTTTCAATACGCTCTAATGCCTCCTCGATATACTGGAGCGTTTCCTCGTCGTTCTCCACTAAGGAAAGCGTAAATTCCTGCTCAAATTGGTCGGTTCCCTTGTCAGCCATGTGATTCGTTGTCGACGCTCCACTGCCTCCTGCCGTCTTACCCTGATTTAGCGCAACATCGGACATGCCACTGACATCGCCGCGAATCCTTGCGCGCAGGTTTAGCAGGTTTTTCTTGAATGGCCGTGATTCAAGTTTTTTCATAGCGTTTTTGGGTCGCGCCATCTCGAATGTCCATGTGCAGGAGCGGGTGGGCAAGGTGTTTCCCTGCCATGAAATGCCCTAATTAAATCCAAATCCGGGGAGTCACTCTTATACAATTAATCATCAATCCGGTACTCAAACTCAAAATTTTAAGAATGGTGAATCGACCTGTCAATCATTTTCGTACACGTACATTACGTTATCCGTTGCGAATTGTTGACAGAAAATGCTACAAATGAACCATAGTTGCTCAAACAAGACGGCTGATTTAGACTGTAAATAACGTAAAAAAAATACGAATGGGTGTTGTTTAAAAGGTTAGTGGGATAGGCATCCCCACTGTAACGGCTGCCGTAAGTGAAATACCGTGAAATAGCGTACCAACAGTGCATTAACCCTGAATGTGGCAAATCGTTTGCAATTGAAGAAGTTCTGACAGGATGTCGATCATGTGGCAGTTTGTTGGATGTGACGTATGATTGGAACTCCACATCGGTGCCGGACAATTGGTCTTTTTTCGAGGATAAGTGGTCGCATCGTCTCGACCCGCTGGCGCACAGTGGCGTTTGGCGTTTTCACGAATTATTACCTTTTGCTTTACCTGAGCAGGTAATGACGGTTGGAGAAGGCCAGACAATCCTGCAACAGGCGGATTTTGTTTCCCAATATGTTGGAGTTGATGTCGGCCAGTTGTACTTGCAATACGAGGGATTGAATCCATCTGGTAGCTTTAAAGACAATGGCATGTCGGCAGCATTTACGCATGCTCAAAGTGTCGGTGCACAGCGTGCTGCTTGTGCCTCCACGGGTAACACATCGGCATCTTTGGCAATGTATTGTGCGGTATCGCAGTCCATGAAGGCGGTGATCTTTATCGGTTCGGGGAAGATTGCCTATGGAAAACTGTCACAGGCGTTGGAATATGGAGCACTCACAGTTCAAATTACAGGCGATTTTGATGATGCCATGGAACGCGTATGCGAAGTTTGCAAGGAGCTGGGGATCTACCTTGTTAACAGCATTAATCCTTTCCGGCTGGAAGGCCAGAAGACGATCATGTACAGGGTGCTGGAAGGATTAGGCTGGGAAGTTCCCGATTGGATTGTGGTCCCGGGAGGAAATCTTGGAAATTCCAGTTCTTTTGGCAAAGCGTTTATGGAATTACATGAATTGGGATTAATTGATCGCATTCCACGTCTGGCAGTGATTAATGCGACCGGTGCCAATACATTGCATGAGTTATATGAAAACCGGGGTATGCGTTGGAATGGTGGCCATATCGACAGAGTGGATCAGCAACAGTATTACCAGGAACTGGATCAATCGGGACGACGTGCCTCGACGATTGCCAGCGCCATTGAGATCAACCGCCCGGTTAATTTTGATAAATGTTTACGGGCTCTGGATTTTTGTGACGGGGTTGTTCGTGAGGTGTCAGACCAGGATATGCTTGATGCAAAAGCACGCGTGGGAGCGGGAGGTATTGGTTGTGAACCGGCGAGTGCTGCCAGCGTCGCCGGAGCACGTTTGTTGCGGTCTCAGGGTGTCATTGCCCCGAGCGACCGTGTTGTATGTATTCTTACCGGACATCAACTCAAGGATCCCACCGCAACGGTGGCTTACCACACAACGGATCAGGAAAAGTTTAATGAGGTTTTAGGTGTACGGGGCGTAACTCGGGCGAATTATGCCAATCGGGCTGTCGCTGTACCTAATGATTTAAGCGAAATCATTCGAGCCATCAATCTCTATGGGTAGGTTACAATAACTGGAAATCGACTTATTGTTTGCAGGAAGGTTAAAGAGAAATGGATAGGCTTGGACTTGCCATTCACGGTGCCGCGGGCCGCATGGGACAACGTCTTATTGCATTAGGCAACGAAGATCAACAACTGAAAATCGTGGCAGCATTTGAATCCGACGACCATCCCTGCGCTGGAGAAGATGCAGGTGCCGTCGCGGGGATAGGT
>JAYZPA010000234.1:0-65395 GCA_036150515.1 Planctomycetota bacterium
GTGGTCGCCAGGTTTCCATCGAATCCGGCGTCGGTGAGGGTGACCGTAATGGTGGCCGTGCCGCTCTGGTGGCTCAGCGGTGCAAGGCTCAATGAACCGGTGGCATTGGCCGAGGTGTAGTCCACAATGGGATCAGCAACGAGCGTTGGATTGTCACTGCTGGCGGTAACCTGCAGAATTTGAGTTTCGCCTCCACCGGCGGTGATTCCGGTGAGATCCACCGTCTGGACAACGTCATCTTCGAGCAGCGCGAGATCATCAACCGAGTCCAGCGTCGGGACGTCATTCACTGCGGCGACGACGACCTCAAAGATTTGGGTGGTGCTTTGGTTGTCTTCGGTGGTCGCCAGGTTTCCATCGAATCCGGCGTCGGTGAGGGTGACCGTAATGGTGGCCGTGCCGCTCTGGTCGCTCAGCGGTGCAAGGCTCAATGAACCGGTAGCATTGGCCGAGGTGTAGTCCACAATGGGATCAGCAACGAGCGTTGGATTGTCACTGCTGGCGGTAATCTGCAGGATTTGAGTTTCGCCTCCTCCGGCGGTGATTCCGGTGAGATCCACCGTCTGGACACCGTCATCTTCGAGCAGCGCGAGATCATCAACCGAGTCCAGCGTCGGGACGTCGTTTACTGCGGCGACGATCACGTCAAAAATCGTGCTTACGCTGGCATTGTCCGCCGGTGTTGCCAGATTGCCATCGGCGCCGCCGTCGGTGACAGTGACGGTAATGGTCGTAGTTCCGCTTTGATCCGGGACGGGAGAGAACGAGAGTATACCGGACGGATTGGGGGATGTGTAGGTAACAGTGGGTGTCGCAATGAGAGTTTCGTTGCTGCTGACTGCCGTGATCTGGATGGGCTGGGATTCTGAATCACCTGCAGATATGCCCGTGAGATCCACATTTGTAATTCCACTGTCCTCATCAATGGATTGACTGGTGATGTTATTGATGGTCGGTTGGTTGTTGGAATCCTCCACGGTCACGGTGAACGAAATGGTAACGGTTTCATTGTCGGGCGCAGTGCCTAAATCGCCATCCAGTCCACCATCCGTTACGGTTAGAGTAATCGTGGTTTGTCCTGTCTCATCTGACGTGGGTTGATACATGAGCGTCCCGGTTGTGGCCGGGGAGGTATAGTCTACCGTTGGGTTCGGGATGAGGTTTGGATTACTGCTTACGGCAGATATCAGCAAGGGCTGTGATTCATCCGGCCCGGCAGTCACGCCGGTGAACGTGGTTTGCTGCAGTGGTGCATTCTTGGAAATGACGGTATCGGGTAGGGTGTTGATTGTCGGTTTATCGTTTATTTCTGAGACAACTACATCAAAGGCCGTCGATGAGGTTGCATTATCTTCCAGGGTGCTCAGATCGCCGTCGAGTCCCCCGTCCATTACGGTAACGGTAACGGTTGCCACACCAAATTGATCTGGATTGGAAGTATAGCTAAGCAAACCGGTTGAACTTGGCGAGTTATACGAGACCGTGGGATGGGGAATAAGCCCGGGGTTGGCGCTTGTTGCGGTCACTTGAATGGGCTGGCTTTCAGATCCGCCGGCCGAAATTCCTGACAGAGCGACCGGTTGTGTACCACTGTCTTCGGGAGTGGTTACATCGGTAACGGAATTGATGGTTGGAGCAAACGTGTCACCGATTTCCCAACCAATGTCCTCCAACGAAGCCCAGTCGAGCACTGTAAATTGTTTTCGCGTACCCACCGTTAAATTGGGATCCATTGCGGCTTCCTGAATGGCTCCGGAATTAGGCAGCGTACTTTCAACGTCATTGTCCCAGTGGCTTTGATCTCCATTAAGTTGAATGTTGCCACCGTTAGCGGCAACGGACTCCGCACCGGTAAACTGCCCGGATCCATTTACCTGATTGTCCCATGAATCCGCGGTTCCCACGCCGAGGACATGCGCGATTTCATGTAACGCAACGGAATAAAAGTCATTTTGTCCCGACACAGGCATGTCATTTCCAAAGTTCCATGTCGCCGATGTGTCGAACGTAATGTGCCCACCCCAGGGGGCAAAGTCGGTTGTGTTCGATGGCGTGTCGTCATCGATTCCGGTTTGCCCACGGGTGCTGATGCTGTCCAGAAACGACTGCGTTCCGCTTGCGTTATATCCTCCCGGACCTCCGATCCCAAGACTTCCGATGTCTCGTGCGCCAACATAAACTACGAGAGTATCCACAGGAATCACTGGATTATTAATTTGGTGGCTCGTACCGGTGCCAGGATGAGTTAAGGTGGCGTTCCACGTATTGGCTCCCGTTGGGTTAATCGTTCCCAAATCGTCATTGATTCGGCTTTCGAGCACGGTCGCCGCGCGTTGTAACGTATCCTTGCGTGTTTGGTCGGCAAAGAAGTTGTTCGTATCCAGCGAGTAATCCAGCGCAATGGTCAATCCCGCCAGAACAATTCGAGGCTCCAGGGGTTCCAATCCGCGCAAAAAGTTGCGGCGGTGGTGCGATCGGAGATTGTGGGCCGTTTTGCGAAACATGGAGCAGGGTTAGTGAAGCTTGAGAAGGGGGGGAAAAGCAATTTGGATTTACTTCATACTATGCAGAACCTGTATAATTGTCATGGATTTAGTGCGTAAATCTGACCGTAAAACCCTTAATTTTACGGCTCGAAACAAGGCATTTGAATTTTGGGTCTGTTTGTTAAACCGATTACCGTATAAGGACTAAACCGGGATGTTTCAATTTATTGGTTACTTATTGCTGTTTGTGTGCTTTTTGACCCCGTGTGCATGCGGGCAATCACGCCTGATCGGTCATTGGCCACTAGAGAAAGATGGCAAAGATTATTCCGGTACAGGTCGTGATTTGACAAATCATGGCGTTGTATTCGGCGATCAGGATGGCGCAGATTTTAACGGAGTGGACAGTTGGTTGGAGTTGCCAGCCGAATGGGTTCCGAAGTGGCGTAACCGGCGATTTACCATCTCTGTGTGGCTTCATACGAAACAGCATTTGACGGATGTGTTAGGTGATATCATGTCCTGTTATGATTTGCCGACACATACCGGATTCAACCTGACGCTGATGAATTATGCCGGCGTAACGAATGCTCAGTCAAACTGGCGAAACGTACTATTTGGTATTGATTCGAACCAGATAAGTGCGCAATGGGAAGACTGTGGCAGGCCCGGGAACAGTCAGTACGTGCGATCACTGACGGTATATAAAGAAAATTTGTATGCGTCGACGTGGGAGCCCGAGGTAGGGAGTCGGGGACATGTGTATCGATATGACGGTGATCAAACATGGGTGGATTGCGGATCACCGGATCCTGCGAATTGCATCTCTGCAATGGCCGTGTTTAACGGTCGATTATATGTGGGTTCAGAATTATACAGCGGTGGTGGGTCATCACTTCCGCTTTCAAAAAACGAGAATCATGGTGGGGTTGTGTACCGATATGAAGGGGGCCGCCGCTGGACCAGCATGGGGAAAGTTGCGGATGTTCGCGCGGTAAGTGCGTTAACGGTTTTTAACGGGAAGTTGTATGCGGGTACGGGATCCACCGGTGCCTGGCGAGATACGCCTCGCACACGGGGCATGTATCGGTTTGATGGCAGGGAGAATTGGACTGACTGTGGTTGTCCAGGACTCCGTGTTGTCCACCTGGGCGTCCACAATGGCCGTTTGTACGGCCTTAGTTATGATGATGGTGGGTTTTTTGAATATCAAGGTGGCACGAGTTGGAAACGACTTGGACCTATTCCGGAGACGACGCAAGCGTATTCCATGATGGTCTATCAGGGCGCTGTGCATGTAGGTACATGGCCCACCGGTTCGGTGTATCGACTTGACGGGCCGCAGCAATGGTCCCATCGCGGGCGGTTGGGCGAAGAAAAAGAGGTCATGGGAATCTCAGTATATAATGGGCAGTTGTTTGCCGGTACGCTTCCCTACGCGGATGTGTACCGTTATGTCGGTGATCGTCAATGGGAAACGACGGGACGCCTTGATCAGACCCCGGATGTACGGTACCGCAGGGCCTGGTCGATGGCGGTTTTTGACGGAAAATTGTTTTGCGGTGTGTTGCCATCCGGCAATGTGCTATCGCTTGAGGCGGGAATCAACGCAACGCTGGATCGAGAGTTACCCGTTGGATGGCAGCATCTAACCGCTGTACGAAACGACGATCAACTGCAGTTATATCTGAACGGCAGACTGGTTTCGGCCAGCGAACGGTTTGACCCGCGCATTTTCAATATAGAAAACACGCAACCACTGAAAATTGGTTTTGGTCAGCATGATTATTTTAATGGCAAAATGCGAGATGTCCGTATTTATGATGGCGCTCTGACGCCTAAGGAAATACGTAAACTGGCCCGACCGGCGTTGCCCTGATGCGTCGTGTTGTCAAATGCCAATGGACAAGTTTGACGCGAGTTTCCGAGGATCGCGCTCCGATGAGAATAAAATAACCTGTCATTACGAATGGGTGTCGTGCTAGAATGCGCTGGGATATCTAAGTCACTAACCGAAACGGATGTGTGCTAGACCATGTCTATGAAACTTCATCGGCGACAGGCGTTGATTACAGCCGGGGCCGTAGGGCTGGGCGGTTTATCGCTTACCGAGTTATTGCGTCAGGAGGCCGCGGGTGCCAACCCGGGCGGCAGATCGCATTCGGTAATATTGCTGTGGATGCGCGGTGGTCCGTCGCAGCACGAAACATGGGATCCTAAACCGGAGGCGCCCGTGGAATTCAGAGGTGCCTTCGGTGCTCGCAGCACGTCGGTTCCGGGGATCCAGATTGTCGACAGATTACCCCAGTGTGCTGCGATACAGGACAAGTGGTCGATTATTCGCAGCCTGCATCATAAGAACGCCGGACATTCGGCTGGTGACCAGATTGTATTTACAGGCTATCCCCCGGGCTCTTCTCCCGACATAAACGTGCATCCGAGCTGCGGATCGATTGTTTCGGAACAGTTAGGCCATTTAAATCCGGAGTTGCCTGCGTATGTGATGGTGCCACGACAGGTACCAGGAACGGATTCGGCGTATCTGGGGCCGGCACATAAACCATTTGAAACCATGGCGGATCCGGCCGTAGCAGGTGCATTTAAGCTGCAAAACTTTACTTTGCAGGAAAATATCAGCAATGATCGTTTTAAAGACCGAAAAGGTCTGTTGCGTGATTTTGATAAATTGAAAGCGGACGTGGATCAGTCAGGCCAGATGGATTCGCTCAGCAAATTCCAGCAGAAAGCGTATTCTATTTTAAGTAGCGACCGCGCCCGGGCGGCATTTGATATTGATGCGGAGTCGCCTCAAGTCAGGCATCGTTATGGGTTCGTTGAGAAGTACGATCCGATGGACCCAACGCGTTGTAGTGCAAGTGCTTTCAATCAGCGGTTTCTGCTTGCTCGTAGGTTGGTGGAAGCAGGTGTACGCCTGGTAACGGTTGATTGCCGCTGGTGGGATACACATATTCAGGGTGTTGATTCCATGAAAAATGGTTTTCTTCCGCGTTGGGATCAGGCCTACTCCGCTTTGATTAGCGATCTGGCTGAACGCGGACTGTTGGATACGACCATGGTACTGGCATGGGGTGAATTCGGGCGCACACCTCGGGTGAATAAGGATAACGGTCGCGATCATTACCCGTTTGTTTTCAATGCGGCGATTGCCGGCGGACCGGTTCAGGGTGGTCGTGTTATCGGTTCCTCGGATGCCAAAGGCGCGTTCCCGAAAGATCGGCCTGTCGCACCGCAGGAGGTTTTGGCGACACTCTATCAGCACCTGGGCGTGGATGTAAATCGTCACTACCTGGATCACTCTGGACGTCCGGTCCGCGCGCTGCCTTACGGGAAACCTATTTCTGAATTGTTGTAAGTGGCAGAGAACCCTGATGAGACTATCCGTCAGGCCAGAATGTCATGCACGACGCTCCCGCTCACATCGGTAAGTCGGAAGTCGCGACCCGCATGACGGTAGGTTAAGCGTTCGTGGTCGAATCCCATTAAATGTAACATGGTTGCATGCAGGTCATGGACATGGGTTCGTTTCTCGACAGCCTGATATCCGAATTCATCGGTGTTTCCGTAGGCCATGCCACCCTGCACTCCACCGCCGGCGAGCCAAACAGTAAATCCATGATGGTTATGATCACGGCCGGTTGGGTTTCCCCCACCGATCGGAATTTCAACGGCGGGAGTTCGTCCAAACTCACCTCCACAGATGACGAGCGTCTCATCAAGTAACCCACGCTGTTGCAAATCACTAAGCAGTGCTGCGATCGGTGGGTCGGCCTGACTGCCCAACTCCCGCATGGCGGCGTCCAGACCCCCGTGTGTATCCCATGGCTGAACATCCCCATGAAAACACTGCACCACGCGGACGCCCCGCTCAATGAGTCGGCGGGCGATGAGGAGTTGCCTTCCATGCACCGTATTTGCTTTATAGAGGTCCTGTATATATTGCGGCTCGCTGGCAATATCAAATGCGTCGGTTGCTTCCATTTGCATGCGGTATGCCAATTCGAACGATTGAATTCGGGCTTCTAGGTTCGGATCGTCACTTCGCGGTTTTTGATGTTCGCGGTTGATATTGGCCAGCAAGTCGAGTTGCTGGCGTTGGGTTTTGCGGTCGAGCCTGGCATTCTTAATATTCGCAATTAATTCATCAACTTTAACTTTACGGGTGTCCAAATAGGTCCCCTGAAAGATGCCGGGCAGGAACGAACTGCGCCAATTGGACGAATCGGCCACAGGAAGTCCCGGGCACATGGCGACATATCCTGGGAGATTTTGGTTTTCTGTACCGAGTCCGTAGGTCAGCCACGAACCGTAACTAGGACGCGACAGTCGTTCGTCTCCGGAATTCATCAGTCGCATGCTTTGCTCGTGGTTTGGCGTATTGGCGTACATCGACTTGATGACGCATATTTTATCCGCATGCTGAGAGGCAGTCTTTGCGAAAATCTCGCTGCACCACAACCCACTCTCTCCATATTGCTTAAAACGAAACGGAGAAGCCAGCGCAACTCCCGTCTCACGTTCCGTTGTAAGATTCCGAATCGGAAGGCGTTTTCCACCCTGCTTGTTGAGTTCCGGTTTGTAGTCCCAGGTATCAACCTGCGATGGGCCTCCGTTGAGATAGATATGAATGATATGTTTGGCCGATGGTCGAAAATGAGGTGTTTTGACTGCCAGCGGATTCGCCGTTGCGTCCAGCAGGTCCGGCAGCGCAATCAGGCCTAACCCGGTCCCCATGGAGCGTATCAGTTGCCGACGGTTGACTGTAACATGAGGTGAATTCCCTGGACTCATGCGGAAGTATCCTTTCCTAATCAATGAACCAAAGTTCATTTGACATCAATAGTACCTGAGCATAGCTCTGCCACGAATGCTTCGAAGTGTAGTTTCGTCCCATCGCTAATTCAGCCGCAGTCGGGCGCCGGCCCAGCGTCAGGGCATACAGCAGGGTGATTTTATCTGTGGGCGATTCCCCGGCGAGGCGGTTCGCCAGTGCACCTGAAATGGATTCCATAAACGAGCTGTTCATCGCAAACAGAGCCTGCTGGGCTACTGTCGTGTTGGGCCGCCGGGCAGTCGAACTGTCCGCGTTGGCGGAATCGAAAATCTGCACCACATTCGGCAGGTTCTGTCGCTCAACGAATGAATATATCGTCCGGCGTTTGTTCTCCGCATCATCGATCAGGCGAGGTCGGCCAAACATTCTGTCATCTAACTGGCCTGAGACGCTAAGTAAGGTGTCACGCATTTGCTCGAGATCCAGGCGGCGACGATTTGCATGCCAAATGTATTGATTTGAAGGATCCCGTTGCAGTTGCTGCTGCATTTTGTCTGAGGCAGGAATGAGCGAGGTCCGTTGGTAAGCGGCTGATGTCATGATGAGCCGGTGCAGCGGTTTGGTGCGAAATCCATTGGAAATCAATTCGCCCGCCAGAAAATCGAGCAATTCCAACTGTAAGGGCGGCTGCGTGCGTAATCCAAAATCACTGGGATCTTCAACCAGGGGTTCACCAAAGTGATGCATCCAGACCCGGTTAACCCACACGCGGGAGGTCAAAGGGTTTTTTGGGTCGGCAATCGCATCGGCCAAATCCAACCTGCCACTGCCCTGACCGAACGGAAGGCGGTCGGAACCTGAAAGGATTTCGAGGAAGCGACGAGGGACTTTGGATCCCGGCATGGAAGCATCCCCACGTTGAAAAATGACAGGATCAATCAATGGCTGCTTATCGACCAGGATCATCGCTCTCGCCGCAGCGTTGCCGTCGCTAACGGCGATACCATCGAGCTGATTAACCAGACCCCGGTAGGCGTCGGATTCTTCACGGGATAGGTAAAAATTGACTTGACGTTTCGGAAACCACGAAGGGCCCTGTTCCGATAACAGCAATTGTGCAAGAGGGTCATCATCAAGTGAAGGTAATTGGTCCCGTTGCTGCTGCAGCTGCTTAATGGATTGTTGTACCGACTCGACTTTTGCGGCGAGCGAAGATTTGTAGAATTCGTCTTTGTCGATTTCAATTCTTGGATCCCCCAGAAATGCCTGGTCATGGGATATGCCGTCTTCTCCCTCGGTGACGACAAAGGTAATAAATCGTGAATCGGTCGGCATGGGGATCGCTATTTCAATTCCGGCCTGCTGTGCTTTGAATTGTTCGTAACGGGCGAATCTATCACCATCGACATAGATGGAGACATCGATGGTGCTGGCGCCTTTTTCGCCGCCGTGTCCAAGTAAAGCTCGGAACGTAGCCGAGCGAAATCCGTGTTGGCTGCGAATGGATTTCAGATCCAAAGTGAAACCTTTGTTTGCATGCATCGAGAGCATCCAGTGGGGATCCGCATTAAAATCGATCTGATTGATGGAGTTGGAAGTCGACCCCGATGCTGGTCCCGATTTTAAATAGTCCCAGGTCGCACCGGTGCTGGTAGGTACATCGGAAATCATAAGTCCGGTTGTGCTGATGATTTGCTGCGATTTGTCCCTGGGAATGAATACGCCGTCAACGAATGCGTTGTCCGAAGGTGCAAACGTGTCCGGTGTGGAAACCTCAATGAATCCGACCGAACCTTGAACCGCTTTGCCTGACACGGGGTGAATCGCGAGCGTGGCATCACTGGATCGGAGTCCATCGCCCCCGGCCACGAGATCGGAAACATTTAATTCCCCAACCCCCAAATTGGTCGAGGTTGTCTGCATCTGGGCGATCTTGGCTTCCAACTGGCGCCGAGCGTTCCAGTTTTCAGTGATTACGTCTCCGTAGACGATCGCAATCTCTCTGGGAGTCACCGGAGCCTCACGTACCAGTGCGCGGATAATCCGATCGTCCACACCCTGATCACGCCACCGTTGTTCCTGCGGCGTGGGATCATTCATCAGGTCATGCCACGGACCGAAGATGGGATCACCTGACACCGCCCGACTCGCAATCAACTGCCGCCAGGCGTAAGTGATTTGCGGACGTGGTTGTCCGGGGATCAGTGAAAGAAAAAAGATGGTTGTTTCCGCAAGATCAGGTTCCGTGGTGGCTGCGAGGATTAAATGGTCTCGAGTACGTCCACGGGCTTCGTTTAGCATTTTCTGGTGGAGAAAGTCCTGACGCGCGTGGATTTCTGCGAGTTTGTCCGAAAACATTTTTTCGAACTTTGCACCTTCCTGCGTAACGGCTTCAATTCGCGGGCGATGGTAGGGTTCTTCACTACTGGCAAAAATGCCATAGAGGGAGTAATAATCTGCGGTGGGGATGGGATCAAATTTATGGTCGTGACAGCGGGCGCAACTAGTCGTTAGCCCCAGAAATCCGCGTGTGATGACGTCAATCTGGTCGTCAATCACATCATGCTGATTGCGGTCAAAGAGCCTTCCTAAAGTCAACAGGCCCATGGCGGCAAGGTCGGGGGAATCGTCCGGCAGCCCCAGTTGTTCCGCAGCCAGTTGTTCACGAATGAACTGGTCAAAGGGCTTGTCCGAGTTAAAAGCGCGGATGACGTAGTCCCGGTAGGTGTAGGCAAATGGGCGTATGCGCGCATCTCCGTACATAAGGACTCCGTCCTTTGCATCCGAATATCGTGCAACGTCCAGCCAATGTCTGCCCCAGCGTTCGCCATAATGAGGGGATGTAAGCAGAGAGTCAATCAAGCCGGGTAGTTGTTCGCGGGTGGTTGCCTGCTGTTGCGGGGTGGGAGGCAGTCCCAGCAGGTCATAGGTCATTCGGCGGATGAGGGAAGATAAATCAGCGGGTCCGGTGGTTGCAATGCGGGATTGTTTTAATTTTCGGGAAATGAAATGGTCGATGGGATGTTTT
Source organism: Planctomycetota bacterium (assembly GCA_036150515.1). Lineage (GTDB taxonomy): Bacteria > Planctomycetota > Planctomycetia > Pirellulales > Pirellulaceae > UBA721. The sequence continues at coordinate 10,307 of JAYZPA010000234.1, forward strand.
CCCGGCGGGACGCGTAAGCTTCGCAGAGGCTGAAAAGCCCAGTGTGTTTTGGAGGCTTCCTGAATGTGTGTCTTGAAACTGCCCGTTCTGGGGTCCGGAGCCCCATTGCGAATCCATGTGTTAAGAACTTGTAGATCCCCATCTGTTAGGCGGCCTCCGGCCTCGGGTGGTGGCATCTGTAGTTTTGCGTCCGTGTAGGAAACGGCTTTAAACAGCAAGCTTCTGGCCGGGTCACCGGGGACGATGGCCGGTCCGGAATTTCCGCCACGTTTCCAACCCGAGCGAAGATCCAGACGTAGATTACCCTCGGCAGTTTCCATTCCATGGCATTCGTAACAATGCTTCACAAGCAACGGGCGCACCCGTTTTTCAAAATGATCGAGAGCTTCATCGGCAACCGACAATACTGGATTGGCCAGTGTTAATGTGGCTGCGATGGCAAAAAGACGTGGTGTCATGGGGCACACAATATCTGCATGGTGGTTTGCTTAACATCCGTTTTCCATTCTATTGTATTGTTTCACAGATCGCATCCTGAAATGCTTCAAATATCGACCGGCGAAGGCGCTCAGGCGGGCTATTCGCGCTATCGCTGAGCCGGATCCGCAATATGCAGTTGTGGTATTTATTGTTGACGTGCGGTGCAACGCATCCGTAGATTAGGTACATTATTTGGATGTTTATTAGGCAAATCTGGGATGTTCTGGAGTCAGACCGCCGGCTGATTGGCTGGTCCGTGTTTTTCGGACTTTTGTTTACCGGCCTGGGTATTGTGCCTCCTTTAGTGGTTCGCCAGATGATTCAGTGGCTGGAGCCGGGCGCGCAAGCGGGTAACTTTCTACAGCTCGCGGCGGTAGGCGGTGGTGTTTATTTGGCACGAGGAATGGCCCGCTACTGTTATGGGTTGTCGTCACATATTGCCGCGTATAACACTTTGCATCGATTGACCAACCGTGTTTATGCTCACCTGCAACGGATGTCCCCTGGATACCTCAATCGGCGACATTCGGGAAATCTTGTGGCTCGCAGTATTGGCGATGTGGATGCAATTGAGGATTTTATTGCCCACGGTATCCCGGAAACGGTTCTGGCGGTTGTCATTCCAATTACGATGAGCGTGGTATTAATGATCATCAATTGGCAGCTTGCGCTGATTGCGCTTGCACCGTTGCCTTTTTTGGCCGTGACGATGTATATACTACGAAAACGGACGCGTAATTATTGGGGCAGCGTTCGCAAACAATTTGCGGACGTCTCGGCACTGATGAGCGATTACCTCAATGGAATTGCGGTCATTCAGACATTTCAGGCCTACCGCGAAACTTCCCGACGGTTGCGGTACGAAAGCCAGGTGTATCGAGATCGCATCGTCCATGCAAATAAGTGGTCATTGGTTCCGGCGGGAGTGATCGAAGTATTCAGCGGTGCAGGAATTGTATGTGTCATCTGTGCAGGAGGATGGATGTTACAGACCAACGCGACACCGAGGTTACAGGTCCCGGTGGCGGATCTGGTCGTGTTCCTTATGTACCTGGGACAGATTTTTCTGCCATTTCTCCGAATCGCAACGATGACCGACCATATCCAAAAGGCGGCGGCCAGCGCAAGCCGGGTGTTTGAATTACTGGATGAAGAACCGGCCATTGTTGACCGAGTCACCGCACAGGTTCCGGCCAACATGACCCATGAGATACATTTCTCGGATGTGGACTTTGCATACAGCGAGGATGAACCGGTTTTAAAAGGGGTGGACTTCCGGATTGAAGAGAATGAAATTGTGGCCTTGGTTGGTGAGACAGGCGTAGGGAAATCCACGGCCTGCCAGTTATTAGTCAGATTTTACGATGTGCTGGGGGGGAGTGTCCGCATTGGCGGGACGGACATACGTGATTTACCGCTGGAATATTTGCGTCGCCAGATTGCTTTCGTTCCGCAGGAGATGTTCCTTTTTGAGGGCACGATCAGAGAAAACTTATTATTTGGGAAACCCGATGCGACGGATGCGGAACTGCTGAACGCGGTCACGCAGGCAGAGGCATCGAAATTTGTGGAGTCGTTTCCTGCGGGCCTGGACACGATAGTGGGTGAACGTGGAGTGCGATTGTCCGGTGGGCAAAAACAACGAGTTGGAATCGCACGCGCATTGTTAAAAGATGCCCCGATTCTGGTTTTGGATGAGGCTACCAGTGCCGTGGATGTGGAAACAGAAACCGCGATCCGGGATGCGATATTGAGGGCGTCGCGTGGTCGCACCGTATTAATTGTTGCTCATCGACACACGACCGTTCGAACGGCAGATCGGATTGTCGTATTGGACAAAGGAACGGTAGTGGAATCAGGGACCTATGATGCGTTGAAATCCGCACGAGGTGTTTTTTCGCGGATTTATCAGGTGGGTGCGGGTTAGGATGCGGGTAAGAAATATTTGGTTTATTTGGCTTTTCGCTAAGCCGAAAGGAAATTAATTGGATGTCCGATCGACCCTCTCGAGCTCGCTATATCGTTATTTTCGTATGCATGTTGATGGGGGTGTTGCTCTATATTGATCGCCTGTCGTTTTCGGTCGCGGAGCCTTACATCCGACAGGATTTAGGATTAGACAAGATTCAGACCGGTTACTGCATTAGTGCATTTTTCTTTTTTTATGCATTTGGTCAGATGCCCACAGGATGGTTGTCGGATCGCTTTGGGCCGCGGCTGATGCTGAGCCTTTATATTTTGGCCTGGTCTTTTTTTACAGCGGCAATTGGGTTGGTAACCGGGTTGGTGATGCTGTTGGTATTGCGAGGTGCGTTTGGACTGGGGCAGGCGGGCGCGTTTCCAACCGGTTCGAATGTCATTGGACGTTGGATTCCTCGCGAGGGTCGAGGAGGTGCAAGTAGTCTGGTTGCGGCAGGCGGCAGGATTGGTGGAATTGTCTATCCTGTGCTTACTGCTCTGCTGCTGGTCAATATGGTTCCAGCGGATAAGGAATATACGCTTGAGCCGGATATGATTTTGGACGCGAAGAAAATTGTTGCTGTTCTTTATGACGAGGAACCGGGAAAGAGACGGCATCTACTGTATTTAGCCGCGAGCCTTCCTTCCGGCGTAAAAGAATTAAATCAGCGATTTAAGGATTCGTCCGCAATCGTGACGCCTGCCGAAAAGCAGATCGTATCGGATGGATTTAACTCAGTGCTTAATAATCCGGAGTTTTACCAAAGCACGGAATTTGCAGAAATACGGAGTCTGGACGGCTATACCCGAGACTGTATAGCACGCCTTGAAGACGGGGAAGTGTTGTCGTCTGAGCAGTCTTTACGATTCAATCGGTTTCTTGTCGAGGGGATGTTTCCGGTAGCAATTGAGGGTGTCTATGTTTCCAGTTGGCGTTTTGTCGTGTTTGTCTATGGTGGGCTGGGCATTTTCGTCGCAGCTCTGGTGTGGTGGTTATTGCGGGATCATCCTCACTTGCATCCGTGGTGTAATGAAAAGGAACAGGCACTCATTCATGGAACAAAAAGGGATACGCCGGTTCACGAATCGTTTCCATTAAAAGAAATCATTGCTTCACCCAGCATGTGGTTTTCTGCAGTGAGTCAGTTCTTTATCAATGTTGCATGGTTGTTTATTGTGACCTGGTTTGTCGCTTATTTGATGGAGGAACATGAGGTCCCGATCCTTCAACGAAGCTGGGCGGTGACGATTGCTTTGGCAGTCGGTGCCATTGGAATGTTGCTTGGTGGGCGGGTAACCGATTATTTAGCGAGTGGCGGTCGCAGCCTGAGAAAAGCGCGTGCCTTGCCCTGGGGAGGGGGCACGATGGCAGCGGCCGTTGCATTCGCGGTGTGCCCGTCGTTGACCGAACCGTGGATGATTACTGCGATGATGGCAATGGTCGCGTTTAGCGTCGATTTTGCGGTGCCCTCCATGTGGGCGTTTACTCAGGACGTCGGGGGAAAATATGTGGGTTCTGTGCTTGGCTTTGGCAATATGATCGGAAACTTCGGGGCGGCTGCTTCAAGCCCTCTGCTGGCCTATGTTGCCGTGACCTATAGCTGGAATGTGATGTTTTATCTATGTGCGGTCGTGCTCGTGATTTCGGCCATTGCCGGATTTGCCGTGGATGCAAGTAAACCGCTGGTGGACGATCAGGGTTCGGCGGCAGCGGAGCTTTAATGATGCAGGATGGCAGCGTGGGCTCGTTCCGCCGATAGGTTTGGCAGTATTTGGTGAACCGATCGCTCTTTTGGTAAAGTATTTGTCCGTTTTTTATGAGATTGGCTTGCATTTTATTAAGAATCATATCGCCCCTGTATGCAACCGTGGTTTCTTTTTGCTATATTCACATTAGTCAGATAGGCGGCATTGCATGGCCGGAACCTGATAGGAAATGGTATTTAGAGACTCAAAGATGCAAGTTTGAGTCGGAAGACGTCTTAGAGGAAGTCAATAATGGCGAAGAATATTTATGTTGGAAATCTAAGTTATTCCGTGGGGAGTTCTGAATTAGAGTCGCTTTTTTCTCAGTTCGGTGAAGTTTCGCGGGCTCAAGTAATTCAACACCGGGATACCGGTCGAAGCAAAGGTTTCGGTTTTGTTGAAATGGATGATTCTGATTCCGCAGAGCAAGCAATTGAGGAACTTAACGGTACGGAATTCGAAGGTCGTAATTTAACGGTGAACGAAGCGCGTCCCCGGGAAGACCGCCCACAACGAAATGGCGGCGGAGGAGGCGGTGGTGGTCGCGGTGGATGGTAATCCACATTTAAACACAATGAACACTCTGCTGAAGTTTTTCAGCAGGGTGTTTTTTTATGCAACCAGGGTCGTCGTCAGTGTCCTAAATCGCTGTACACTGTTTTACGATGGATGTTCTTGGTAAATTGTATTCAGTTGCACGATTTTACCTAAGGAGAGACGAAGTTGGCTAACAAGATTCAATGGATGTATCACCGCCCGGGTTGAACTAGCTGTTTGCGTGCGCAGGAGTTTCTTGCAAAAGTTAACATAGTCCCCGTCGAACAGGTGAATGCCAGAAAAGTATCCTATGGACACACCGAGGCCCAGGGGATGTTGGGCGGATTAAAGAAAGTGCATGCCGCGCGAGGAAAAAGCATCGTTTCGGTGGATCTTGCCAAGGAAAAGTTCACCGCCGAAATGATAACGAAATTGCTGTTAGGCCCCACAGGCAATCTGCGGGCGCCTGCATTTAGATTTGGCAAAAATCTAGTCGTGGGTTTCAATGAGGGGCTCTATGAGCAGTTATTAGGTGGATGATCGCTCGCGGGTGACCGATAGAACAAAGTAATCGGATGACAATACACCCCGGAGTTGGCATCGGGTTGATGGTGTCCCATGGTCGGACTCCGTGGAAATCGAGTTGTTCAAGGAAAAGCAATTATGCAGTTGTTCCATATTGTTGCTGAGGTGATTCACTTGCTGGTGGTCGCCGTTGCGGCAGCGGGCCCGTTGGTCTGTATTGTCATAAATGCCAAACAGCTCAATCGAAAAGACGCGACGGAAAGAGAAGCGCTTTGGGCGATTGGCACCCGCCTGGGTCAACATGCAAACCGCGCTTTGCTGTTGGGTTCCGTGATGGGGTTGGTTGTTGCAGCAGTGATATGGAGCGAGGAATTCCATCAGCGTTGCCATGTTGTGCAGGATCGCTTTTTGTTCGCAGGAATTGAATGGATTTTTTCGTGGGTGTTGTTGTTCTTCACTCATCGCTGGTGGAAAAAACGTCCCGATGGAGTCAAGTCTTTCCTGGCGCGGAGTGTTGTGATCTTACTTGCAACGACGAATTTGCTGTACCACTTTCCCATTCTGTTTATGTTGATTAATGAACTGCCGGTCTCCCTGGTCGTGGAACTGGAGACGGCAGGCAGTCAGCTGAGCCGGGCACAATTTTATGAATACGCGTTTACAAATAGCATGTTAGCGAGGTGGATTCATACGGTGGTTAGTTTGCTGATGATCGCCGTGGCCTATACCGCAGTAATCAGCCTGCGTTATGCGAGGGATGTGTCCGGTTTGTCTCGTGATGTGTCAGTGCGTATCGTAAACTGGACGGCACGAACAATCGTATGTCTTTTGTTTATCCAGATTGGACTTGGGATTTTGACCGTGATGACCATGTCCGATATAAAGTCGATCATGGGTGGCAATGTGTTGGTTACGGCTCTATTTGCAGGCGCAATGTGTTTGCTATTGGTGCAGTTGCAGCAATGGACGAGCTTGATGTCGCGCAGGATAGACCCGCAGGCAGTAGCGCGGGCGGTAACGACATTAATCGCCCTGTTCAGCTGCATGACGGCCGTATCCATTTTAAATTGAGCGTGGCCGGAACAGAGCCCTTTATTTATTGAGAACAGGGGAGAGTGATGGAATCCATCGTCCTAAAAGATAGCACGGGTAACTCCGTGGCCCGAATTTTGCCGGGATTCGGGTTTAATCTGTATTCACTCGAAATTTGTGGACAGGAAATATTGTGGTCTGCCTCTGAATTCCATCGTGGGACTGCTCGCGCGTCCGGATCGGGCATACCCATTCTATATCCGTTTCCCGGCCGGCTTCCCGGAAAGACATTACGCTGGAAAGGAAGAGAATATGAGATGGACTGCGATGACGGAGCGGGAAATGCCATCCATGGATTCGTACTGGATCGAAAATGGAGAGTTGTGGACCAGCAAGAATCTAAGGTTACCGGAGAGTTCCATGCGTCGATTGATGCGCCAGAGTTATTGACCCAATGGCCCGGCGATTTTCGGATTCAATGCCAATACGAATTGCACTCGAAGGGTTTGTCCGCGACGTATACGCTGGACAACCCGGGAGAGAAATCGCTGCCGTGTGGACTTGGGACACATCCCTACTTCAGGGTTCCCGTGGGCGGTGAAATGGTGGATGATTGCATTCTCAAAGTTCCTGTCCAGCGACACTGGGTTCTGGAAGAGATGCTCACGACCGGGGAGCAGCGGGATGCCAATCCGGTGTTTGCCGATGGTGTCCCGCTGGATGGTCTGGTGCTAGACGATGTATTTAGCGGCGTGGTGTTCGATGCAGGTATTGCAGTTTCAGCAATCGAAGATCCGAACAGCGGTCAACGCCTGACGTTTCAGTGGGATGAAGCTTGTCGCTGCTGTGTGGTGTACATCCCTCCTCATCGCGAGGCGATCTGCATTGAACCGTATTCGCTGGTTCCGGGGGGTTACGCGTTCGATCCGTCGGCGGAAGACGGTGGTCTCATGGTTCTGGAGCCGGGCGAGCGAACGCAGCATTGCATGGGCATTGAGCTGGATGACCGCAGGGAATAGATGAAATCGAGGCAGGAAGTGTCCAAAAAAAAAGGATTCGCTGCGGTATGCAACGAATCCTCGTTTTGGGTTCGATACGAAATCGAAACGGCTATTTTTCGTTAACCGTCCCAGGAAGCTGACCGGCGTCTATTCGCGATTGGTAGGTTTTCCCGGTGGGACCTTTCGCGGCCATAATTTTGGTAAATGCAGCGTCGAACTCTTTGGCGACAGCGTCCGCTTCTTCACGAATACGAGTGGACGTGTAGTTTTTCTTCTGCAGGTGTTTTGCGACTTCCTTTCCAAAATCATTTTTCTGCTTTTTGGATTTGGATTCGGGTGTTGCGAAATGGCAGACGTTGCATTTTGCCTCGGTTGCCGCGGCAACGAAGTCGGCGCTTTTGGTCTTGTCCGTTACCCGTGCCTTAAAGGCCTTTGCAAAGGCAGGAATCGCTTGTACTTCCGTGGGGATGAACATGCTTGTTGTGATCAGGACAGCCAATAGTAGGGCACACTTTTTCATCTGAAATCTCCGCTTTCGTGGTTAAACAAAGTTCTAGGTGGGTTACATTTGGTGGGACGACTCGCTGATGAATCGTGTAATCCTGCGAACACCGTTGCTGTCGGGGTTGCAGTATTGTATGGCGGCGAAAAGGCAATTTGCCCATCTGCACACCTCTGGAAGAAATTATATTCAGCCTCTAAGCGTTTGACAAGTGTGGGAAACGGCCAATCGCTTGTTGGTCGTTGGGTAACGGCGTTGATCGCCCGCGATTAAGATAAATCCTGTTCCCCTTCGATATAGGTCTTGCCACGGTAATCCCATGCAATCCCGATAAACAAGATTCCGGCATAGGTCACTAATCCGGCAAAAAAGAAATAATATGTAGCACCGGGCAGGATCGAGGTGCCGTCATCGTGGGTTATGAAGACATTTACGATGAGCGTCACTAAGTTGCCAAGTGCCACAGCGCCAAGATTCAATGACATCACTAAGGCTTTAGCTGATTTGGGGGCCTGAGTGTATGCAAATTCCAGTGCGGTTATGGAGATCATAATTTCTGCAGCCGTCAGGATGATATAAGGAACGACTTGCCAAACGACGTGCGTGTTATAGCCAAGCGTCAGCGACATTTCGATCAACGCGCTAACAGAAAATGCAATGGCCGTAAGAAAAAATCCACATCCCATTTTTCGTAAAGGAGTCAGTTTGAAGATCCTGTTGATTAGCGGATAGCCGACATACGTGAACAGTGGAATGTACAGCAAGACCAGGATTGGATTAATGGCCTGCATTTGGGATGGCAGGATTTCAAAGCCCCAAAGATTTGACTCCATGCGGGTAGCCTGGGAAACCCAGCGGGAGGCGGTTTGATCAAAGCAACTCCAGAAGATAGATATGAGCAAAAAAACGGGGATCAGTGAGGCGATGGCTTTCCGGCCGTCTGCGCTGAAAGTCCCGATCCAAAACTGTTTCCCACGCGGCGGTATATGGACGAATTCGTTGCGACCAAGCCAAAACATGAAGGTCGCAATTGCCATGAGTACTCCGGGAATGCCAAAGGCAATTGCTCCACCATATCGCTCCCCCGTCGCGGACAGAATAAACGGCGTCAATAAAGTGGAAGTGAAAGCGCCTAAATTGATTGAAAAGTAGAACCAACTGAATACACGGGGCAACAGGTGTTTATTGTCAGGACCAAACTGGTCCCCCACATGTGCGGTAACACAAGGTTTGATCCCACCCGCACCCACCGCGATCAGAGCCAGACCGGTTGCCATTCCCCAATAGGTTTCGTTGATTGCCAGCGCTAAGTGACCCAGACAATAAACGATGGAAAGCCATAGGATAGTGCGATATTTACCAAGCAGCCAGTCCGAGAGTATTGCCCCGGCAATCGGCAACAGATACACCCACATACCAAAAAAGTGAATCCACTGTGTTGCTAAGTTCTCGGCCTGCGCCTCCGACATAAAATCACTCGAATCCCCAACTTTCATCTTCATGAATACGTGGGTGGTCAGGAAGACCATCAAAATGGATTTCATCCCGTAAAAGCTATATCGTTCCGCGGCTTCGTTTCCCACGATATAGGGGATTCCGGATGGCATGGTTGATCTTGAGTCGGGTGTAGTACGGTACATGGGGGTGGGATCCAGGGAAGGAAGGGGAAAACAAGCGACCGACCGCGTCAGGTGTGCTGGTTTATCAGGCGTACATTCTATGGGTTATTTGACGGTAGGTAGCGATTCGAAGTGAAAACCGGGCATGCCGGGTTCATACTGCAACAGCCGGTAGTGTTCCGGTTGTTGCATATAGGCTGGTATTTCCAACGGCGGTACAGGGTCTGATTGCCAGTCGATACTGCTAGCAGGCAGAATGTTTTGTTGTCGGAACCATGGCAGCACGTCCGGACTGTCGGATTGTGCAAGAATCTCATCAATGGTTAATTGACTGGATTGCGTGAAGTCTTCGCGATCATGCTCCTCGATCATGATGGAAGTGTTTTGGTAGTAGTTATGGTTCCCGCTGATGAGCGGGCGATAGGGTGTTTCACCTGTCGCGGAGACCTGATCAATCAGGAAAACAGCATTTTCCGGTTCCGTGACGAAAATGCCTCGGATGCTGGAAATCTGAATGTCCGGACGGCCTCCTTCCTCGTCGCTGTTGAATACGCGGAAGATTCCGGGAGCAGCGGAAATCACCACCTGTTCCAGGTTAAGGTGGATCTTAATTGCATCCAAAGCCGGGAGTTGCATAAACCAGTTGGAGGTGGCGAAAAGGCCATTATTCCATTGTGCCTGTATCGGCTCGTTTGTACTGGAACGGAGAAAATTGACAGGACCCCGTATAATGCAATCCGTAAGTATCAGCTGACGTGCATCAGCAACCGGCGGACGAGTTTCCGTATCCGTGGAACTGTTAGGCATCTCCATATCCATTCCCGTGTCGCCACCGTTTTCGAAGTCAAAAACGGCGACCTGGATATATCCCGTATTTGAACTTGCAGGAAGGACAGAAACGTCCACGCGATTTAAATGCAACGAATCCATGTCAACGAGATGGAATACACTCCACTGCTGCCGAAATTCCTCAGGGAGATGTATTTTGAAACTGAGATTGTCAAGGTGAACCGTACCGCCGGTTAATTGTACAAACTGCGGGGAGTTGGTGGAGAGTTGGTTTTCAGTCAGAGTAACATGAATCGTGACCGGGCGATCGCCGATTCCCCGGATGACGAGATTATGAGACAGGGTTTCTTCAAGCTCTATGGTCAGCGATGAGATATCAATCGAGTCGGTGCCCTGAATTTCAATCGTTGAAATTCGCGGATCCTGCTCAATCAAAGAGATGGCGCGTTCCAGACTGTCGACCACAATCACATCGTCGCTTACGGGTGCGGCCGGGTTGCCAACGATTACCGTTTGCGGATGAATTTCAACATCGTCCCCATCAGCAACCGGAGGCTCCAAAGGATTTGCTATAGGCATTTCCGGGTTGTCTGGCCGAGATTCGGATGGAACATTGGTAGAATCGTTTTGGTTAACCGCTTCATGTACGGGTACCGTAAAGGGAGACTTGTTAAATGTTGGTTCAGCGACAATAAGCTGAGGAGCCGTGGGCAAAAACAGTTTTAAACTAACCGTCGTTAGTACAAGGATAAAAAGGGGCACGATCCAGGGGGCATGGTGGATGAGGGAAAACGGCTTTGCTTTTCGGTCCGAAATCCAGACCCGGGCACCATGCGAAAGTGGGATTCCGAGTTGCTGGCCGACCAGAACGACATCTTCGATGAGGTCGGCAGGCAATTGATAACGGTCGTTAGGCTGTTTCGCGAGCATTTTATGCAAAATTTGAACGCTATCTTCGTCGATATCTTCACGGAACAGTCGGGGATCCGGTGGCGGATCGCCGCTGTGGCTTAACAGTTTTTGTAACACCGTACCGGTTGGATAGGGCGCTGTTCCGGTGAGCATGTAATACATGGTACACCCCAGCGAATAGATGTCGCCTCGTACGTCGGTCGTACGCGGATCGCGTGCCTGTTCAGGTGAAATATAGTCGAAGGTACCCAGTGTGACTCCGGACGCCGTGGCATCAGAATTGTCCGCGTTAATCTGATGTAGACGGGCGAGTCCCATGTCCACCAATTTTGCGGTGCCATCTGAGGTGACAAGGATGTTGGAGGGTTTAATATCGCGGTGCACCACGTCCCGTTCGGATGCGTGCGTCAGTGCATCGGCTACCTGTAGTACATAGGACCAACACTCATTCAGCGGAAGGGCTCCGCGATGAGCAACAAGTTCCTGAATGTTAACTCCCTGGATAAATTCAAAAACGATAAAATTCCATCCGGCGTCCTCGCCTACATAATAGACTCGCGCGATATTGGGGTGATCCAGTCGGGCCGCGCTTTGGGCTTCGTTCTTGAAACGTCTTAGAGAATCAATGTCTTTACGGTGACGGGAAAGAACCTTAATGGCAACGGTACGCCCCAGTTTTTGATCTGTGCCCCGGAAAACCGCTCCCATCCCTCCGCCGCCGACGAATTCTTCAAGGATAAAATGCTCGAGCTGTTCTCCTTCCAGGGCGCGTCCCACATCGGATGAAGACGGTTTTTTGGGGCGGGCCTGAGAAACCGCCTTTTGAGAGATCACCGTAGGCTGATGTTCGGATAAGTCCGACTGATCGGGTGTTTGGACGCTTCTATCTGAATGCTCGCGGTATGCTTCAGTAGGTGACGAATCGACGGAGAGGTCGTTCTCAGCAGGCTCGGGATCCGGTTCAATGGGATACTCGTGTTTTAACGGAGTCTGGTCTTGTTCATCCACCGGGATTCACCTTCGTAGTGTTTATGTGATCATGCAACGCTGTGGAGCAGGGACAAGATGCCATTTCGTAATCATGGGTTGGCGTGATGACTTGATTTTCGAGCGAAACGCGTTATAGGTCAAGACATAAATTTTCTAGGAAGGCCCCTGGATATACTATTTGTGATCTCGTCGCCCACTGGCTTGCCACGGCACAGCGCCGCCGCGTTGTAACTGCGCTCGTAAAGCACTTGCCAGAGCGTTAAACTGTTGGGGATGCGTCTTGGCGAGATTGTTTTGTTCTAGCGGATCCTGTCGGAGATTGTATAACTCCAAAGGGGCGAACGGACTGTTTTGCAACAACTTCCAATCGCCCCGACGGACGGCATTAATGGTGAGTCCGCCATATCGCGTACCCCCCTCACGCCGATGGAAAAAGAAATCCCGTTGATCAACGGGTTGTGCCGTCCCCAGCAGGGTGGGGAGAAACGTGACACCGTCGATTTGTTTAGCAACAGGGATTCCGGCAATCTCACATAACGTTGGATAAATATCCATGGTTAGGGCGGGCCGATCCGTGACGGATTGCGGCCTGATGTGGTCCGGCCATACCACACAGTTTGGAACTTTCAGACCGCCCTCGTACATGCTTTGCTTTCCATCTCGCAAGGGGCCATTGTTCGCCCCCACGTTGAGTTGACCGCCGTTATCCGAAGTGAAAAGGATCAAGGTGTTGCTTGTTAATCCGCTTGCCTTTAGCTGTGCGTACACCCTGCCAATTCCGGCATCCAGATGTTCGATCAATGCGACAAGTTTTGCACGCGTCCGTGGCATGTCGGGCGCGCGCTTTTGGACCGCATCGAGCCACTGTTTGGGCGGTTGAATCGGGGTGTGGGGTGCGTTGTAGCAAAGCGTAAGAAAAAATGGCCGCTGGTCATCGGCATGCCGGGTCAGATATTCGCATGTCCACCGGGTAAATAGATCCGTTGCATGCCCTTGGGGACGAATAGACGCGGTGTCGCGTCGCATATAATTGATGCCATGGCGGGTATGTTTGTAATAGTCATCCATCATGTCACCAAGCCATCCGTGGAACAAATCGAATCCACGGTTGTTGGGCCAATGCGGTTTGGTTAGTCCCAGGTGCCACTTACCGATCAGGGCCGTTTGGTAACCTGCCTTTTTCATTTGGTCCGCAATGGTTGGTATTCCCAGGGTTAGTTCTCCCCAACTGTTTTCCGGATGCGTACGGATTACGCCGGGCACTCCCACCAATTCCGGATATCGGCCGGTGAGGAAAGATGCCCGTGTCGGCGAGCATACGGGACAATTAGCATAAAAGTTGGTAAATTTCATCCCCCGGCGGATCAGCGCATCAATATGGGGCGACTGCAGATCGGTAGCACCGTAACCTGACAGGTCTCCGTAACCAAGATCGTCTACCATGATGACCAGTATGTTGGGTGGCCGAGCGTCGGTCGCTGCCTGAAAAAATCCAAGTAACAGACAAAGGAATGCGAGCGTGAATGCATGAATGCGCATACGTTGTTACCTATAAAACGTAGTTGGGATTCGTTAACGAACGGGAAAATCACCGCTGTGCGGTCTTGCGTTGTTGGTGTTGTTGCATCAGCCGGACAATCCCTCGTCACATCGGATCTGACAATAACTGTCATAGCGACGCAGATCCAGCAATCCATCGGCAACGGCATGTTTTACACCACATTGAACTTCATGGATATGTGTGCAATCCGGAAATCGACAACGATTGATGAAAGGCCGGATGTCGCGATAGAATCCGGCGACCTCTTCAGCAATGACATCCCACAATTGGAATTGCCGGATGCCCGGTGTATCGACAACAAAACCGCCGTTTTGCAATGGAATTAAGTGAGCGCCTGTTGTCGTATGCTTGCCTTTTTGGTTTTCCGTGCTAACGACGGCGGTTCTTAACTCCAATTCGGGATCAATAGCGTTGAGCAATGAGGATTTTCCAACGCCCGACTGTCCGACAACGACCGTCTGTTTTCCGGCGAGGAGGCTTTTTAACTGTGCAATGCCCTGTTTCCGGATTGCTGAAGTAAAGAGAATTCTATAACCAAGTTGGCCGTAAACACCCGCGATAGGTTGAAGCTCGGAAGCGTCAATGAGATCAATCTTATTAAGACAAACAATGCTGTGGATACCGGCCTTCTCCGCCGTGATGATGAAGCGATCGATTAAATTCGGTTTCAACGTCGGTTCACAAACACTGGCCACCACGACAATCTGGTCTGTGTTGGCAACAAGCACGTGCTGTTTTCCACTGCTGGTGCGACTGATAACACCGTGCCGGGGCTCCACGCGAAGAATCAATCCTTCCTGACGGTCACGGGAACTATTGGAAGCTTCCGGTCTCAGGACGACGTGGTCACCAACGGCAACGACGTTGCGTTGTTGTGTGTCAAGGTTTTTAAGGAGTCCGCGGACGGCACAATGGAACTGAGTTCCATCTTCCGCCATTACCACACTTTCCAGCCCGTGAATGCGCAGCACGCGACCCGTGATCGTATCAAGTTCATCGACGCTGGGATGGATTTGTACGCCTGTGTCTTCTGCGGTGGTTTCGTTGCCAACGACGGTGCGATGTCGGGTAAGTTCCCCTTTGCCCGAAAGACGCTCCTGAAACTCCGGATCGTCGTTTTCAAAACCGTGTTCCTGAAAGTCCCGCGTGAGATTGCGTTGACGACTTCTGGTTTGATGTCGTTTTTTGAGTGCGGTTCGAATCTTTTTTGGCTTTTGGTTTTTTGCCATTGGGGGCACGTTTATCCTCACCCGGGTCAGGTGGTTGCAGGGCCCGTCTCGTCAGATTCTTCCTGGGGTGGTGGTTCCGGCGGTGCTGAGGCCAGTGATGACGGATGGATCGTGGATTTTGCCGCAGGTTCAGGTAAGGTCTCCGGTTCGGATTTTTGAGGGGATTCGGGATCTGGTGACGCCGTGGCGGCAGTCGCACCGTTGGTGGGGGGAAGCACCGAATCATCAGCACGGTGCTCATCGTCCGACGTGGCTGAATCCGCTGCCGTTGTTTCCTCTTCGGCCGCTGGTGAGGTTTGAGGTAAGGGGTGTACGGAAGGTCCAATAAGCCCGGTCAATTCATTTTCTGAAAGCTCCTCGTGTTCCATCAGCGCATTGGTGACCAATTCCAAAGGCTCTCTGTATTTCGTGAGCAATTCGTCCGCACGATCGGAAGCACCATGAAGGATGCGTGTGACCTCGGCGTCAATCAATTCCATAGTGTGCTCACTGAATTGACGTTGTTCATGGATTTCTCTACCGAGGAAGGGATCTTCATCGGACAGTTTGTAACTGACCGGTCCAAGTTTGTCGCTCATTCCCCAGCGTGTAACCATCCGACGCGCCATCGACGTTGCGCGTTCGAGGTCATTTTCTGCTCCGACGGCGGTTTCTTCATAGATGAGTTGTTCAGCGGCGCGGCCCGCCAGAAGCACGACCAAATGGTCTTCCAACTGTGATTCTGCCATGGATACACGGTCCTCTTCGGGAAGCATCTGAGTGGATCCAAGCGATCGTCCGCGTGGGATGATCGTGACTTTGTGCACCCGATCGGCTCCTTTGAGATACCACGATGCAAGCGTGTGCCCCGCTTCGTGGTAAGCAGTTTTCCTTTTGTCATCCTCGGTCAAAACCTCTTCGCGTTTAGCACCCATCAGGATTTTGTCGCGTGCGTAATCAAAATCGGACATCTCAACACTGGATTTATCATGTCGAGCCGCCCAGAGAGCAGCTTCGTTAACCATGTTGCGGATATCTGCTCCTGTCAGTCCGACAGTGGCGGAAGCGAGAAGTTCCAGATCGACATTGTCGGATAACGGGACTTCCCTGACATGTACCTTAAAAATCCCCTTGCGACCTTTCTGAGTTGGCTTTCCGACCGTTACGTGTCGATCGAATCGTCCGGGCCGCAATAATGCAGGATCCAGTACGTCGGGGCGGTTTGTCGCCGCAACGACAATGGCCGAGTCATTCGTGGAGAATCCGTCCATTTCACTAAGAATTTGGTTTAGTGTTTGTTCGCGTTCATCATGCCCCCCGCCAACGCCAGCGCCGCGCTGCCGCCCTACGGCATCAATTTCATCGATGAAGATGATCGAAGGAGCAGCTTCCTTGGCCTGTTGAAAGAGATCCCGCACGCGGCTGGCTCCGACGCCCACAAACATCTGTATGAATTCTGAACCATTGATGGAGAAAAATGGAACGCCGGCTTCGCCAGCGACGGCTCGGGCAAGTAGTGTTTTCCCCGTGCCCGGCGGGCCATTGAGCAAGACTCCTTTGGGTACACGGCCGCCCAGTTTCTGGAATTTGTCCGGCTGCTCCAGAAATTCAACGATTTCCTGTAAATCTGCTTTGGCTGCTTTTTGCCCCGCCACGTCCTTAAATGTAATTGGATGTTCGTCTTTGTCATATCGTTTGGCCGTGCTCTTTCCGAAACCGGAGAGGAAACCTCCGCCCATGAATTGGTTTTGGCTTCGCCGATACGAAATCCAGAAAAACACCAAAATAACGATTGGCAGCAAAATGGCAATCATTAACAGAAAAGATGCTGTATCGTCCGGCGGCAAATATACATAATCGATGGACGCTTGCTTGTCGTGCTCTGGAATGTCACCGTCAAGTAATTGTTCGAGCTGTTCTCGCGAGCTGTCGTTGGGTGGGATGTCCACCTGAACTTCGGAAATCTTCGTTTGTTCGTTTCCCGCCAAATCGGTAATGGTTTGAGGTTTGTGGAAATGAACCGTTGCATAATTGGAGGTCGCGATCTCGACCAGCTTAATATCGCCCCGATCAATGATCGTTGTTCCGTTATTGCTAACGGTTTTAGGGGTGGATAAATGGGATCGAAAATCGCTATATCTGATTTTCTGCGGAGCCTGAGACCGCATCACAACCATGGTGACGAGCAAAACAAGGAAAAGAATCACCCAGATGCGGGGGAAAGATCCGCGCTGGGGACGATTGTTCGGATCCTGTGGTTTTTGTTCCATCGTGGTTTATTAATCTCTCAATTCCGAAATTTCAAAGTACCCGTAAAAGTTCGTGCTATGTCCGGCATAGGCTATGAAGCGATTGTCTCATCCAAAGAAGTCTTTGGCTTTAGTTATCTATTATTATACGAAAAACTGATTATGCCAACGTGGGAACCGGTACTGGAACAGACATTGGACCGAGCTTTTGGCTGTTTTGCCGAAGTTATCGGGATTTTACGGCCTTGTTCGTAACCCAGGCTTCACGGACCGGAATACGCGGTCACTTGGTAATGAGAATTGGCTTTCCATGCCGGGTGTGAGATTCACTTTTTGTGCCGGTTCGATTTTAAGCGTACCGAGACGGGGGTCCTGCATCTCCACCGGCAATGTGATGCCGTGCTGTAGTGCATCCTTTTTCTTCAGCTCTTCTCCCCGGTTGAGCCACTGCTGGAACGGGGGTGAATGGGTTTGCACAGCGTCGTGCGGACGGCTGGGCGTCGTTATTGGCGGGTTAAGTTGTGTGCGTGATGGTTGGTTATCCGGGGTGGCCATTTTGTGGAGGTTCAGGGAGGCGGGCACCCGCAACTGTTGTGCAAAGAATCGATTTGTTTGAGGCTGGATGGGTGTTTTAGAAGCCTTGACATCAGGATTATCAGGGGAATATTCGGGGCTCGTGGAAACAGCGCGGACCCAATTCACGAGTCGGGAAATCTGGTCCGTTTGTCCAAGTTTCAGCGAAGGTTCGCGTTGTCCGCCGTGGGCACTGGTTGCAGCTAAGAGCAGTTGACTGTGAACCGGTTGATTCAGTTCAATCTGCTGTAATGTATTGTACAAATTCCGCAGAGTCACCCGTTGCGGAACCGCCTTCCGAACGCTGGTCCGAAATAATATATAGTCGGATTGTGGGTTTGGGCCATGGCAGCCTGCCAGAGCACACCGGTTAAACAACAGTGGTTGAATCTTAATAACAAAATGCTGAACCACCGCCGGATTTAGCCTGTCGACGCGCTGTTGAATAATTTCCATGTTTACCGGACGCGCCGAGGAGGGCGTTGGATGGGGAAGCCCTGGTTGGATAGGCAGCCGTGGGGGTGACATCAGCAGATCTAAACGTACTGTAAACTGTTGGATTGTCGGGTTGGAGGGCTCCAGAGAAACTGCCTCTTTAAGTTGCTCACGGGCCTGAATGTAAAGTCCGTGGTGCATGCACCACTGGGCAAGCTCCAGACACGCGGGAACATTATTGCGAATGCGTTTCGCCCGTTGGTAGGCATACACCTCCAGCAGAGAGTCACTAATGAACTCGACCTGCCCCGTCGTAAATCGAATAGACGACCCGTTTGGATCGACGATCGTATAATGATCATTGGTATGGCGATAAGCACCGGTAAATGTCTGGCCGTTGCGCAACAGCAAGACCCCACGCTTCAGTGGCGGAAGTGTTTCTGCAGGGGGAACGTTCGCGACCGGAGTACTACTGGATGGTGGAACGCCCGGTGGTTGTAACCGTTGCCCGGATACCCCCGAAGAGAACGCGAGAAAGGCAAATGCAACCAACGATTGCTTGGCGACGATTCCCCATGGAACCCCGCCAGATCCCCATTTCCCTGTTGGACGGGTTAAAGTGAAATTCATACCGCAACGGTATTGGAAGACGTGTCCGCCCGTCAATATCATTACGACCGGCACAGCCCGTGAAAAGGAGAGTCAGGAACGGGTATTATTGGTTGAGGATCTTCAGCAGTTCCTGAAAATAAGCATTTCAGAAGGGACAATTAATAACCGTTCGTATTTTGAACTGGTCGTTGCATTGTTTAGTGGAGTATTTATCGTGTCACGTCAACGCGTTATTTTTACCGGACGTGTTCAGGGTGTAGGGTTTCGCCATTCGACGAAAGTTATTGCCCAGGGGTTTGAAGTGACCGGATTCGTGCGTAATCAGGATGACGGAACGGTTGAAATGGTGGCTGGCGGCGAGGCATCCGAGGTCGACCGGTTTATTGTCGCCGTACAGGAGCAGATGAGCGGGCTTATCACAAATACGCGGTTTTCACTCCGGGTTGATCACGAGCAATTTACCGGGTTCACCATTCGTTATTAGCAACGCCGCGAAACAAAATCCGGTTTGAACTATAAATAATTTCAGTGCGTAGGATCGGTTATACATAAACAGGCGTCATCAGAAATTTGAGAAAGACATGAATCCAATCACCAAAAATATAACCGGAGCGTTTACTTTCCTGCAGGATTATACGCTGTTTGCATTCGAATTGTCCCCTCGACTGACCAGTTGGTTAACGCCGTTGTGGCTGATTGGCGTGGGATGCATATTGGGCTTAATTCTGATCGGATTCAGTTGGTTGCTTTCGAAGGGGCTAAGTCGCTGGTCGATGCTGAACGAGCTGGCTGAATCGCCGATGAAAGCGGCCGTGGTCACCGCCGTTGCGGCGATCGTACTATGCGGTCTTTCCGCACCGTTGGTCCTCGGTGCAGAATCCATGCCATCGGCTGGCGTTTCAGAACAAACCATTGGAGATATTATTGCTGCGTTTGCCGGCGTGTTTGTCGCGGCATGGTTTTTGAGCTACGCTTTGGTGATCTTGGCATGGAAGCGCACGTCGCGCGAATTCAAAATGGTTTTACGCGAAGGCGTGCTGTATCCTATTTTGATCATTGTGGCGTTAATGGCAAGTATCGGTGTGGTGGGTTCTTTCGTTACTCCGGATCCAGCCGGCGTCATACGAGCCGCTGTTCAACTACCATTCACCGGAACATACGGCTTTCGCTTTACCGCGAAGGCAGGCGACACCGCGGAGCTCTCCCGCAGCGAGCACGCTTTGGATATTAAGGCGGGGGAAGTGGCAGCAATGGAAGTGACCACGACCGAAAATGTCAAACTATCATTTACGCCGTTTAACGAGTTGCCGGAGGAAGTCGTCCTTGAAGAAATCACCAGCGAAGATGTTCATCGGGTCAATCCTTTTGATTCAGGACTGTTGCAGACGATTCCCCTGGTGGATCCGGAGGATCCGAACTCAGGAAGAACAACTTCAATCAACAAAATCTTCATAGAGAATTCAGGGTTGGCGGACGCCGAGGTTGGATTTTTTGTGCGAACGGGTACAGGGTATTCCGAATCCGTTTGTATTCCCATTACCGCATTTAGCATCCTGGGGATATTCCTGTTTTATCTGGTTCAACGGATGGCAGCCCCGCGGCTGTTTGCGGTTGCTTTGTCGACCTATAAATCCGAAGTGGCGCAACCGCTGTTCATGCTGATTGTGGTTGGCGGGGTGATTGCGTTGTGCGGTTTTGTTTGGATTCCCTACAACACCTTCGGTGAAGACATCAAGATGTTAAAAGACGCCGGCCTAACGTTGATATTGATTCTGAGTATTGTTTTAGCGCTGTGGTCGGCAAGTACCTCGGTTGCCGATGAAATTGAGGGGCGTACCGCACTGACGGTTCTATCGAAACCGCTAAGTCGCCGGTCTTTTGTGATCGGTAAATTCAGTGGGATCGTCTGGATGCTTGCATTGGTCTACATTATTTTTGGCATCGTGTTTATTGCCGCAGTCGCATACAAGCCTTTGTACGATGCCACGGAAACTTCCACGGGCGTGCCCGGATGGCAGGTTTGTTTTATTGAGGCAATACGCTTAGTCCCCGGTTTGGTGCTGGGTTTTATGGAGGCAATCATTATTGCTTCACTGAGCGTGGCGATATCCACACGTCTTCCGTTAATGGCAAACATGACCATATGCATGGTCATCTATGCGTTGGGTCATTTAACGCCTCTGGTAGTTCAGAGTTCATTATCGGGTTTTGCCATTGTCGAATTCTTTGGAAAACTAGTTGCAACTGTTTTTCCCAATCTCGATCATTTTAATATTCAGGCGGCGATTTCCGCAGGGGTCGACGTACCGGTTGATTATCTTGGTTGGGCTTTTTGTTATTGTGCGATTTACAGTCTTATTGCGATGCTTCTGGCTCTGGTCATGTTTGAAGATCGGGACTTGGCATAATCTAAGCCGTTTGGCCTGATGAGCTATTAGCGGGTTTGGATTGAAGATGATCTATAACCGAAACGGTTATGGCCAACAACGAATACAGGTGCCCATGTTAGCTCGAGACATGGGTCGACTTGCTGGCAAAATGCGGGCCTTTTACGGCATGTAGATCTCCTGATTGCTGCCGGTTAATCTGCTCGGTTATTTGGATTGCAACACTAAGAGCGTCGCGCCCCGCCTTTCCGGAGACGCGAACCGGATCTCCTGTGGCGATCCCCTGCAAAAAGTCAGCCTGTTCCATGGCTATGGGATTGGAATCGGGAACCGAAAGTTCAGTTTTGGGAAGCAGATCTGTAAAATACCGAGCTTGGAGGTCTTCTCGCTCTTGTTGAGTGACTGAATCCGGATCGATATCTAGCCGTTTCAATTCCTGGCTTAAGCCTACCGTGGTTACGCTGCGGTTCGCAAAATCAATATTAGCAAAACCCCGGTCCCCGGTAATTCGCATGTGACGTTGTTGCTCGTAACTGGAGCGGGAGGCGGTCAGATTGGCAAGGCAGCCGTTGGCGAACGTTAGCCGGGCGTAAGCAACGTCCTCGTGTGGACCAATAAGTGATAATCCGGTCGCCTGGATGGAAATCACGGGGTGTGGAACTAGGGACAGGATTAGATCAAGGTCGTGAATCATGAGGTCCAGCGTCACTCCGACGTCGGTTGACCGAAACGTGTATTCGCTCGCCCGGACTGCATCAATAAAGGCGGGTGTTCCCAAATCGTTACAAACGGCTTCGAATGCGGGGTTAAATCTCTCGACGTGCCCGACCTGAAGAACCACCTGACTGGACTTCGCGGCTGCGACCAACTCATCCGCCTGAGCCACGGTGGCTGTAATCGGTTTTTCGATCAACAGATGTTTTCCAGATTCCAACAGTTGAATCGCGACCTGATGATGGTAAACCGTTGGGGTGGCAATGATGGCGCAATCGAACTGGTGAAGGATTTCCTCAACGTCCGCGACCGCGGGCGTCTCAAATTGTTCGCTTGCAATCAGTCGTGAAGCGGGGACCGGATCAACCAAAGCGACAAGATCAAACAGGCCAGCTTCCCGGATGAGTTTTGCGTGGATGCTACCAAGACGGCCAACGCCCACTACGGCGATTCGCGGTTTGCTCACGCTGCTCTCCTGGCCTGTCGGGCGCGACCGTTTCGGCCTTCGTTCTTGTTGTCGAGAAAATTTAGGATGTGATTGACACTGGGGACAAGTTGCTCATTTCCCGCGAGAGTATCACGTACAATTTGTTTGTCGACCTTTGCGCGGAAAATCAGTTTAAAGCCTGCGTGCAACGCCCGTATCTCATCCGCGGGAAAATTGTTTCGCTTCAATGCAACCACATTGATGGAACGGGGACGGGCAGGATTTCCATCGCAAACGGTATAAGGTGGGGTGTCGTGCAGAACACGACTGAGGCCGCCAATGAAACCATAGGCGCCGATTGTGGCAAAATGGTGGACGGCAACGCTGCCGGATATGGTTACATGGTCGCCAACATGGACATGTCCCCCGAGTAGGGAGTTGTTTGCCATTACAATGTAATCTCCTAATTTGCAGTCATGGGCAACGTGAGAGCATGCCATAAAATAGTTGTTATTGCCGATCGAGGTGATTCCATCCTCCTTTTCCGTGCCGCGATTGACCGTAACACATTCACGGAAGATATTACTGTCCCCGATTACGACTTGAGTGGGGCTGCCCTGATAGGAGAGGTCCTGAGGTTCAGCTCCAATGACAACGCCGGGAAATAATTGGTTATTGCGTCCCAAAGTCACATGCCCGGTAAGCGTCACATTATTAACGAGATGGGTGCCGTCACCGATACGAACATGGGGGCCAATGAAACAGAACGGACCGATTTCCACTTCGTTACCTACCACGGCGTGGGGGTCGACCTGAGCGAGTTCTGATATCGATGTCGTCATAAGTTGGTTCCCGACTGATTACGCGCAAGTTGAAAGAGGTTGCTGGATGTCGTGCCGCGCAATTATTTGACGAACTAATTCTGCGTTTAAACGATGTCCGGTACGGTAGCCCTGGAAGACGCCGATGAGATCGCAACCACAGAGCGCCAAATCACCCACCATATCCAGTGTCTTGTGCCGAACACACTCATCGGGATACCTCAGAGGGTTGTCGATCGGTCCGTTCTCGCCGAAAACGATCAGATCCTGATTGGATACACGCCAGCCGATCCCATTGGCTTGCATTTGGTCCGCCTCGGATTTCAGTACGAAAGTCCTGGCACCAGCGACCTGGGATTGAAAGGTTGCCGGATTGAGTGCCATCGCAAAATCCTGGCGCTGGATGACGTGGTTTTCGCCATAGTCCAGACTGTACTGCAGCGTCATGGCAGGAGAATCACCTTCGGGAACAGGGCGTGCCTCAATCCATGCATCCTCGGTGCCCACACGAATGGTTTGCTTGACCTTGATTGTTGGTTGTCGCTCCGACTGTTTCATGATCCCCGCCTTAAGGATTGCATCGACAAAGGCCTGGCTGGATCCGTCACCACCGGGCATCTCCGGTGCAGATGCCCAAATCTCGCAGTTGTCAATTTGCAAACCCGCCAAAGCCGCAATGACATGTTCAACCATTTCAACCGAGGCTCCCTGCTTTACCAGATTGGTTCGTCGGGGGACTTCCTGGCGAAACGCCACGTTAACGGGAATGCGAACCTGGGATCCGCGATGGGGCCGCACGAACGCAAGTCCGGTGCCGGCGGCCGCGGGCCGAAACTCAATCCATACATCCTCGCCACTCCAGTATCCAAAGCCCTTAACAATGGCATGGGTTTCGATTGTTTGTTGGTAGCGGGGATATGGCGAATCAGGATTCATAACAGACAGCAGGGTATGTCGAAAAATAAAGTTTCAGTCTAGCTGGTTTTGTTTGTCGATAATGCGGACGGGAAAATCCTCCGCGTCGTCACTGGAGTAAAATTCGATCCGTATAACTATCGTGGTGCGGGATTGCCGGTATTGCTGACGTTGGTCGGCGTGGCTAGTCCGTTTTCTTTGTTGACCGCGTCAATAATGTATTTTGTAATATTAAGACTTCGCTGATAAACGATGTCCCGATTTACACCCTTCAATACGGATTCACGACTCTGGGGATCAATCGCTTTGCTGTCAAAGTTCAATACCAACTGAATCCCGTTGCGATCACAGAACGTACCAATGGTTTTGGTAACTTCCGTGTAACATTCGTGGAATACTTTGGCTTCCTTTTGTAGTACATTCTTCCGCTTAATCTGCATTTGAACCTGAACATCGGATTGTATTTTCGCGATTTGTTCTTCCAGTTCAGAATATTTTGCGGTGCCGGGATTATAACCGCGCAGTTCTTCAACCATTCCCGTCACCTGTTTTCTCGCTGTGTCCAGTGTCTTGTCAAAGGCACTGATTTCCCCCTGGATTCCATCAAGTAATGATTTAAATTTCGCGTTATTTTCCATAACGACCGCGATGTCCACAACAGCGACAGTCGTCCCGGGCCGTTGCTGGGCATGTGTGTCCGCAGGGAATAAGGAAATAAATAGAGTAGTTAGACTCAGTAACAGAAGTTGGGTTTTCACGATCAGCACTCCTTGCCGCATCTGCCTCAGTTGTAGGATGCAAGTCCCCCGTCCTTAGGAGACTTCTCTTTGCATGTGTTAGTTAATCGCCCGCAAAACGGACCTTATGCAATATTTCCGACTGAAATGCGGAAATAAGCGACCACGATCGTTCGAGTCCTGCCCGAAGATGGGGTGCGATCTATTACATGCGCAGCGTATTCTGTCGAGTAACACGAAATCGGTAAAGGCCAATCTGGCATGAATCGCATAATTTGCCTAAGAAAGAGGCGTAATCAGGATCCCAGATGTTGCAGGCGGTCGTCCCACAGAGGATGAACCCTTGATTGGGGAACTATCGTGGCTGGCCGAGAATGATCGTCAAAGTCACTTCTTTGCCGCCCCGCAATACTTTGACTGTCACTTTGTCACCACCTTTGAATTTTCTCAGAGCGCTGTCGAAATCTTCGATGCCCCCGATTTTATACTTACCAAGAGCGACGACAATGTCCTTTGGTTTTATTCCCGCCTTCGCGGCAGGTCCGTTCTCCGATACGCCTGTAAGAGGCAGGCCATCGGTGTTCTCGGAATAATCGGGAATGCTGCCAAAGTACGGACGGTCCCCCCCGGTATTCTCAACATTCCTTTTCTTTTCGGCCTTCTTGAAGTTAGGGCGTGTGTCGGCCTGATCTACAGCCGCGACAATTTCCTTTGTCAGGGTTGCGATTCGATCCATGCCTTCAAAATTTATCGTTTCAAAATCGTCGCTAGGACGGTGGTAAAATTCGTGAAGGCCAGTAAACAGGTGTAATACGGGAACATTCTTTAGGTAAAAAGACTGATGGTCGCTGGGTCCGACGCCTTCGGGTTTGCGGGTAATCTCGAATCCATCGGTTTTATTCAATTCATCAAGAAGCGGATTCCAAATATCGGACGTGCCCGTCCCGGTAGCAATGAGCTTGTTGTCCGTCAGTCGTCCGACCATATCGAGATTGATCATGGCAACGGTTTCTTCCAGTGAATACAGAGGTTCCTTCACATAGCGGGCGCTCCCAATGAGCCCTCTTTCTTCTGCAGAAAAAGCAATAAACACAATACGTCGTCTGGTTGGGTTTTTGCGAGTCGCGAGTTGGTGAGCGGTCTCCAACAGCACTGAAGTCCCGCTGCTGTTGTCATCGGCCCCATTGTGGATGTCTTTCGTCCAGGGCGCAAGTGATCCGCGACCTCCGTATCCCAGATGATCATAGTGAGCACCCACAACAATAGTTTCATCCTTAAGCGGCCCTGTTCCTTCGAGAACGCCGACCACATTTTTGACTTCCGTGGTCGTCTGCAATAGAGAGGCTTCCCCTTCGGCCGTCCATCCATCGAGTGCGCCGGTGATGGGTTTTAGGTCGCGATCGATTTGCTGTTCGATCTCTGTAAGTGACATTCCCAGTGCGGCTTGAATCATTGGATTAATACTGGCGCGACGAGCGAAAAACACGGGCATGCTTTTACGATTGGAATTCGATCCCGCCCCATTGAATTCAAGAATGCTATCCCCGTCGCCGCCAAGTTCACTCGCTGTGTCGCTGATGTTACGTGAGACTTGAGCCAGGGCCTGCTGGTGGGCAATGAGCTGGTTCGACGTGGGAGTTTGAAGTTTTGAAAACGACGCTTGTTCCGCTGCTAATTGCGCGGCGTATTGAGACAGTGCATGCTTTAATCCTGCGACATAACGTTTGGCTTCGCCTGCGTCGTTTACCATAATCACCGCCGCCGCTCCCTGTTGGTAGGCATTGGATACCTTGGACTGAAATGTGGCGTGTCGAGAGGCTTTTGTTCCGTCAAAAATACTTTCAGAATCGGATTGTTGAGGTTCTTTTCGCAGCATGACGACCACTTTATCTTTGACATTTAGATTTGCATACTCGTCATATTTGAGGTCAGTGGCCTGAATGCCATACCCCACAAAGACGATACTGCCCTGAAAGGAACCGCTGGCACCCAGCGCAAGGGGATTGAATTCAAATCCCAGCGTAAGATCTGTCGATTCCAAAGCATCTTGTTCACCCGTTGGTCCGGTTAGGGTGAGGCGGTTGTTCTCGGGTTTGCCCAGCTTAATATCCGTTGATATTTCGAAACGCTGAAATGGCGTTCCATTGTAGGAGTCGGTTTTCAGGCCTAATCGGCTAAAATATCCAGCGATATAGTCGGCGGCCTTGTTCAGCCCGGCGGTTTCAGGACCCCGACCCTCGAGTTCATCCGAGGAGAGGAACCGTACTGAGTCCGATAGTCGTTGCCTTGGTGTGTCGGCAACTTTGGCAGTATCAGACCCGCTCATGCTGAGAGCGTTAAACACGAGTGCCAAAAACAATAGTGGTGCGATTCGATGTGGGGAGGGTAGTTTTGTCATGGTGTAATGCTTGTCCATGGGGATCTGCACAATTAAATGGAAAAAGAGACTAACGGGATGCCCGTTTTTGTCTCCTTTGAATTCTCCTTGGTTCCCTGCTTAGCGTCAAGTAATCGTGGGAGGTTTGGGATAAAATGCAGAAAGGCGGAATATATTTGTCTAGATTTACAGATTGTAGCGGTTTGGTGATACCCGAACAGCCATTAATGTCAACAAACCCGGTCGCGGTCCGTTTTCAGTCGCTTCGACGACTTGCATTTCGGTTTATACTAAATCATGGAAAGCGGAGGTTGGTCGTTTACCGTTGGTTGGATCGCCCCGAGGCTTCTCGATGTTTTCGCGTTGTCCGGCGAGGGCGTCGATGGAAGGCGTTATTGGTTTACCGTACGAGATGTTTAAGGTGGTTTGTCGATGTACTCAATTCATGTCATTCAAGGGTTTGACCAGGGGACTCGGCATGAGTTTACGGGAAATAAATATGGCCTCGGTCGTGACAGTGATAACCACTTGAAATTACATGATTCTGAGGTTTCCCGTTTTCACGCCGAATTCAGAATTCGGGAAGACGAAGTCACGCTTGTGGATCTTGAAAGTTCCAACGGTACGTATCTGAATGGTCAACGAATTGCGTCGGCGCGAGTCGCTAACGGGGACCGAATCCAGATCGGGAAAACGCACATCATATTTCATGGTGGTGTGGTTGCCGTCAACAGTGATTTATCCGCAGAAATACAGTTTGCGGATCAGACGGATGTTGAATCACAGATCATCCAGTCGGTGGTTTCCGATGTTCCCATTTCAGATGCGCAGCCTGCTGATACCGCCTCGGATGTTCAGTCAGCCCATAGTTACTTACAGGTAATGTATCAGACGGCGGAAGCCGTATCCCAAACTCTGGATATTGATCAGTTGCTGCAACGGGTGTTGAATTTGATTTTTGAATGGGTTGAAGCAGACCGCGGATGCATCATTTTGTTGGACCCTCGGGATGGTGAGTTAACGCCTAAGGCACGCCGAGACCGCAGCGACTCAGAGGACTCGCAAAAGATGATCATTAGTCGGCGAATCCTGGATTATGTGATGGAAAAAGGGGAAGGTGTAATATCCACCAATGCCGGCGGGGATGATCGATGGGAAGCGACCGCGAGTATTGTGAGCAGTGAAGTCAACGAAGCGATCTGTGTCCCGCTAACGGGTAGGTACGGAATCGTAGGGGTGATCTATATTGACACCTCCCTGCCGGAAGGAGAGCCGGTATTGGTCGGAAAGGCGAGACGGTTTAGCGATGAACACCTGAAAATGATGATTGCCATTGGCCACCAGGCCGCATTGGCCATTGAGGACACGTATTACCATCGAGCGATGGTGCAATCCGAAAAGCTCGTGGCGATTGGAGAGACAGTGACGACAATTGCGCATCACATTAAAAATATCTTGCAGGGGATTCAGGGGGGTGGGTACCTCGTCGATGATGGGCTTCACCATGAAAATCAACAGACGATTGAAAAGGGGTGGGGAATTGTCCGGCGGAATCAGGCGCGAATCTCAGAACTGGTAATGGATATGCTGAACTATAGTAAAGACCGTTCACCAGAATTGAGTTTGGGTTACCTGCAAACGATTGCTGAGGATGTTGTCGAAATGTTGCAATCCCTTGCCAGGGTACAGACTGTATCGCTCACGCTGGAGACGGAACAGGGGGTTGCTGAAAATTGGTTTGACCGGGAAGGGATCCATCGGGCGCTTTTGAATGTTATTACCAACGCCATTGAGGCATGCGGGGAACAGGAGAATGCGGAAGTAACCATTTCCATCGGCACTCGGGGTAATGCGCAAGTGGTGCGGGTGATTGACAATGGGCCGGGCATTTCAGCGGATCATATCCCCCAGCTATTCACAGCGTTTGTTTCCGGCAAGGGTAGTCAGGGTACAGGGCTGGGGCTTGCTGTCAGTCGCAAAATTATGCGGGAACATGGTGGTGATTTGACTTTGGAATCCCCGGCAGGCCAAGGCGCGGAGTTTCACTTTATTTTGCCGATCCATAGCGAAAAGGTCAGTGAGAGTGAACTGGGCGATTCACTGGCGACGGGCTTGTCACCTCCAAACGAACAGATTAACTAGACCTGGCGGGTACAAATGGATTGGTTCGCTTTTCATGACCAATGGTTGTCGATGGGCCGTGACCAGTGAGGACAATGGTATCTTCATGAAGCGGGTAAAGCTGAGTTCGGATTGAGTGTTCCAGATCAGCAAAACTGCCGTCGTCAAAATCGGTGCGGCCAATACTCCCAGCAAACAGGACGTCACCGTTGATGGCAATGTTCGGAGTTGAGTCGTGCCAAATCCACACAACATGCCCACGGCTGTGACCAGGTGTGTTACGGGTTTCAAGGCGAATTCCCGCGAATTCAATCCAATCCCCGTGGTTAACGAGTAAGTCCGCTTCCGGACTGGTGATCCCCAGACCATAGGAGGCGGACAGGTTTAGTTCCGGGTCGGTTAGCTTGGGCGCATCACCCGCGCCGATCACAATTGGGGCATCAGGAAATTGCTTTTTTACCTCCTGGTTACCAACAATGTGGTCCGTATGACCGTGCGTGTTAAGAATCGCCGCGATCTGGAGTTGATGTTCCTGAACATATTGGAAAATGGATTCGGTGTCAAAACTCGGATCCACCACAATACAGTCGTTTCTGCCCTCTATATGGAGGATAAACGCGTTTTCATCGAACATCTCAGAAATCACAATGGTAATCTGTATCGACTTTTCTTTTAAGTGGGGTTTCGTCATGGGGCCTTATTCGCGTTTGGCAAGATAGGAAAATTGCGTTGAGGTGCAGTGCTGTCCTGATATGGTAAAAGTCGACACACATTAAACTAGGAAAAGCTCTGGATGTCGACCTTGATTGATGGCTTTTCGCGAACCAACTGGGCGATAAAGCCTAACATACCCTACCGGAAATCTATGGGATGTGGAGGACGGGAGACCGTGGGTAGATAACTTTTCAGGGAAGAATTATGAGCGAGTGGTGGTTAGGCCTACCGCTCAGTGACAGGGAGATTCACATGACTCGCACGTTAATAATTGGGGCTATTTTCATCAGCCTCACCGTTTTGGTTCCGGCCGTCGAGGCCCAAAAAGCTCCGGTTCGCGTTGCGGCGAATAAGGGAGAAAATGCGAACACCCCGACCCATTCGCTGGATCCGGCGTTAAAGATTGCTTACGCCGCATTAGAGAATAGCCGGGAAAATATCAAGGACTATACCGCGACGTTGGTCAAGAGAGAACGGATCGATGGTGCCCTTGGTGCATACGAATATATCTATACCAAGGTTCGCAATGCTAAACCGGCAGGAAACGCCGGAGAGACCCCTTTTTCCGTTTACATGTATTTTCTGAAACCGGCCGAAGCAAAGGGTCGCGAAGTCATTTATGTTGCGGGTAAAAATGAAAATAAAATGTGTGCTCACGAGGGTGGTGGCGGGATTAAAGCGGCCCTGCCAAATCTTTGGCTTGATCCTGCGGGTTTCCTGGCTATGAAAGGCCAAAGATATCCGGTAACCGAAATCGGACTGGAAAATCTTATTGTGCAATTAATTAACCGAGCCGAACGAGATAAAAAAGCCGGAATTTGCAAGGTGCAATTTCGTAAAGGTGCCCAGATCAACCAGCGATCGTGCACCATGATTCAGGTTGTGCATCCGGAGAAACGATTCCCATACGATTTTCATATCGCACAGATCTTTGTCGATGACGAATTGAAAGTTCCCGTGCGGTATGCGGCATACGACTGGCCGGAAGCTCCCGGAGCGCGACCTAAGTTGATGGAAGAATATACCTACCTCAACGTCAAAGTGAATAATGGTTTTGGCGATATGGATTTCGATATCAATAATCCAGGATACAATTTTCAACGTCAGTAGCCATTGTTTTAGAAAATGATTGATTGAACACCCCGTGTTCTTCTTCCGAGGAACGCGGGGTGATTTTTCCAGTTACCCCCCCCCCCCCGGCGGCCATTGCCGTCTACTTCACGAAAAAGGAATTATCATGAAAAAGCTTGTCACACGAATTTCAATTGCTTGTGTTGCTCTTATTTTAATCGGGACCCTAATGACCGTCGGCTACGGTAGTCGTCGCCAAACGCCTCCGGCGGAAGTGGATCTTGATACCGTTGAATTAGATATCGATTTTGGGGATGAGTTTATCCCATTCGATGATGAATTCTCTATAGATATTGGCGGGTAAATATCCCCGCGGAACGGATTCAAACAGCCAGTTTCGGTTATCATGACCGAAACTGGCTGTTTTTTTGTTAAAGGGATCCTATGAAGGTTTCTGCCGTCCAATTTTGTCATGCGCCCGGAGATGTTGCTGGTAATCTGGCACAGGTGGTTGGGTTTGTTCAACAGGGGGCAATGATAGGCGTACAAGTCATGATTTTTCCGGAATGCTGCTTGCCGGGATATTGGCATCTGCGAAATCTATCGCGTTCGCAGCTGGAGGAACTGGCTGAGAGGATCCCTGAGGGCGATTCGAGTCAGAGTGTGTTAAAAATGGCGAAGCGGTATCAAATGACCATCGGCGTTGGCTTGTTAGAAGTATCGCAGGATGGACGTCTGTTTAATTCATTTTTCATCGCCAATGCGGATGGCAGTTGGGCTAACCATCGAAAGATTCACTGTTTTATCAGCCCGCATCTCGATTCGGGTGACAGTTATACGGTTTTCAACGGCCCCGGGAATCATCGATTTGGAGTGTTGACCTGTTATGACAATAACCTGATCGAAAACGTGCGTGCCACGGCCCTGTTAGGTGCGGAAATCTTGCTTGCGCCCCATCAAACGGGGGGTTGTGATTCCGGGAGTCCGGGTGCTATGGGCGTTATCCCGACCGAGCTTTGGGAGAGACGGGATGAGCGATGGAAGGAACTGGTCGCCGAATGCAATGGGGACAAAGGACGTGGTTGGCTGATGCGTTGGTTGCCTTCACGGGCGCATGACAGCGGAATGTTCCTTGTATTCAGTAACGGTGTTGGCCGGGATGACAACGAGGTGCGTACGGGGAATTCCATGATACTGGATCCGTACGGTCGTATTCTGAAAGAAGCGGAAGAACCCCGCGAGATGCTGGTGACGGCGGAGCTGGATTTTGGGCTTCGCGACCGAAGCACGGGAGTGCGGTGGATGCAGGCGCGCCGGCCGGAGTTATATGAATTGTTAACGAAAAGAACGGGTTCTGAAAAAGATACGCGCACGGTTCGTTTTGATCACCTCGGCCCGGCTGAACGGTGAGTTATTCTATCTCATCCGTACGTTCAGCCACACGGAGTTTGGCGCTTCGACTTCGGGGGTTTGCTTGTATTTCCTCAGCCGTAGCGGTGATCGGTCGGCGTGTGATTACCTCGAGGCGGGGATCCTGCCGGAAAGCATGTTTGACTCTGCGATCTTCCAAAGAGTGGAAACTGATGATGCATAATCTAGCGCCGGGCGCGAGACAGGATGGTAGTCGTCGAAGCGCGATTTCCAGCGATTTCAGCTCATCGTTGACCGCAATTCGGAGTGCTTGAAATGTACGCGTCGCGGGATGAATCCTGGACTTGGTGAATTTCGGGTAGCAACTGGATATGGCGGCCGCAATCTCATCGGACCGGATAAGCGGGTTGCGTTTGCCGCCAGCACAGAGTTTGCGAGCGATACGGCGAGACAAACGTTCTTCTCCATACTTGTAGATTAGGTCAGCAAGGTGTTCCGGACGGAGGCGTTGAATAAGACGCCACGCGGGTTCCCCCCGTTCGGGATCAAATCGCAAATCTAATGGTCCGGTGCTGTTAAAGCTGAACCCGCGTTGTTCGTCCTCCAGTTGGTCAGACGACAGGCCAAGGTCGAGAATGATACCGTTGAGATTTGGTATTTTTAGTTCTAATAGAACCTCCGGTGTGTCAGAAAAATCTGATTGAACCAACAGTACAGGTCGTCCGGCCAAAATGCTCTCACATCGACTTAATGCCTGGGCGTCCCTGTCGAGCCCAATGACCAATCCGGTTGGACCTAATGATTCAGTGATGAGGGAGGTGTGACCACCACCGCCTATCGTGCCATCCAGATAGACGCCCGACGGGAGAATTTGGAGTGACTCGATTGCCTCCGTGGGCAATACCGGCACATGCACCGTTGATATTTTAGGCTCGTTCATGCGTCGCCCGATAACAAGTATTCGTAGACGACTTCGTACCGATCAATCATCTGACTAAGGCGATACTGGTTCTGGATAACGTTACGATTGGACTCGCCCAGATCCGTAAGCAGCGAAGGGGAGTTTTGCAGTTCAATCAGCCTGGAAATCCATTTTGCGCGGGCGGCGATCTGAATCGGCGCGTGTTGGAGCAGGGTCTGTATGCCATCGGCAGGGCATGCAACGACGGGTCGACCTATCGCCATGGCTTCCATGACGGTATTGGGCATCCCCTCCCAACGGCTTGGAAAAAGCAATAGATCGCTGGATTTGATAATCGAAACCGCGTCGGAACGGTAACCCAGAAAATGTACGCGATTTTGAAGACCCTGAGATGCAATTTGCCGTTTCAGTGTTTCTTCCTGTGGGCCTTCTCCGGCAATTAAAATGTGATGTTCCGGTAAAGCGTTGAGGATCTCTGACGCATTTTGGGTTATGAGTTCTACTCCTTTTTGATGGTCAAGTCGACCCACATAGGCCAGCCAGGGATGTTCCGAGGATAACCCCATTTGGCCGGCTGTGGCCGGTTGGCAATGGTCGATATGATCAAAATCGACGCCATTAGGGATTACCGTAAGGGAATCCGGATCAAATCCTAAACGGGAGGAGGCGAATGACTCCACATCCAGGGATACGCAAATCGTATGAGCGAACTTATCCCTCTGATATCGCATCATCCAATGACGAAATCGCCTGGGATCAGATACGCGTAATCCGGCTACCAGCTTCCACGGAGCGTTTTTGGAGGCTTTGGCGGTGAGTATATTTGCATGGAATAGAAATGATTGAACGACGCTTGGATTGGCGGTATCCAACAGGGCGCGTAAACGGCGTCTTGCCGGAAGGAACTGATGCCAACGTGTAAGCCCCAAATAGTCTGGAACAATGTTATGCGCATTCAGTTTCTCAACTAATTCATCCTTGCCAGCAAGCGGCCGTGGTGCCAGGCTGATCACGCGAACGCCATGACCGCGCATTTTCATGTGAATCGCTAAATTCACCAGGCAACGTTCAGCGCCACCCGGATTAAGCTCGGTGATGACAAATGCAAAGGACACAAACGGGGTACTCAATGGCGGTGCGTTCCGTTAGGAAGAAAGAGCGTATCAGAATAAGCGACAAAAGCTATTCATGACACAATTATTATCGGTTAAAGTACGCCAAGACGGTATCCCAAATCCGCCCTGTTTGGGCTTTACGGTGGCTTCAGAGCCGTACAAGATAAGCGAATATAAAGGATGGGTGAATAGAGTGGATCTGGAACATTACGATTATCATCTCCCGGGAGAACTCATTGCGCAGCATCCGCTGTCAAATCGGGATTCCGCGCGGTTAATGATTGTGGATCGCAATAGGGGGAGTATTACTCACCAACGGATATCGGACTTACCGGATTTCTTGCGAGCCGAAGATGCGGTCGTGGTTAATAACACGCAGGTTGTCGCGGCGCGGCTTGTTGGATATCGGGCACAAACCGGTGGTAAATGGGAAGGCCTGTTCGTCAGTACGGACGAGCAGGGTCATTGGAGCGTACTGTCCAAGACGCGTGGGAAATTGCGTGAGGGAGAGGTCGTCCAGTTGGTTGCGCCCGACGGACGCGAAGCAGTCCGCCTTCTCTGTGTTGAAAAACAACGCGAGGGGGGTTGGCGGATGCAACCAGACAATATGGCGCCCTGGACTGAAATTTTACAGGAATGCGGGCACGTACCGATTCCCCCGTACATCCGAGGCGGAAAAATGCAGCCCGACGACCGGCAACAGTACCAGACCGTTTATGCACGATGTCCCGGTGCGATAGCTGCGCCAACAGCGGGATTGCATTTTACCCCGGAGTTATTAGCGGGAATATCCGGCATGGGAGTGCGGGTTTGTGAGGTGACATTGCATGTAGGTATCGGGACATTCCGACCAGTGAAGGTGTCGAGACTTGAGGATCATACGATGCACGGTGAACAGGGCGAGTTGAATTCTGACGTGGCCGGTGAACTTCAAGGAACCCGTGGATGCGGAGGGAGAATTGTTGCGGTCGGGACAACGGTTGTTCGAGTCCTGGAGACGGCGGCTTCGGAAGGTGCGATCACCCCATGGCGAGGTGAAACGGACCTTTTTATCCGTCCGCCCTATGAGTTCAAAGCAGTCGACGCCCTGCTAACGAATTTTCATTTACCCAAATCAACCTTATTAGTTCTGGTGCGGGAATTTGGCGGTGACGAGTTAATCCAGCAGGCGTATATTGAGGCCATACGCCATCAATATCGCTTCTTCAGTTACGGCGATGCGATGTTGATCATCTAAATACGTTTTAGCGCGCGAAGTCGTTTGACGCTTTCTGACAACTTATCAACCGCAAATTGTATGTGTTCGGCGGTAGAAAACCGCCCCAGACCGAAACGGAGGCTGGCTCGCGTCTGGTCATCGCTCAGGCCAATGGCCCTTAAGACATGACTGGGTTCAGGGTTCGTGGAACTGCAGGCACTGCCACTGGACACAGCAAGATCGGGCGTGCTCATCATCAGCGCCTCTCCATCGACGTCACCGAAACAAACGTTAAGGTTGTTTGCAAGGCGGTGCTGCGGCTGTTGAAGCCCCGGACCATTAAGTTGAACATCCGCTATGCCGGCGGTTAATTGTTGAAACAGTTCGTTCCTCAATCGGGCAAGGCGTGAGTTTTCCCTGCTGAGGTCTTCAATTGCATAGGCAAGGGCATGATGCATTCCAACAATTGCCGCGGGATTTAACGTGCCACTGCGAAGACCGCGTTCCTGTCCCCCGCCGTCAACCAGAGGCTGAAGTTTAACAGCAGGACGGGTTCGCCGTACGTACAATCCCCCGCTCCCTTTGGGACCGTAGAATTTGTGGGCGGAAAAACTCATCAGGTCAATATGTAATTCCTCTACGTTAATGGGCACTCGGCCCACCGCCTGAGTTGCATCGGTGTGTAGCAAAACGTTATGACGACGGCAAAGTTCACCAATTTGTTGAATCGGCTGGATGACCCCAATTTCGTTGTTGGCTAACATCACCGAAACCAAAATCGTCGTCGGTTTGATGCACTCCTCCAGTTGGTCCAGGTTAACGACCCCTACGGTGGCAGGATCATCGGTGCAAACGGGCAGCAGCGTTACATCAAAACCATCCTGCCTCGCGAGACGATCAATCGGATCGAGGACCGCATGATGTTCCGTGACGACACTGATCACGTGATTGCCGGACGCCTGGTTGCGAAGGCAGGCGCCGCGAATTGCCAAATTGTTACTTTCGGTAGCGCCGCTTGTGAAAAGGATTTCTTTGGCCGAAGCTCCAAAGCAATGGGCCACGTATTCTCGCGCAGACGTTACGGCTTTATCCGCATCCCATCCGAAACTGTGATTCACGCTTCCGGCATTCCCATATTGTTCCGTGAAAAAAGGAAGCATGACCTCGAGGACCCGTGGGTCGACACGAGTCGTTGCGTGGTCGTCCATATAGACCGGAAGCTGCAGCATATTGTACCCCCCGTCACTAACTCGCGAATAAAGACTGCAGGCAAAT
The DNA here is from genome assembly GCA_036150515.1 of Planctomycetota bacterium. GTDB lineage: Bacteria > Planctomycetota > Planctomycetia > Pirellulales > Pirellulaceae > UBA721. The sequence goes on from JAYZPA010000234.1 coordinate 47,202, forward strand.
AGCAGACCATGTCTCGTATCCGGTGAGGTCCGCCAAAATCTCTTCGATTGGGACAAATCCGTTGCCTTCGATTTCAACTTCGTTGGGAATAACGGCGGGTTGATCAACATCGCAGATGTGAACGATGCCTAGGTGGACTTTGCCTACCTCCGTTTCGTCGTCGTTAATCAGGCCCACCAATGACATCGAATAGGAAGTTTCGATACGCACCTCCTCGTCTAGTTCCCGTCGCATTCCTTCGGAATAAGGGTCCGCATGGTTTAAGGTGGCGTCCTGCTGCGAAATATGACCACCAATGCCTACGGATTTACTGTGGTGTAATCTCGTCTCGCCGGAACCCTTACCACGGGCATACTGAAAGATAAATACGTTATCGTCCGGATCTGTAAAACGAAAGATAACGTAAGGAATTAATTGTTTGAAGGACGGATCCTCTTCCATTTCAGGTCGCGGTCGAAAGGAAATGTGCCTGGGCTTCAGGAGTTCCGTCATGTACTTATCTACATCCGGGCTGAACCCCTGAACATGACCGATGTCATGAAAGACGCTGGTCGGAATAACCAGAATGTGTTCAATATCGGAGGGTGCCATGAGTTACCTTTGAAAAAATAGTCGTCTTTAATGATGTGCGTGACGCCAATCGGGGTTACCGAAACTTAATTGCATTTGTTACCGATCGCGAAGTGAATCGATTCCATCGTTTCAATATATCAAAATGAAAAAACGACGATATGGATGCGGCGGGCTGTTTTTTAACTTGTTGGGCCCCTGCCAAGGTTGTTTAGATATTCCCAAAATACCGAAGAACGTGTAACATGATACAAGGTAAATCGGCCGATGTTATTAAAAAACAGGCGAACGGTACCGCGTTGATTCGTCGACGAACAGGTGATTAGTAATCGAGAATTTATGTCGTACTGGTCAATTAATTCAATTCATCCCCTTTTGGAGAAAAACGATGGCAGTTTCCATAACGGAAAAGGCGGCAGCAGAAGTATCAAAAGTTAAATCGGATCAAAAGCTTGACGACACAACGTTTTTGCGTGTTGGAGTCGTTGGCGGCGGTTGCAGCGGTTTTAGCTACTCACTGAAATTTGAGTCCGCGTTTGATGAAACGGTTGACAATCGTTATACGCATCATGGCGTGGACGTGGTCGTTGATAAAAAAAGTGCACTGTATTTGGATGGCACGGTAATCGATTGGTACGACGGACTGGATCGCAGGGGCTTCACCTTTGAAAACCCAAACGCCGTTAAATCGTGTGGTTGTGGAAGTTCATTCCAGGCATAACGCTGATAAACAACCCATTGTCACTACATAAGAAGCACCCGTCCAACGATGGGTGTTTTTCTTTTGCAGGCGGGATGCTTCAAGGAAACCATGGCGGCCGCTAGCTTTGTGAGGGGAATCGATCTATTGAATCATGACGACAAGATAATCATCGTTGGGATTGGAGACGACGGTCCGGAGGGGTTAACTCGCAATGCGCGCGCAATTGTCGAAAATGCAAGCCTGTTGATCGGGCCGTCGGCATTGACAGCGGAGTTTTCCCAGGCCGCCGAGTGTTGGGATCCGGGAAGTGATTTCGAAGCGATTGCGATCCGACTTGAATCGGAGACGAACGGAAATACCGTGGTGTTGGCCGCGGGGGATCCCTTGTTTTACGGCACGGCTCGTTATTTGTGCGATCGGCTTGGGAAGGATCGATTTGAGGTGATTCCTCATGTCAGCACGATGCAGTTGGCGTTTGCGAGAGTCAAAGAAAACTGGGATGAAGCCTATCTTACAAATCTTGCTAATCAACCTCTTCCCCACGTCATTGAAAAAATTCGGATCGCCGAACGTGTTGGGGCGTTCACCGATACAGAACACGGGCCCCAGGCTCTGGCCCAAGCGTTGATTGCAGCGCGGATCGAATATTTTACCGCGTACGTCTGTGAGAACCTGGGATCTCCTGACGAACGTGTTACTTCGGGAGAGCTCGCAGAAATTGCCGATCTTCAGTTCGACGAACTCAACGTGATGATTTTGGTTCGCAAAGCGGGCTCGCCGGACCGTCCGGTTGAAATGATTGGTAAACGGTTGTTTGGTAATCCAGACGAAATGTTTTTACAGACCAAACCGAAACGTGGGCTGTTAACGTCGTCAGAAATTAGATGTCTGGCTCTGGCGGAACTTGATTTGGGGGCAACCAGCGTGGTTTGGGATATTGGTGCCGGGAGTGGGAGCGTCGCTATTGAAGCTGCTCAAATTGCTCCAGGGGGTCGGATTTATGCTATCGAAATGGATGTTGATGATTTTGAGTTAATTGGCATTAACGCGGAACGGTTCGGTGTTACCAACGTTACTGCAATAAACGGTTCTGCGCCCGAAGCGTGGGTGGATCTTCCCGACCCGGATGCGATTTTTATCGGCGGGACGGGCCGGCAGTTGGCACGTATTGTGCGGGAATCATTAAAACGACTGAAATCAGGAGGACGAATCGTGACGGATATGGCCAGTACGGATAACTTGTCAGAAGTTCAGGGCATTTTACGGGAGTCCACGGGAGATGTGAATGTGTGGATGATGAATGTGGCCCGCGGAAACTACCAACTGGAAAGTGTCCGATTTGATGCGCTCAATCCGAAGTTTTTGCTTTCGGCGGTTAAACCCTAGTTAGGCTACGGGATGCGTTCAGCGATCAACGACATAGATTTACAAAAGGGGTTGTGAAATGCGATATCGATTTTTAGGTAATACAGGTGTACGTGTATCCGAGATTTGTCTGGGAACGATGATGTTTGGGGGACAGACGAATGAGGCTGATTCGGTCGATTTGATTCGAAAGGCGATTGACCAGGGGATCAACTTTATCGATACGGCGAATATTTATAATGCCGGGGAATCCGAGGTGGTTTTGGGCAAGGGGATCAAAGGGCATCGGGATGATTTGGTAATTGCGACCAAAGGGCGGCAAAAAATGGGTAGCGGACCGAATGAACAGGGTGCAAGTCGTTACCATCTGATGCAGGAACTCGAAAACAGTTTGACGCGTTTAGATGTGGATTATGTCGACATGTACTATACGCACACTCCCGATCACACCGTGCCAATTGAAGAAACACTTCGCGCTATGGACGATATGGTGAAGAGTGGGAAAGTGCGTTATATCGCATGTTCTAACTTCCGGGCATGGCGGGTGTGCGAATCGTTGTGGCAGAGTTCCCGGTTGAACCTGAATCGATTCTCATGCGTTCAGCCGCTTTACAACATGGTGAATCGGGATGTGGAAGTTGAATTGCTTCCCCTATGCCGAGAGCATCAACTAGGTGTTGTTTGTTACAGTCCGTTGGCGCGCGGGATCCTCACCGGTAAATATCGGCTCGGAGAGGAATTTCCCGAGGGGAGCCGCGCCTCGCGCGGTGATAATCGTATGCAGCAGGCAGAATTGCGCGATGCGAGTATCGAGGTGGCCGAGAAATTAAACGCATATTGTGAACAGCGAGGAACAATAACGAGTCAATTTGCCCTTGCATGGACCATTGCCAATCCCATTATTACGTCTGTGATCATTGGTCCCCGAACCATGGAACAGTTTGACGATAATTTAATGGCGATGCAAATTGACATCACGGACGAGGACGAAGCGTTTGTAGATTCGCTTGTGCCTCCGGGCGAACACAGCGGATTTGGTTTTCAGGACCAGGCGTATCCTATCAGCGGTCGGCACTCGTGTGAGCAACAACTCGATCGTGGTTGACCTATTTGGTCACGACTGCCGATTGAACAAGACACTCCCGTAACATTCGTTCGTTAGGAACCGGCAGTTGCTGTGGGACGGCGATGCATGGCACGCCATTGTCATTGGATTGCAGGCTGATCGGAGGGTCGGATAAATCCTGATGATAATAGCGGGTGGTAGGGAATATATCTGCCGGGTACGTGAAATTGTCGAGTGTTGCGAGAGCCGTGCACGCAGCTCCTCCAATGGAACTTTCCAACATTCCCCCCACCCAGCACGGCACGCCCGCAAGCTTGCAATGATCGTGGATCATGACGGCGTTCGTTAAACCGCCAACGCGCCCGGGTTTTATGTTTATGTATTTGCAGCTCTTTAATTGAATTGCCTGTCGCGCCATTTGCACGCTGGAAATACTTTCGTCGAGGCAGATGGGAGTGTCTAGTTGAGACTGCAGTGTTGCATGGTCGAGAAGATCGTCATGGTTTAATGGCTGTTCGATCATGGCCAGTTCAAATGAATCGAGCTGTTTTAAATGATCAATATCAGACAATCGATAACCGCTATTGCAGTCAATATGAAATACCTGCGTGGGAAATGCGCTGCGGACAGCACGGAGCATATTCAGATCCCAACCCGGCCTGTATTTCAATTTGATCCTTGGAAATTTATCGTCGACGGCGGTTTGGATGCACGCAAGCAGGTCATCCAAGGAATCCATAATTCCAAAATCGGCACCCACAGAGACCTGTCGGCGAGAGCCGCCGAGAAGTTCGTGGAGAGGCGTGGACGTAATGACGGACTGTAACGCCCACCATGCATTATCGAACAGTGCTTTGGCAAAGGGGTTTCCCTTGATGTGAGAAAGCTTTTCTTGTAATGCGCTACCGGAAAGGATGTCGTTGTCTAACAGCGCCGGGCCAAGCCAATGAAGCGCCGTATGAAAAATGCCACCCGCCCATTCCGGGCTATAGCAAGGCGCCGCCAGCGGCGTGGATTCACCCCATGCTGATACGGAACCGCTGTCGATGCGGCATAAAACAGAATGGATGGCCGCATCTTCCCCGTAAGCCGTTTTCCATGGGTATAACAGCGGCATAGCGACATGGAATAACTCTAGACGGTCTATATGCATGCCGTGTTTGTCCGGATTCGAGAATGATTGGCTGGTCTATTTGCTCTCATAGAGGACCGTGATGAGAATATCCGATGAAGAAAAACTTCCCATCCCGGGCGCCGCTTCGGTCTGAGGCGCGATATTGCCCGTGATTTGAATTACGTTCGCCCCCGATTCTGAAATCCACGCATTAATTTCTTCTTCCATCGCCGTGATTTCACTTTCGATACTCTTAAAAATTCGTACTTGTTGCATGACGTGTTCCTTGTCCCCGTACGTGGATTTTTGGCTATTGTATGGTTGTACGCTAACTTCACCTTTCCTCACTCGTCTGGATTCTGTTACGGTATTATATCAGTCAACGTGAAAATTAGTCCCCCCATGGCATGGAGTGTTAGATGAATTTCAATATATCGTTAAGAAAACTCTTGATTGTTGGTTTCGTTTTTTTGACAGCGAACATACAGGCGGAAGACAAATTAGACATTGATGGGAAATGGAGCGGTACATGGCGCAGTGAAATAAGTGATCATCAAGGTCCGCTTAAGGCAAAATTTGAGGTTATTGATGAGAGCAAGATTCGCGCGAAATTTACGGGTCGGTTTTTCAAAATCATTCCTTTTCGTTTCGATGTTGTCCTTACGGTTGTGGAATCCGCAGATGGTGTCACGACGTTAAAGGGTTCTCAGGATCTGGGGAGAACATTAGGAAAATATGAATATACAGCAAAGTACAGCAAAGGTAAGTTCGTTGCCGAATATTCAACCGAAAAGGATAAGGGGCTTTTCGAAGTATCTCGTTAATACAGTGAGGATTGCGCATTGGCATGTATGCCTTACCGCGGCAATTCAAAACAGCGAGTCCAACGAGGTAAGCCCAATGGGCTCACGACACGTAAACGGCTCGCCATATTCAGTGCCAATCAAGTGGCCCCAATGTTGTCCGGCGACGTCTAATCTGTCATAGAAGGAACTGGTGTCATCGTCAGCCGGGCCGTCGAACTGGCTTGGGTAGCATCTCACGGCGGCCATCTTGTTGTCCCACGAATCAGTGACGTCAACAATAAACGCTGGCTGGATGGCTTGTTTTAGATGAACACTGTAGTAATGGTAGATGCGTGTTGGGTGAAAGGGCTCCCCAGGCATATCGGTCTTGGATAATTTGGCCCAGAACCGGGCCGCTTCGGATAAATCAGACGTTACCACATGATCCGGGTGGGCATCTATCCAGTAGGGTGCAAATATCCATGGAGCCTGGCATAGTCGCATTACACTGGCCAGTTGTTTGCGGGCTTCCAATGTATGCTGTATGGAACGATTTGGTAGGCCCAGGTTACCCCGCCAGGCTACCCCCAGTACGTTTGTAGCGTTAACGGTCTCCGCCCTTCGTATCTCGGGTGTTCCCCTTGGAGTTGGCTCGCCGTCCGATAAATCAAGAATGCCCACTTGTTTTCGTTGCGAAACGAGTTGGGTTATTGTAGCACCCATGGAGATTTCCGCGTCGTCCGGATGGGCAGCAATTACGAGAATGTCCAGGCGGGGGGGGATTGGATTCATAGTTGTGCGACGGATACCAGGATCAATAAAATACCTATGATTCCATTATAGACTCAATGGCGGTCAGTGCCGAGCGGTCAGGTATTGACGGTCACGGCATTGTCGTCTGAGCGGTAGCGAAAGGCCTTGGCGACAGATTGATGGGTGCTCACGGCAGTGAGGTAAAAAAAGCCTGTCTAATTATAGTGAAATGACGCCTTGAAATTGCTATAGTGTCTTATTGAGCCGTTCGACAATTTACCAGTTTATGGTAAGCAGCGAAGGCTCTAACAGAGAATTGGTTTGCGTCTGTGCGCGGCACGCGGAAACTCCATTCTTTGCCAACCAGACTCGGAATTCTGAATGCAGAATTCACCCGCCGACTGTTTTCCCTCCTTAAATTCATAGACTTGGCTTTAACCACCCGCTTGGGAGGCGGGGCGGTCGTAAGCAGGAATGATTTCATGGCGACCACAAACGTTATTGCAGACGATCACGATATTGTCCACGATGGGCTTTCGCAGATGTTATCCGAGTCGCAGATGGAAGTTGTGGGTCATGCCTATGACGGTGCCCAGGCCGTGGCAATGGTTTCTTCTTTGCGACCGGATCTGTGCATCATGGACGTTCGCATGCCCAAAATTGACGGTTTGGATGCATTGGATCAAATTCAGGAAATGAACCTGGATACCGCCGTAATCCTGTTTTCAACATTTGCAAATCCCACCTACGTTGCGCGAGCGGTCTTGCGAGGCGCCTTTGATTACCTGGTTAAAGGGGCCAGTCGGGCCGAGATATTGACCGTGCTTTCAAGGGCAAGCCAAAAACATGATCCACCGGAATCGAGCATCCTGGTACGGTATCGGCGCCTAATGAATCGGCGTAAGGATAAAAACGCTGCCGGTTTTAAACTGACCAATCGGGAGATCCAGGTATTGCGTCATTTAGGGCTGGGCCTGACGAATCAGGAAATTGCCAGATCGTTGAGCATCAGCATCGAAACCGTCAAGGAACACGTGCAAAATATCCTACGCAAAACAAACGCATCCGATCGCACCCAGGTCGCGGTTTGGGCCGTGCGGGAAGCTCTAATCTGAGATCGTTAATGAGCCGCCAGTGGATGCGCCTTCTCATAGACGTCCTTCAAGTGGGTAGTGGTCAGATGGGTATAAATCTGTGTGGTAACTAGGCTTTTATGGCCGAGTAGTTCCTGGACACTGCGAATTTCCGCGCCACGATCGAGCAGGTGCGTTGCAAAGCTATGACGCAAGGTGTGGGGGCTGGTGCGTGCGTCCAGTCCGGTCTGTTTGATGTATTTCTCAAGCATGCGGCCAATACTACGTGTGCTGATGCGGCGACCAAACCGATTAACGAAAATGGGAGATTCGGGGCCGGGTTGGAGATCATTTGAAAGAGTCCGCCGTTTGAGCCAGTTCTCTAATGCGTGGACGGCAAAAGAACCCAGCGGCGCGAAACGTTCCTTTCGCCCCTTACCACGGACTCGGACGAGGCCTTCATCGAGGTGCAGGTCGCTTTGGTTGATACCGACAAGTTCTCCCACACGTAGCCCGGCGGAATACATGGTTTCCATTACAGCATGGTCTCGTGTTCCCATCACCGTGGAAATGTCAGGTGCGGCAATTAATTGCCCCACTTCTTTTGTGGTAAGGAAGTGGGGAAGGCTGCGTTGCTTGCGGGGGTTTCGCAGTGGTTTTGCCGGGTTCTCCTGCGTATAACCCTCCCGTTGACAAAAACGGTAGAAACTTCGAAGGGTTGCCAATCGACGGGAAATACTGGATCGTGCGTAACCTGATTCTGTCATCGCCGAAACAAATTGCCGAAGATCCTGGGGGCTTACATCGCCGGGGGTTGGGAGCGTGCCGTCCTCAAATTCCAGAAAATAGCAGAGCATATCCAGATCCTCACGATAACATTTAATCGTAAGGTCTGAGCTGTTCCGTTCGACGTCGAGGTATCTCAAAAATCGATCGATCGCAATACGCATAGTTACTCGTCAGAGGTCGAGGTAAGGTTATAACGTGTGTCCATTAGTTGTTCCATGTTGGAAAGGACCCGCACTTTTTGACTCATAATAGCCGCATCATACCATGTAAAACTCAATTCCGGATTGGATGCGTACCTTCCCAGCAAGCGGAGAGTTTGTTTTCGGTTTTCCTCGTTAAATAAAAAGATATAACGTTCTTCGCCTTTTACCAGTGCTAACACATTGATGTCTTTAGACACGACCAACCTACCTCTCAAACGACCCCGCATGGTTGCGGAGAGTCGCAATAAAAAATGATGCAATACGAATATCATCGGGCTAGTGGACATCAATTCATAAGTCGGTTCACCTGAAGACAAAGAGGGTGTTAAACTTTTCCGGTTGTAGGGCGCAGCCTGCTTCAAAAAGTGTGCGGAATGCGGTAGGCTGGCTTGCAATGGATGCATGGGGTTGCGCGTATCGTCGGCAACCAATCCCCGCGATTTACTATTTGTAGGAACGCAGTGAATGAAAATACACGAATTTCAGGCTAAAGAACTTTTTCAGACTGCGGGTGTGACCGTATTGCGGCATCGTGTCGCCTACAGCAGTCAAGAGGCAGCCGAGGCATACGACGCCATGGGCGGCGAAATCGCCGTGGTGAAAGCACAGATCCACGCGGGGGGCCGGGGAAAAGGGCTCGTCAAAGAAGTTCCGTCGCAGCACGGCGTCCAACTGGTGCGGTCCAGGGAAGAAGCGGCGCAGGTTGCCGAAAACCTGCTAGGCAACACGCTGGTGACGATTCAGACGGGGGAGCAGGGTAAAGTCGTAAACCAAGTTCTGGTCGAGGAGGGTTGCGATATTGCGCGGGAACTCTATCTGGGAATCGTTTTGGATCGCGCTGTCCAGCAACCAGTCCTTATGTGTTCAACTGAAGGAGGAGTCGAAATTGAAAAGGTGGCCTCTGAAACACCGGAACTCATCCATAAAGAACATTTCGATCCCTCTTACGGGATTCAGAGCTATCAAATTCGAAAACTGTGCCAAAGTCTGGATATTCAGGGCGCTAGTGTGCGAATTGCGGACAAGTTTATCAAGGCGTTATGTCAACTTTATGTTCGCAGTGATTGTAGTTTGATGGAAATTAATCCACTGGTGATTACGGGCGATGGAGATATTGTGGCCCTGGATGCCAAGATATCGTTTGATTCCAACGCGCAGTACCGCCAGCCGGAAATAGCTAAATACCGTGACGTGAGCGAAGAGGAACCAACGGAAGTCCGTGCTGGGGAAGCCGGATTGAGTTATATCAAGCTGGACGGCAATATTGCATGTCTGGTAAATGGTGCGGGATTGGCAATGTCGACCATGGATATCATTAAACTTCATGGGGGTGAACCGGCTAATTTTCTGGATGTGGGCGGTGGTGCCGACAAGGATGAGGTAACGGAGGCTTTCCGAATCCTTCTTTCGGATCCGAACGTGCAGGCGGTGCTGGTCAATATTTTTGGTGGAATTGCGCGTTGTTCGACGATCGCGAGTGCGATCGTCGCCGCTTCGCAGGAGATTGGTTTCCAGGTCCCACTTGTCGTTCGCCTGGAAGGCACGGAAGTTGAAGAAGGACGAAGGATTCTGGAGGAAAGCGACATTGACATTATTACGGCGACGGATTTGACCGACGCAGCTTCAAAAGTCGTCGCTGCTGTCAAAACGTGATTCCGTGGAATTGGTTTTCGACGATGACTCGTCAGATCGTTCATAGACAATATAGGGGAAATCGGAAGACGACATGAGCATATTAATTGACCAGGATACGAAAGTTATCTGCCAGGGAATTACTGGAGGTGCCGGGAAATTTCATACCATGGGTTGCCGGGAATACGGCACTCAAATGGTGGGAGGAGTAACGCCCGGAAAGGGCGGACAGGACGTAGACGGCATCCCCGTTTTCGATACCGTGAGCGAGGCGGTTAATCAAACGGGTGCGAATGCCACGATGATTTTTGTACCTGCCCCATTCACCGCGGACGCGATATTGGAGGCAGTGGATGCGGGAATCGAAGTAATTGCAGCGATCACGGAGGGAGTTCCCGTGATGGACATGATCCGGGTGTACGAAATTGTACGCGAGCGGGGTGTGGCGTTAATTGGTCCAAATTGTCCCGGTGTCATAACTCCGGGGAAATGTAAAATCGGTATTATGCCCGGTTATATCCACAACGAAGGGAGTGTGGGCGTAATGAGTCGGTCCGGAACGCTGACGTACGAAGCGGTGTGGCAGACGTCCAATGAAGGCCTGGGGCAGTCTACCTGTGTTGGTCTGGGCGGTGACCCGATCGTAGGTACGTCCTTTGTCGACCTGCTCAAATTATTCGAAGCGGATGAACAAACGGAGTCCATAATGATGATTGGCGAAATTGGCGGCACGGCGGAAGAGGAGGCGGCGGCCTACGTTGCAGAGCATGTAACGAAGCCGGTTGCTGCATTTATTGCCGGTAGAACAGCGCCGCCCGGGAAACGCATGGGACATGCAGGTGCGATCATTTCAGGGGGCAAAGGCACGGCCGCAGAAAAAGTTAAAGCGCTTGTTGGGGCCGGCATCGAAGTTGCCGAAAGTCCTGCAGACATGGGAGCCGCCGTGAAGCGCGCGATCGCAAACACGCACTGATTCCACCGTTGGCTAATTGCCAAAACCCAGGCCGATATGGATGCCCGTCGACGGAACGGGACCAAAAGGGACCGGGTACCTTGTCTCGGGATAGATGGGCTGCGGCTGATGGACGGATGCTCGTGGGAGCACGGCAGTCCCCGTGGTTTGATAGGCCTTGATGACGTCGGCGGCAACCTGCGACTTGCTGAGCAGAATGATATCTTCGGTGGTAAGGATCTGGGCTGCGCCTTTGTTGTGAATCTGGGTAATCACGATTTCGTCTGCAACTCCGGCCTGCGTCAATTCAAGTAGTTGATCGAGCGTTACGGCGTGCCTTTTGAGATATTCGCGATCGTCGTTAAGTTTTTCAGCGTATCGGTTTTCGCTGCGTCGCTCGGATTCACCCGCCAACGCGCCTAGAGTCCCGCCAATCAAAGCACCGGCAAGGGGTTCGTCGTTGTGCGCGCCAATTAAGGCACCCGTTCCTGCTCCGAGTATCGCACTGTTGGTTACGGATGTAGGTGAGGTCGTCTCCCGATCGACCAGAGCACATCCGTTTAGGACGACGCTGATGAAAACGGCAAAAAGTACAATTCGGCGCATCAGTTACCTTTCTTGATGGGTGTGAAATTTCGACGGCTGGCTGGATGGTGCCGTATTGCATGTGGTTCGTCAATAGAGGAACCGGTCGGTCGGGACAGTTATTTATCGGAGGTTTTGTTTCACCGCGAAATAAATGAGGTATGCCGTTGTGATTCACACCGAATCGATCGGATATACTAAGGCAAATGAGGATACAGCTTAATGAAGATTAATACGACCAATCAACAAGGTATGGAATCATGGCCCCTATTGAATTTCGCGAAAATTTATTGAGTGGTTTAGGTGGAGCATGGCCTGCGGGTGGCGATCTGAATGCACGTGTTTTGAAATCGGAGCGGCACGATGGTTATCGATTGCACTGGATTCAGTACGACGCGAAAATAGACGACGCCATTCCCGCGATTTTACTTGTTCCCGATCATGTCGATAGCGACCACCCTGCCCCGGGCATCTGCGTCTGGCACCAGCACGCCGGTCAGTGGCATTTGGGTAAAACGGAACCCGCTGGACTGGCGGGTAATCCAATGCACCATACGGGCGTCGCGTTGGTTAAGCAGGGCTACGTCGTGCTTTGCCCTGACGCGTTGGGATTCGAGGAGCGTGCGAAAGGTTATCAGCTGCAGGGACGGAACCTGGAACGATTTTTGTTTTTAAAATATGTCGTACAGGGAAAATGCATGGCATGGAAAAACATTCTGGACATGAAACGCGCGGTGGATCTGTTGTGTAGCCGTCCCGAAGTGGATGCGTCCCGTCTTGGATGTTATGGCCATTCTATGGGCTCAACCCACATGTTTCTCGTGGGACCGTGGGAACCGCGACTCAAGGCTTTCGTGGGAAACTGCTGCCTGCCCACCTACGAAGCGATCCATGAGAAAGAGATTCTGCATTGTTTCCCGAACTATATCCCCGGGATTTATCCGGAGGCCGACACACCGGACGTTGTCGCCTTAATCGCCCCCCGTGCATTGCACCTGAACTTTGGTGAATTAGACGGCGGTAGCCCGATTGAATACGTCAGGAAGGGATTGCCCGTCATTGAACAGGCGTACCAGCGAGTTCATGCAGACGATAAATTCAGTTACTATATTGAGGAGGGCTCAGGACACATACTGAGTGATGAAATGTGGCACCGCACCAAACAGTTTTTCAAGAAACACCTATCAGCCTAGTTAAAGAAAGTGAGTTGTCGGGATGAATATTTGGATGAGGACGTTGGTTTATGTTTCACTTTCGCTGACTGCCGTTTCTGCGGAGGGCCAGACGTTAGATTTGAATGATCTTATATCCGGGGAGGTGGAGCGATTGGCGGACGGGTTCGCTTTTACGGAGGGACCGGCGAGTGACGACCGCGGTAATGTTTATTTTACGGACATTCCGAATGAACGAATCCATGTCTGGACCACGGACGGAGAGTTGCGGCTTCATCGCGAAAATACCGGCAGGGCAAATGGCTTGTATTTCACCAAACAGGGTGTTTTGTATGCGTGCGAAGGGGGTGCCCGACGCGTGACAAAACAATCGAAAAACGGGCGCGTCCGCACGATCACGGATTCGTTTGCAGGTGGAAAATACAACAGTCCCAATGATCTTTGGGTCGATGCGTGGGGAGGAATATATTTTACAGATCCGCGTTATGGTAGCCAGGAAGGAATGGAGCAGGATGGATTCCATGTCTACTACGTCTCTCCTAATGGGAAGTCGGTTTCTCGAGTGATTGACGATCATGTGAAACCAAATGGGGTTGTTGGTACATCGGATAACAAAACACTTTATGTTGCGGACGCAGGGGGAGGAAAAACCTATGCCTATTCAATCAAGGGGCCGGGCAAGATAGGTGACAAACGTCTCTTTTGCGAGTCCGGAAGTGACGGCATGACGCTTGATCAATTCGGTAATCTGTATTTAACAACCAACAGTGTGCAGGTCTACAATTCATCCGGCACGCATCTCGGTAATATTGCGGTCCCGGAAGGACCTGCAAACGTGACGTTTGGGGGCAAGGATTACCGAACATTATATATTACGGCCAAGACCGGCCTATATTCGGTTTCAATGAAGGTCCGGGGTGACGGTAGGAAATAGAATTGGGGAAGACGGTGGCGGCGGCGTTGCGTGGGTTACTCCGTGACAATGTCGAACTGTCGGTGCTTGCGCGTGCTCTTGCGAATTTGCCAGTGAGGTTGTTCATGAAACTGTTGCTGCAGTGTCCGAGCAAAGATGTGGTCGATTGGACCGTCATGAATATGGAGCAAATAGCGAAGAACTAACGGAGCATTCGAGTTAATGGTAACGTCGCCGTCACGGCAGACCGATGCGCCCATCCAGCCATCTTCGCGAACGTGCCATTTGGATGGGTAGTTGATGTTGTCTTGATGATCGTAATACGTGATTCCGGCAATTTGGGTGGCGCTGGCGCCCGGCATGTTGCGCACGGGTCCACTGTAGTCGATGTATCGTGCCGACTTTCCAAACAGCGCGGGTTCGCCTGTCTTGCCGGAGTGATTGGTTATGGTACCGCCGCCGAAATGTGCTGATAAATTTGCGGCCATCCTGACTGCCAGGATACCAAAATTGGTTTGCTGTAATACGATCGAAGGACTGCTAGGCGTTAGAGTGGTCTGCAGTTCGAGTGTATAGGCGCCCTGTTTTAACGGCGAAATGACCGCAATGATCTGCTGGTTCAGAAGTGGGATGGCATCATGCCCGTCCAGAAATGAGCATTCCACGGCCATGGCGGCATATTGGTCATCGTCAAGATAAGCAAGCCACTGGTTTTGTAGGATTTGGGTCCCAGCTCCCTCGGTCCAGAAATCCATGCCGGCTACACTGTGGTGGGCAAACCAAATTCCGCGGTGGTGGTCATGGTTTGAAGCGCCGGGATGTCCCATCCGTACCAGATTCATCCCGGAGGCACTAAGGACAGGATAAAAGAATGGCCGGGAATAGGAAGCGTCAAAGTTCCAACATAGTTTTTCCATGCCGTCAATTTGGAAGGAGGCGGTGCGGTTGGGACCGGGAACAATCTGACAGCGCGGAATTTGGCTCATAATTGATTTTGAATGTACGTTTGACGGCTAGTGTTATGGGAACTTCGAATGATTATAATTGAAATTCATCAAGTCCTGTTGTTGGCATTACCAGAAAGCAAAACCCCATGAGCAGCTTTAAAGAACGTCTCGCGAACGGCGAAACACTGAATTTTTTTGCATTGGCCAGGTTTATGCACCCGATCGCGGTGGAAATGTATTCGTTGAGAAAGGGATTTGACGGGTTTTGGATTGATCTGGAACATAGTCAGGCTACCGCGGAACAGTTGAGAACGGTATTTATGACCGCGCGCGCGACGGGCCTGGGGCAGTTTGTCAGGATGGCACCCACGGGATACCACGAAGTAACTCAGTATTTGGAGCTCGGGGCAGGTGGCGTGATGGCAGCCCAGATCCATAATGCAGAACAGGCGGCCGAATTCACAGCGTGGTCAAAATTCCCCCCTGAAGGAACGAGAGGTATGAATACCGGGGGAGCAGATGGTCATTACACAACCCGGCCGGCGGATGAATTCTTTAGTGAATCCAACGCAGAGAACTTTGTCGCCATCCAAATCGAGACGCTCGGGTCGCTCGACCAAGCGGATGAAATTGCGGCTCTGGACGGGGTGGACCAGTTGTTTGTTGGTCCGTCGGACCTATCCATTGCCTTGGGGGTGTACCCCGACTTTCACAATGAGAAACTATGGGATGCGGTGCGGGTGGTGTCTGACGCGTGTGCACGGCACGGTAAATCATGGGGTGCGGTCACGCCGGATCCTGCATGGGCGGAAAAGGCGGTTGACATGGGTTGTCAGTTGGTTTCGATGAGCAACGAAGTGATTGCGCTGAGATTGGGCGTTGACGCGGTCAAGAATAGTTTTAGTGGCCGGTTTACATAAAGAACCACTGCGTCTGGGGTTTAATTCCAAGCGGTTCGACACAAATTAGCAAACGCTATGTGCGGTCGGTTCTCGAGTTGAATCGGACTGCTGGTAAGAACGATTCCATAAACGCCGCGCTGTGGGTCTATCCATCCAAGCGTGCCGGTAGCACCCCAGTGCCCAAACGCTGACGGTGGCAGGATACTGCCGAAACCTCGTGGATGATTTGGCCAGTTGAGTTGCCACCCCAGACCCCAGGGTGTGGATCTCGCAACTTCAGGTGATATATGGGGCATTGTAGTGAGCTGGTTTCGAATCATCGCCTGTAAAGTGAGCGGATGCAGGATACCCGGCGACCCGCTGGATATTTGAAGAAGATGCCGATAGAACTTACCGAGATCGCCCGCGGTAGACAAAAGTCCGCCCCAGGGTGCTCCCAGTTTTCGCCAATACAGACTATTCCATCCCCAGTCGGTAGCGCCTTCCTGATCATCAACTTGAACATGAACCTGGTGTTGCATAGGATCCGCTGCCCCCGACTTGACTCGAATTCCTAGCGTTGTTTGGTGCATTTTCAATGGAGTGAAAACCGTTCGGTCTAAAAATGCCGGGAGTGATTCATCCGTAATGGATTCCAGAATCGTGGCGAGAGTCAATATCCCCATGCTCTGGTAATGGACGCGATACCCCGGTTTGAAAAGTAAATCGACGTCGTAAACGTTTTCCATATACTCCGATAAGGGGGCATGATCCTTACGTAACTCGAGATTGTTCGGAAGCATGTCCGGTAATCCGGATGTGTGCGTCAGCAAATGAATAAGTCGAATATTCCGTTTCCCTGACACATCAAACCGTGGCAGGTAACGACTGACGCGGTCGCTCAGGTGAAGATGGCCCTGCTGCACCAGCATCATGATGGCGGTGGCGACGAACGGTTTCGTGGGTGAAGCAATGAGAAAAATGCTATCGGTTGAGATCCCGTGATTTTGGCGCTGGTCAGGAAATCCAAGATGAATCGACTTTGCCGGACCTTCCGCGGTTCCGGTTTCTGCGGAGATTGCGCGAACGCAATCGTCGGAGTGCCATGTCTCCAATAAATGCCAGGTAGGATGAATATGTGGCGGATCGACGGGAGTCATGAGAGATTGGCTTTCGGGGTACGGGCTCTGTTGGACCATGCGAAATAGATCGACAGTGCAATCGATACGGTCAAACCGATTGCAAGGAACTGACTTATGGTGGAATCAAGTGCGACTGCATAATCACCTTTAGCCGCAATCATTCCTCTCCGTAAATATTCTTCTATCTTGGGTCCAAGAATCATACCAAGGATAATTGGGGCGAGTGGAATCTTTTTATTTTCGAGGAAAAGACCTAACAACCCAAATGCGAGCATTACCCAAACGTCCGTGGGATTGTGGTTCATGGCATAGGCGCCAATTACCGAAAATACAACCACACAAGTCAGTACAACGGAACGGGGGAGTTTCATAAACTGGCCAAACAGGAGGATCCCTATTAATCCCGCCGGAATGAGCAGTAACTGAGTGATCAACGCGATTCCAAATATAAAATTCGCACCCCCTGATGCGAAGAGCTCAGGACCCGGAGTGATGTTGTAAGTAAGAAATGCGCCCAGAACGATGGCTGTAACGGCATCGCCGGGTACTCCAAACACAAGCGCGGGAATCCATGCGGCCGCGACGGCGGAGTTGTTTGCGCTGGTGGGTGCGATTACGCCCTTCCAGATACCGCTGCCAAAATTCTTTCGCTGATCGGGGGGAGCGAGTTTTTCTGAGATTCCGTAAGCTCCCCAGGCGGCTATATCCGCCCCAGCGCCGGGTAAAGCGCCAATGACCGTCCCCGTCGCGACGGATTGCCCAACCGTGGGGAGATTTCGAAAAATTTTGCGCAGGCTGTCACGAAGACGGAACGGACCCGGGGTCAATCTTACCGAAGTCCCGGATTTTAACGGCGTGTACCGATAAATCGATCGGATTACTTCCGACATCCCAAAGAGCCCGATCATGGCGGGAATAAAACTGAGACCATTGGTTAACGCTTCGTGACCAAACATATACCGGTCCTGAAATGTCGTGACGTCTTTACCCACGGTTGCCAGAAGAACACCCAAAAACGACGCCATGGCACCATTTAGGTAGTGTTTACCGCTCGAGACGGTGACGCCCAAAGTTAATCCTAAGAGACAAAGCCAGAAATATTCGAAGTTACTGAACTGAAGGGCGAGTACGGCCAACTGAGGAGCGACCATCATAAGGATCAGCACGCCTAGCGTACCACTCAGAGCACTACATAGAAGATTAATTAACAGAGTTTGTTTGCCGCGTCCCCGTCTTGCCAATTGATGCGCGTCTAAAGTGGCGGCGGCGGATGCCGGGGTGCCCGGGATCCGTAAAAAGGTTGCTGGAATGTCTCCAGCAAAGATCGCCGTGAAACTAACCCCAATCACCATAGCCAGTGCTGCTTCTTTAGGAAGGTTGTAGGATAGGGGGATGACCAGAGCAACAGCCATGGTCGCCGTCAGACCGGGTGTTGAGCCAACGAATATTCCAAATGTCATGGCGAGTATCCATGGGATCAGGACCTGCAGCGTGAACAGCGTTTCAAGAATGTCGTTGATTTGAGTCATTGTTGGACGGGGCCGTTCGG
>JAYZPA010000235.1:0-14238 GCA_036150515.1 Planctomycetota bacterium
CTCGCTAAGGGTTGTCTTCCCTGAGTCAATATGAGCCGAGATTCCAATATTTCTAATATTTTCCAGCGCCATTTGCTGTATCTAACCCCAAACTATAAAAAGGTTTACGGATAGGTTTCGGTACTATCCCGTTTGTCTTTAAGACATTCATGATGCCCAGCTGCATTTTCGTCTGAATACCAAGTCCTAAAACAAGTGCATGCAAGCCCATTTAGAACTACCGGCAGCGTGTAATTTCGTAATGATAAAGTAAATCGGTCTTGGTGAAAGGCCAATTCAACCCCGCGGTGGAAAAATACGGGAAAACCATACTGGAGAGTCAGGCCTGTTTCAACTACCCCAAAAATCGTTTTCACTGCATTTCTCAACTCAATCAGCATTGATGCAACATACGAGGATTACTCCTGAGGCTCGGTCATTCGCCACGGGTCGAGTGCTTGTTTCAAATCTTCATCAGATAACACTTCGTCTTGTTGGCATAATTCGCGAATTGTCGCTCCACTTTGAAATGCTTCTTTAGCGAGTTTGGCGGCTTTTTCATAACCAATATATGGATTTAAACTGGTCACCATCGATAAGCTTTGTTCCACAGCAGCCTCACAAGCAGCCTCATTGGCCACTAAATCCGTCACACAAAAGTCAACAAACGCATTGACCACAGACGCCAGCAGGGAAATGCTCTCCAAAGTTGCATGTCCCATGACAGGCATCATGATATTTAACTGAAAATTTCCACCGGTTGCCCCACTCAGTGTCACCGTTTGATCATTTCCTATGACCCTTGCGGCAACTTGCATCATACTTTCACACATGACCGGGTTGACTTTCCCAGGCATAATGGAGCTACCCGGCTGGCGTGTGGGAAGTTGAATCTCGGAAAATCCGCATCGTGGGCCTGATCCCAGCCAGCGAATATTATTTGCCACATTAAACAGGGAATTGGCAATGGTCTTGAGGCCTCCGTGGCATTGAACCAATCCATCGCGCTGGGCATTCGCTTCAAAATGGTCCGCTGCCTCAACAAACGGAATGCCAATACGTTCTGACAGGCAGGCAGACACGCGCCCACCAAACTCCGGATGAGTATTAATACCGGAACCCACCGCAGTACCACCAACCGGTAACTCCAAAATTGCCGATTGGGCTTCCGTTGCTCTTTCCATGGACAACTCGATTTGCCGGGCAAACCCACCGAATTCCTGACCTAATCTCAACGGAGTTGCATCCATCAAATGAGTTCGACCAATTTTGATTAAACTGTCCCACTGTTCTGATTTGACTCTGAAGGACTCCGCAAGACGTTTTAACGCCGGTATCAGTTCCTGTTGGATCATATCTCCAACCGCAACATGAATTGCCGTAGGAAACGTATCGTTGGTACTTTGCCCCATATTTACATGGTCATTAGGATGAATTGATTTGTCCGATTGAAAACGATCACCTCCATGAATTTCAATCGCTCGATTGGCAATAACTTCGTTGACATTCATATTACTTGAAGTACCCGAACCAGTCTGAAACACGTCCACTGGAAACTGGGCGTCAAGAGTACCTTCAGCCACTTCCTGACAGGCGGCAAGCAAAGCGTCGACCTGAGCTTCTGATATGGGGTTGGTACCCGATGCCGTGAGTTTTTTCAGGTCGCGATTTGCCACGGCACATGCATATTTCACATGCCCCATTGCATGAATCAGCGCTGCAGGCAGGGCCCATCCGGAAATCGGGAAATTGTCCACCGCACGCTGTGTCTGCGCCCCGTAGTACGCGTCACTGGGAACATCGACTTCACCCATCGAGTCTCGTTCTGTTCTCATTTCTGACATGATCTCACACCTCTTGAAACCTATTGGAACACCGTCGTCAAAATCGAAACAAATCCGGCTCTCGCTCAACCTTCACATCTTATCCTGATCAAACCCTGAGCCTCTATTAGCCATCATACTCCTGATATCCTGACGGTAAAAGGACGATAACATTCGCATTCGAGTGCTTTTCGCTAACCGTTTTCAGACCTGTTTGCTGTACGTAACCGTTAAAAGGAGTAAACTAAATGAGTTGCATCCAAATCCTCACACAGTCACTTCATCCATTCTGTTTATGGCATGGTTAAACGAAATCCAATCCCGACGCGCGGCGGTCTCAGTTTGCTGATGGTGATCTGCGCCATCACCTGTATCCTGCTGGTATTTAATAGTGCCTTTATCGTTGCTTTTTATGAAGGTCTCAGTCAATCATTTGGTCAACTCGAAACCTATCCTAAACTCAAACAAGCAATCCTCTTTGCAGCTCCACTGTTGATGTTGTTTGTGGAATGGAAAGCGTATGACATCGTCATGACAATTATCCAACGACGAAAAGTAACCTCCCCTTTCAACAGGAATACCAAATGAAAAAGGCTTACATGCAATTACAGGAATCTGAAGGGCATTTGCTGGGAGCGGCGAGCCGGATATACGCGTCTTACCTGCGAACGGACCATTATACACCTGGTGATGAAGCAGGCCTGATGAGCCGCGCTATTAAGGAAGCCATCCAACTGGCGCAGACCATCGACCATGTCGTAATCGCCGATAACGAAGTTGAGTGAGCGCCCATCACGTGCTCAAAACCCAATCCAGCCTCATCTCGCTCTGGAATACCTGACAATCCAATCGGAGACACCTATCTACCATGTCACTTGAACTTCCTGAAAAAGTACTGCTGGGAAAGCACACACGCCGCGAATTTCGTGAACGCATGCAAAGCGGAGCATTACAGGCATGTATTATTCCGGTCGCAGCCACCGAACAACATCTTGAGCATCTTGCGATGGAACACGACCATGCCAGCATCATGCACATCAGCACCCAGGTCGCTGCACGTCTCGATCCCCATGTCCTCGTCGCGCCCGTGATGAACATCGGAATCAGCGAACATCACATGCGACATCCGGGAACATTAACGGCCATGCCTGGTAGTTGGTTAGCGGTACTGTTTGACGCGATCCGCAGTATGCATGTCGCTGGATTCCAGAACATCTTGGTATTAAACGGGCACGGAGGAAATATTGCGCCTTGTGAGGGAATGTGGGGTCAATTCCTGCAGCGACTGGAGATTAATCTGCAATTCCGATCCTATTGGGATTTTCTATCGACAGAAGAAACTGCTCCGTTTCTGGAAACGGGGAGGTTTCCCGGCCATGCGCAAGAATTTGAAACCGCATTCGCCTTGGCTGCATTTCCGGAAAATGTGCGGCTCGATGCAATGGCCGATCAAAAAGATCAGGAGCCTCTTGCCGCAACTGCCGAGAATGGTCAGGCTCTGATCGACCTGGCCGTGCAAAATGTTACCACGTTTGTGCAGGCGATGCTGGACGGAACCGAAGTCGCTGAAATCCCACCCTTCCACGAATAGTAATCACCCCATCCCTGATGATGCAGGCTTCCAAAATCCACAGAGCTTTACGGTGTTAGAATTGATTCCAACTTGCCGTCCACGATGCGGAATACATCCTTGGCACGCGGGTCCGCCACGAGCAACTGTTCCGCCGCTGAATAAATACCCACCGGGTGGATCAACGGGGATCCGCTGATCGCCTCCTGAGGCGCCTCATCGGCTGCAACATTCCAGATCGTCTTGGCGTATCCATCCGTTACAAAAATCGTTCCCTCGGAATCCACCGCAATGTCCTGTGCCATCTTGAAGGGACGCCCCGCCACCAAAACTGAAACTTTTCCCGAGGAAGTTACCCGACGAATCGGGTCCGTGGAACGACAGACCACTAATAAATTCCCGTCCGCATCTAACGTCAAACCTGTGGGAGCTGCTATCTCAGCTAACAATTCCGGTTCCCCACCGCCGCCGGCCACCTTGACAATCTGTTTAAGCTCTAAATCCGATACGTAAATCGTTCCCTCCGGCGTCACCGCGATTCCCATCGGAATACCAATCTTTCCCCCGGTAAGAGGCTGGGGGACACCTGTCGCATCAAAACGATATATTTCACGCGTTGCACTGTCACCCACCAGTAACTGTCCAGTTTGATCAATCGCCAAACAGCGAATGGCGTTCAGTACTTTGCCAAAACCACGGGAACCCTGGAAGAAAACTTTCGCATGCCCATCCTGAACGGCCCAAATTCCAGGTAACTGCCTGTCCGCTACATAAATGGTGTCGCCATGACTGACCACGCCAATCGGATACTGCCACCTGACCGGAACCTCGTCCTGGGCCAATACGGAAGAAAATGCCATCCACGTAAGAATAAAACTCAATAGAACGCTGGTTTTCATAGCTTTCGCACTCGATTTATGTCGTCTAGATATTGTTATTAATAAAACCAAAAGCACAGCAGGAACCTGAATTCGCCGGAAAACAACCTCCGCAAATTGACGAACCAGCTTCTTGAAAGCATACCACCTGAGTTGTTTGTCACGGCCTAATTTTTATGATCCAAACCGAGTTTTCAACCAATTTGAGACATATCAGCAGGGCTGTTTGACCTATTTCATAGCTTGACATTTAGATTATTAGACGTATATTTCACGTAGAGCTATTGTTTCCTAGGTTTCTAGGGCAAGAGTTATTGCGCCCCCTGGCCCTTTGGGTCAGGGGGTTTTTTTATTAAACATCAATCTATTAGGTGTTCGGCTGCGTACCAAAATGAGGTCTCGAACCACGTAAAAACTGGTATTGGGATATTCCAACGGTTTACCCTAGGCTTACATGTAATCCATATAACCCATACGCACTTCAACGCCAATCGGTTCTTACAGATGGCCAACAGTTCTCAGCTTCCAACGATGACGATTTGGATCCGATTCTATATCATCTGCATGGGTATCTGTCTGCTTCTCTGTTTTTCAAGCTGCAATGACGACTCGGTCACCATCGATATTGACGATTTTTCGACCCCGGACATCACACCGGCCGACGACGAGCGGGTGAAGGGCGAAATCGACCGTTTCTGTGGGGATTGTCATGCTCCCCCTCCGGCATCGGCGCTTCCCAGAGATGGATGGTTCAAGGAGGTCGAGCTAGGTTTTACCCTGTACGAAGAGTCGGGGCGTACGGATCTGAAGCTTCCCAAACGTGGTGAAATCGTTGACTATTATCGGCGTCATGCTCCTGCAAAATTATCCACACCGCCTACGGCGGCCAAGAATCCACCTGGATCGGTGAAATTTTCTGAATCGACACACCCCTTACCTGCCGCTACGGTGAATCAATCAACGACGTTTCCACCTGCCATTTCAAATTTACAATGGTACGACAAAGCCGATACAGAGTGGTTACCGCGGTCGACGCTGGTCGTCTGCGAAATGCGCGCGGGTGCAGTCTATGAAGTTCACTTTGATGGGACGGAAATCACCTACGGTCGTCAGGCCAAAGTTGCTCATCCCAGTCATACAACGCTGGTTGACCTAGATCAGGATGGCCAGGGCGAATACCTCGTAGCAGATTTAGGCAGTTTCCTGCCCGAAGATCATGCTAAAGGACAAGTCATTTGGCTTCGCCCTCAACCGGACACAGATGCATTTGATCCCGTTGCATTGGTCACAGGCCTTGGTCGGGTCACCGACATTCAGCCCGGTGACTTCAATCAGGATGGTAAGACAGATTTATTGGTCGCTGAATTCGGATGGCGGTTAACAGGAAATGTCTGGCTATTGATTAACACCGGGATCAAAAACGGCATACCGCAGTATGACAAGCAACTGATTGATGATCGGCATGGCGTGATCCATATTCCGGTCACAGATATCAATGGTGACGGGCATCTGGATTTTGTATCGCTGATCAGTCAGGAGCATGAGTCGATTGAGTTGTTCATTAATCGGGGTGATGGCACATTTCGCCGAAAGAAGGTATTCTCCGCGGAAAACCCGGTTTGGGGATCCACCGGTATCGATCTCTACGACATGGATCATGACGGCGATCTGGATATACTGTTCACCAACGGTGATATCTTCGATACTTTTTACATTGTGCCCTACCAGGCCGCACACTGGATAGAAAATCTGGGGGATCTCCAATGGAAGACGCATGTTCTGCATTCCATGCCAGGCATCCATCGGGCCATTGCCGGAGATTTAGATCATGACGGGGACGAGGATGTCGTTTGCTGTAGTTTAATTGGCCCTCAGGTACTGCAGGACGACTCGGGAGAATCGCTTGATTCATTAATCTGGCTGGAACAGACGGCACCTGGAAAATTTACCGCTCGGGCGATTGAATCGGACAATGCGCACCATGCGACGGCCGTCATGGGTGATTTTGATCAAGACGGCGATCTGGACATTGCCACCGCTCAATTTGACGATGAATTTGTTACACCTCGTCGGGATATATCAATTTGGTGGAATAATTCGATTATTCAGCGTTAAAGAGCATTAGCATTCGACCAAAAATGCATCCGCTTACGTACCTATTCTCAGGTGTGTCGTATCATTTAGCTATAGAAGGGTGCTGTTGTACCCTTCGTTAACCGTTGCGATTAACTTATCCACCATGGGCAATGCGGTTCTTTTCGTCATCCAATCGACATAACCGCAGCAGCATAGCAATACCAATCCATCTCAGTAAGTCGGTGAACATGCATGGGATCTGAACTCCCACTAGACGAAACCAAATCCACAGTGTCCGAGGATGCTGTGTCTGGGTCATCCGATCAGGATCATAAACAACAGACTTCGTTGAATCGGACCACCGGTTTGATGATCGTTGCAGGCATCCTTGCATCTATCTTTGTTGGCGGGATGTATTTTGCAACCACTTATCCGATTAATCAGGCCAAGCACAATCTCCTGAATCATCGACTCGATAGCGCCGGCGAGTGGTTAGACACTGCGGGCAAAATACCGTTTATCAAGAAAAGTGAAATTCACTTTTTGATGGCTCGACTTGAGCGTCGCCGAGGAGATTATCGGGCAATGAGTGAGCTTTTGGAGCTTGCCTCGTCCGAGGGTTATGACGGGGAAATGATTTCACGGGAACGCATTCTGGCAGCAGCTCAATCGGCGGATCTGGACAAGGCTCAGCCCGCGCTGTCCATGCTGTTAGCAGACCCGCGGGGAGACGAGCGTGAAATATGTGAAGCTTACATCATCGGCTTCCTGCAATTTCAAATGCACGAGGCTGCATTGCAGCTGATTCGAGCCTGGCAAATTGATTTCCCCAAAGATCCCCGACCCCATTTCCTACAAGGCGTCATTGAGAATTCTCTTCACAACACAAAAGAAGCCGAAAAGTGTTTTCATGCCGCATTGAAAATTGATCCTAAGTACTATGCCGCCGCCATGGACATGGCCGAAGTTCAGTTAGAGCTTAAAAACACCAAAAGTGCATTACAATACCTCAAGCTTGCTGAAGACGATCCCTTACTAAAAACCGATTCCTATGTGGCCCAGGCACATTGTTTTCGTATGTTGGGTCAGGATCAAAAAGCGGAAAAGATATTGCGAATCGTGCTGACAGAGTCTCCTGAACATTATGCCGCATCGACGGAATTGGGACGCATTCTTGTTGAAAACCGGCGCTATGCAGATGCCCTGCCCTATCTTCAGGCATTGGTTGACAAAGATCCTTTATTAACCGACCCACGGCAGTTTCTGGCTCAGGCTCTTCGTGGAATGGACCGTCTGGAAGAGGCCCAGGCACACTTTGATGCTGTGGAAGAAATTAAAGAGAATCTCGCTAATGCAAATCAACTCGTCGATACCGTCGGCAATGGTATCGACAGTATCGACACACGTCTCGAAATTGCCGACCTTTTCTGGAATTATGGTTCTGAGCAAGAAGCGATGGTATGGATGCGTTCTGCCTATCAATTGAGTCCGCGATATCTGCCCACACTCAAATTCATGCTGAAGTACTATCGATCAAAACTTAAAGATGACCCCAATTTGCAAGAACAAGTCGACCGTTTTGAACAAGAAATAGCATTCTCCCAAGCTCAAACCAATAGAACATCGGTTCCGCCTCAGGGTGAGGAGAGTCAATCCACCCCCGGCACCCCCGTCCTGCCAAAACTACCCATAGAAGAAACTCCCTAAGAAACATGTGTCAGGCATAACTAGAAATGACCATTCCTTCAACAAACCGCTTTATGAACATGAAAGCTAAATTCACCTACTGTTTGCTGCTCCTCACCACACTGAGTCTGGTACTTACTGGCTGCCAGCCCGATGACCCGCTGGATCAACTTACCGATATTGCCAATTTGGATTCCGATGGAAACTCGTCGAACAATCCAGTGGATACGGGGCTGCCCGATCTCAGTACGGATGAAAACCTGGGATCACGTGATGTAGGTCAGGGCGTAATCCTGCAGGACATCACGAATCAAACCGGGGTTGATTTTACCTATCGCAACGGACGAGACGCCGGTAACAACAGCATTCTGGAATCCTTAGGGGGCGGTGTTGGCATTCTCGATTATGACATGAACGGCACGCTCGATTTCTTCCTGCCCGGTGGGGGGAAGTATGAGCAGCAAAAAATTGTCGGCTTATCCGGAGCCCTGTATCGTAATGATGGAAAGGCACAGTTCGACGAAGTCACTGATTCAAGCTTTACTAATGATGCGTCACTATATACCCACGGATGCCAGGTCGCGGATTTTGATAATGATGGATTCCCCGATTTCCTGCTGACGGGCTGGAACAGCTTGAAGTTTTTCCACAATCAGGGCGATGGTACATTTCTAGAAATACATGCGCCCGCCGGACTCGACAATCAACGCTGGAGCAGTAGCGCTGCCTGGGGTGATTTCAACGGCGACGGGTTTTTGGATGTCTATGTCTGCAACTATGTGAATTGGTCATTCGAAAACAATCCTTTTTGCCAGGGTCCCAATCCCGGGCAACAGGAAATCTGTCCGCCCAAACAATTCCAACCGTTGCCGGATATCATTTATTACAGCAATGGCGACGGCACATTCTATAACGCAACGCAAGAAGCCGGTCTCACCGACAAAGGAAAAGGACTCGGCGTGATGGCCTGTGATTTCGACATGGACGGTGATCTTGATATTTACGTCGCCAATGATACGGTCGCTAATTTTCTCTATGTCAACGAAGGCAACGGGGTCTTTAAGGAACGTGGCACGCTGTTTTCGGTTGCCTTTGATGGACTAGGCAACTCCAACGGAAGCATGGGAATCGATGTTGGAGATTATAATCTGGATGGAAAACCGGACATTTGGGTCGCCAATTACGAACAGGAAGCATTTGCCTTATATCGTAATGATGGAAAATCGATGTTTACTTTTGTCTCGGATCGAACCGGCGTTACATCGCTGGGAGGATTGTTCGTTGGATTTGGGACCGTATTTTATGACTTTGACTACGATGGTGATGAAGATCTTCTGGTAACCAACGGCCACGTGATTAACTATCCACGATCCGGCCGATTACTGCAAATGCCGCTGCTCCTGATGAATGAAATGAACGCACAATCCCAATACCGCAAGTTCATCCGCCGGCGTTTTGATGATCATGGTTATATGAATACCGGACATTCTGGCCGAGGACTGGCTCTCGGTGACCTCGATGGGGACGGAGATGCCGATTTTATATTCAGTAATAATGTAGAGCCCTCTGCGGTGATTGAAAACCAAACCAAACAAACCGGGCAGAACATTCGCGTCAAATTAGTCGGTACGGCCGGCAATCGGGATGCCGTCGGCAGTATTTTGACATTACACACGTCCATTGGAAATCTGATCCGATTAACTCGCGGTGGCGCAAGCTACCTTTCGCAGAGTGACAATCACCTGTACTGGTCACTTCCCGCTGACGCAACCGTCGACCACTTACATATTCAGTGGCCCAATGGTACCGAGCAGATAATTCAAGATGTACCCACGTCGCAACCACTGATGGTTGTTCAACCTGCCGCCAACTAACGAAGGTTCATTTCCGCATCCCTCACTCTTGTCCAACAGATATATCATGACTGACGAATCATTTAATAGCGACGAACTCCTCGAAACTCCCGTTCACGAAACCGGGGATATCGATGACGTCTCCGAGATTCAGGACACCGAATCCAGTATCCCGTCGGATCCTGACATTACCTCTGACTCAAGTCAGCGAGAAACGTCTCCGTTGGGCAATAACCCCATAGACGAACTCGCGGACGCGGATCATCCCACAAGCGGGATCGGAGGCAAAAAAACGGGTATGCTGTTGATCGTTGCGATCATCTTGATCAGTTTTCTCAGTGTGATGGCATGGGATCGTAACACGCAAGGTTTAACGCTGTCCGCTTATGGAAATCTGACGGCCGATCAACATTTTGATGCTGCACTTGAAGCGCTGCACGAACGACATGTTCCCGACGTGATTTCTCATCGCAATGCGCTAATGCAGTTTCCCGGACAGGATGATCGGATCGCTGTGCTCAATGCATTTACTGCGCTGTCGATCGACGAAAAAGTTCAAACAGCCGAATTCTTAAAAGAGCTTAAAGATACGGACGATCCCGAAATCACAACGTACCTCTATTACATTGCCGGGGAATTGGCCTTCAAACAAAAACAATACTCCGATGCGCTTGCCGCATTGAATACCTCCGTTCAAATGAGTGACACGGTGGGACGCAAGCTGCTGCCTGCGTATCAACTAATGGCATCGATTCATTACGATCTGGGAAACATGCAGTATGCGATGGATGCCGCAACGATTGTTTCAGAAATAGATCCGAACAACGCACGAATCTTCCGGTTCATGGGAATTGTTCAGCAGGACTATGAACAATGGCAAGATTCGCTGAATGCCTACCAGCGTTACACGGAATTATCACCCTACGGAGATCATCGCGAATCTGTATTAACGAGCATGGCGGAAGTTCACATAAAATTGCGGCAGTTTGCTCAAGCTCTGAGTTACATCCAGCAAGTACGCACTTCCCCCCGCTTGCAAGCACTGGCGGCGAACTGCGAATACAACCTCGGGAATGTCTCCGATGCCCTGCAACTGCTGGATCAGTCATTAGAAAGAGATCCCTCGCAACACGAAGCTATTTTGCTCAAAGGGACAATCCAGGTTCAAGACCGCCATTATCAGGAAGCGGTCGATCTCTTTGTCAGCGGATTACGATACTATCCCTACGACGATCAATTCATGTATAAGATTTCCGAGGCCTATCGCGGCCTTAATGATACGATCAACGCCCAACATTATGCGACTCAGTCAGAAAACCTGAGGACAAAACGTGAACGATTTTCACAACTCAATACTGACGTGATCGATCAGCCCGACAATTTGCCAATTCGATTTGAACTGGCACAACTGGCCGAAGCCATCGGTAAGCCGGAGATAGCAATCACCTGGTATCAGGCGATCATAACCATTGACCAAACCAACGAACAGGCTTTGATTGAGATGAATCGGCTGATCCTTCAAATGACTCGTGAAAACACGGGTACCGGACCGTTTGCACCCGCACAGCCAGCTGAAAATACTAACCCTTAGACCAGACTCGTTTGTGAGGAAATGTAATGACTGTGGATTCCAATACTCCGTCGACGCCATCGGATGACCTGTCCGATTCCAATCTTCAACCATCCGTACCTGCGGACAATGAGGAATCTGCGGAACTGCATAAGAAAATCAATCCTCTGTTCTCCGACGATGCGGACGACGATGACTACGACTATACCCTCGAAGATGAACGTGAATCACGTGCTGCATGGTATTTTGCCGGATTGTTCATCATTGTGATATGCACCGGCGTGATTGTGTTGGGTGCCGTTCTGGGAACCGAGGATAAGAAAATTACCATCGTGTTACCTGAGAGCCATAACGAATTAATCAACGGCAAACGAGCTCCCCAGGATACACCGATGATGCTGCCTGGGCTGATTGCTCCTGTGACGCTGACTGCTCAACAAGCACAGGTCACCGCGACAGAACAGGTCATCGGAGTTACGATTGGCGAACAAAACCGAGCCTATATCCTCTCCGCATTTGATGCGTTGGGCGCTAAAGTTATCAATGACCTTATTCAGGAAATACCCATTACCGTAACCTATTGTGACATTCATGAACGAGCACGAGTCTTCACCTCAACTGAACGCGGGGAATATCTTACGGTCGGTCTTGGAGGCTGGATGGATCGTGAAATGTTCTTTTATTTCGACAACATCCGTTTCGGACACTCCTCAGAAAATGCTCCGCTACCCGATTATCCCTACATTATCACGACGTGGGGGGAATGGCTCGAACAACACCCTGCATCCAGAATCTATCTCGGTGATGCCACGGTTCCAGAAGAAAACGAGTCATTCGACTCTTCCAAACCGGAAATTGATAGTGAGTCCTGAATCCTCTCCTGCATTCCGAGCGACTTCATCAAGGAAACGACAGAACGATGATCGATCCTGTCCACGTGTTCAAATCGCAATCCCAAAACATCCTGCGAAAACCGATCATTAAGAACCGCTTTCTTCCGTTTATCGTACTGGCATTAATCGGTATCGTGATTTTCGGATGTAACTCCGAACCGGATGTCAGCCGGTCAGGAGGCCATGCACAAACACCTGTGAATGCGGATTCCAACACGTTCTGGATTCATGACAAAAAAGCTCCGCTGCCAAAGGCGATCAGCAATGATTATGCCGGAAGTCTTCGGTGTAAAGAATGTCATCGGGAAATCTATCAAGCCTATATGAACCATCCCATGGCAAATTCTATCCGCAAGCTTGGCGAACAAACTCCACTGGAAGACTACCTTGAAAATGTACATTTCCAGGCCGGTGGATTTGACTATGAAATCCGCTCTGAAGGAAATTCAACAACCACCCCACCCCGCAGTGTAGAGCATGTTGAACGTCTCATCTCCACTTCAGGTGAAACCGTGCTCGAGCAGAGTGTGCCGATGCATTACGTTGTGGGATCCGGTTCACGTGGCCGGTCATTCCTGCAACAAAAGGGACAGCGGCTGTTTCAATCACCGATTACTTGGTATGTGGAAAAGGAACTGTGGGATCTGTCGCCTGGTTATATGCCGGCAAATCACCAACGTTTTGACCGTACCATCCTCGATAAGTGTGTCGCCTGCCACGCTGGGTTAGTAAACCGTATTGATCAGAAACCCCATCATTTCGACTCGCAAAATCCATTTCGTGAGATGGGCATTAGTTGTGAACGGTGCCATGGCCCCGCAGAAAAACATGTTCAGGGACATCTTAAGCAATCCATTACGACGGATCAGTTTGTGGTCAATCCAGCCGTCTTGCCAAGGCCGGAAAAAGAGAGCATTTGCAATCAATGTCATCTTGCCGGAAAACTCCGTGTGGCACGTTTTGGAAAATCGTTTTTTGATTTTCGACCCGGTATGAAACTCGATGACACCTGGACCGTGTTTACCAACCCACAGGTTGCCCTCCATGACGGATCTGCTCAGATACTGAGCCACGTAGAGCAAATGCATGCCAGCCAGTGCTACCTTGCATCCAAAGAACAAATGGGCTGTACTAGTTGCCATGACCCGCATCGGTCACCTGCGACACAAGACAAAGTAGGCTTTTATCGCGGCAAATGCCTGCAGTGTCACACGGCTCCCGAGACAATCTGCAGCGAGGCGTTACCGAATCGGCAGCAGACAAACGGAAATTCGTGCTTTGCATGCCATATGCCGAGAATCGCCAACAGCGATATTGCTCATTCCACACAATCCGATCACCGCGTGCTGCGTGATCCCGAGATGCTGGAATATAACAACTCATCTACCATCAAGAAAAAAGATTATGACTCGACACCCTGGGTCCTTTTTCAGAATTCTGAAACAAGAATACCCTCATGGGAAGCAGATCGTGCGAGAGGTGCAGCACTGCTGGCTCAATTTGCTACCGTCAAGGATATCCAACTGCTAAACATGGCAGAAGAAAAATTACAATCCTCTGCCCGGCACGTAAGCAATGACAGTCAACTGCTGCTTAATCTGGGCCGCGTCTATTCTCTGCAGAACAAACCCTTCAGAGCAATTGCCGTGCTTCAGTCCTCATTGGAATTAAACCCTCACGATGCCTCAACCATTCGTCTGCTAGCACTCAGCTACGACCAACAAAACAACGACGCAGCGGGAGTCGCACTCTACCCTGCCTGGCAGGCACAGTCTTATCAGCCCCCCATGGAATATGGGCTGTTTGCCAACATGTTCTACAGACAAGGCGATCATCAAAAGGCAATCAAATTACTTCAGGAGAGTCTTGCGTTAAACCCCACCCTCACTCTGCATCATCGCAGCCTGAGT
>JAYZPA010000236.1:0-6750 GCA_036150515.1 Planctomycetota bacterium
AATCAGCCCTGCCGATTTCAATACAATTGCCATAGCGGTACCGCTGGTCATCCCCTGCAGTTCATCCTTAAAGGGCGCTTCCGAAAACAACTGCCCTCGTGCTGCCGGATCCACGGTAACCTGCAAATCCCACAATCTTGAAATCGAACGGATTACATCCTTAGTCGGCCGGTCGGTTGTCACCGCCTTTACCGTTTTGGTCAATTCATCATAGACTTTGACGATCTCGTCACGGCTTAGTCCATAAGCCCCCTTTTCGGTGGTTAAGGCATTGGCACCATCCCCCTGTAATCGGCGAATCCAGTTCTTCGCTGCATCCACCTGCCCATATTTGAAACCGCCGCCAGGCAGGACCAACTGATCGCCAGCTAAAATTCCTGTAACGACAAAGGTACGGGCCTCCGGCTTCCCAAATGTTTTCACCTGCGGCTTATCCGTCAACTTGGCACTGCGGATCTGGACATTGGTAAAACCTGCCTTCTGTAAGAAGGATGCCCATTGCTTAATCTGAGTTATGGGTAACGGCGTTTCCATCGCCACTTCCAAATCCACCACGGGAGCGGCTTGCAGAACTCCGCTCATCAGAACCAAAAAGAAACTCAACAGGACTCTCTGTTTATTCACTCGTTTCCTCTTTTCAATTTCACGCTTGAAATTCAACTTCCTGTTCACCCTGCAAATAACCCAACTCACTATGGAATTCTATGGACCACCACCTGATACGGCAAGCTCGATATCGAATTGCATTGATCGTGTCATCTTGCTGTCACTCCCGTTCAAGAAAAACCCGGATAGGTCGAGTATAATATAAACAGGTGCTATTTATTGATCTGTCTCCATCGACTGGTAATGCTTCTTCCTATGTTCCGCCGGCCACTATTTTTTACACTGCTATTTCTAGCAGCCACCAGCAGTCTCCATGCGTTTGAAGCATCGGATGAGGCCGGTGTTTTTCAGCAACAGCTCGCCCAACTGGCGAGCAAATGCAAAGAGCTCAATCTGCCGGAGCAGCAGGCCATTACACAACAATGGCTTGTCACCGTACGAGATGATCAGCGGGTGGTATACCCGTTTCAAAATATTGACCACTATAAGCCGGCAGCCAACGCCAGCCAGTTGAAAAAATTCTGGTACGAATCCTTTATGACCCTGCGCCGCAACGAAGCAGAGCGGCTATTTCAGCAGGCCATCAAGATCGTGGAATCCCAACCTGCAGAAGCATATCGTATCCTACACCGGGTACTACATGAAAACCACCGGCATGTTCAAGCTCGAAAAATTCTGAACTACAGTGATTCGTCGGTCTTTCTACTACAGCCCAAGCCGGTACTCGCCAAAGAAACCCATCCCTTTACCCATTGGAAAAAAGGGGCTTACTATCGGATTAGCACGACACATTTTGACATCTACACGGATTCGCAACCGGCCGCTGGTGTTAAAATCGCACGACAGATTGAAAAACTATATTCTGCCTGGCAACAGATTTTCGTTGAATTCTGGTGTGATACCAATATTCTGGCCGAACGATTCAAAGGCAGTAACCGACCTTTATATCAGCGGAAACGCCATCAGATCATTCTGTTTTCATCTGCCGAGGATTATCAGGCCTTCTTTATGAGGCGCAAGGGTACTAAGGTCGCTTCCGTCGGCTTTTATTCTGACCAGTATAAATACGCATTCCTCTATGTCAGCGAACCTCCGAAGGTTGGTACCTGGCTCCACGAAGTCACGCATCAGCTCTTTTATGAACTGGGGCCGCAATCCAGAGACATTGCATCGGATCAAAATATCTGGGCACTTGAGGGGGTCGCCATGTACATGGAATCGCTTCGGGACTATCAACATTTTATGACGGTTGGTGGTTTTGAGTCCTTCCGTCTTCAATTTGCAAGATACCGCAATCTGGTAAACCGGTTCTATCTTCCGCTCGAACAATTAGCGTCACTCGGTCGCCATGAGCTTACCACCCATCAGGAAATCCAGCGTCTCTATAGTCAATCAACCGGGTTGGCTCATTTTTTCATGGACAGTAATCGGGGGCAGTATCGATCTGCTTTTTTCCAATTGTTAAACAAGATTTATACCAATACAGACACTCCTGGTACGCTGCGACAGCTAAGCGGCCAGTCGTTTGAACAGCTGGATGAGTCTTATTCGCAATTTCTAAAGGTTACCGACAAACAACTTTCAGACATTCGACCGGGGACAGAATTAACGGCTTTGTGTTTAGCTCACGGATCGATTACTGACAAAGGACTGGCTCACTTAAAAGGACAGGCCTCCATCAACTGGATCGACCTGACTCACTGCAACATTTCCGACGCCTCGACAGCAACTCTGGCCAGTATGACCGACCTCAATCAAATATCACTTGAAGGATCCCGTGTAACGGATGCGATCATGCCATCGCTGGCGAATCTCCCCGACTTAGCTGAACTGGATTTATCCCAAACCGGTATCACCGATGCGGGTGTCCTCCACCTTCAGGGGCATACGGATCTGACGGTACTGTGGCTCACAGGCACCAAAGTCACCAACGAGTCCGCGCGAGTGCTGAGTACACTGGCCAATCTCCAAATTCTTGATCTATCCAATACTCAAATGACGGAATCCACCATTCAGCAGGTGTTTGACTCCCTTCCAAAACTAGACCAATAACCTTTCTCAAGAGGATTTTTTCACATGCGACCCTGGGTTCTATCCGAAGTCAATTACGGCACCGTCAAACACAACCCCTATGAAGTTGCGGTTTTACCTATGGGTGCAACCGAACCGCATAATCTCCACTTACCTTACGGAACGGACATGTTTGAAGGAACGGATATTGGGGAAAGTGCCTGTGCTTACGCACACCAACAGGGAGGTAAGGTTGTACTGTTGCCAACGATCCCTTACGGAACGGAAACCAACATGCGAAAATTCCCTCTGGCGATGAATCTGTACCCAACGACTTTGTTTAAAGTGATTGAGGATCTGGTCGAATCTCTGGTTCGCAGCAATATCCGAAAAATAGTTATTTTAAACAGTCATGGTGGCAACGACTTCAAACCTCTGCTCCGCGAGCTCTCAGGTCGAACCGAAGCACATCTCTTTCTTGCCAACTGGTACAACATGGTTGACGATGTCTACCACGATATTTTTGAGCATATGGAAGACCACGCCGGCGAACCGGAAACGTCGCTCATCCTGGCCTATCACAATGAGCTGGTCTCACGCAACGAGGACGGCTCCTTTAACGCCGATGATGGTGCGACCAAACCGACTCGCTTTGATGCGGTCAACAAGAAATGGATCAGTATCACACGACAATGGGACTTATTAACAACGAACAGTGGTTCGGGTTATCCTCATGCGGCAACGGCCGAAAAGGGCGAGCAGTTGATGCAGGTACTAACGGAGCGCATTGGTGATTTTTTAGTGGAACTTTCCGCATCCACATTAGATGAAACATTTCCGTTCTAGGAATCGACCTTCCGAGAAATTGGGTCATCGGAAACCGATCAATTTATGCCCCTTGCCCCGTCATCAAAACCAAATTACATTGAATCCCTGAATAAAGATGGTGGCTGTAGCTCAGTTGGTAGAGCCCCGGATTGTGGTTCCGGTTGTCGAGGGTTCAAGTCCCTTCAGTCACCCTTGAGAAACACCGCGTTGGAATCGCTATCCAGGGCGGTGTTTTTTCTTGACCCATTCTATGCAATGATGTCGTGTTGGATATTTCCAAACACATCTGTCAGTCGGAAGTCGCGACCGCTGTATCGATATGTCAATTCTTCATGATTGATCCCCAGCAAATACAGCATGGTTGCGTGCAGATCGTGGACATCCATTCGATTTTCAACGGCATTCATTCCGAGTTCATCGGTTGCACCATAGATCATGCCACCTTTCACTCCACCCCCGGCCAGCCATGAGGTAAATCCAGTTGCATGGTGATTTCGACCTGTCTTCCCCTGGGCGGTGGGCGTTCTTCCAAATTCGCCCGTCCAGACAATCAGCGTTTCGTCAAGCAGTCCACGTTGTTTGAGATCTTTGATCAAAGCGGTGATTGGTTGGTCACTTTTTCCGGCATCTCGTTTATGGTCCATAATATTTCCATGGGCATCCCACGGTTGACCGGATCCATAATAAACCTGCACCATACGAACACCACGTTCCACCAATCGTCGCGCAACAAGACAACCGTTGGCAAACTGACCTTCACCATACTCCGCCAGCGTTTCTTTCGTTTCACGGGTCGTATCAAAAGCTTCCTGAGCTTCAAACTGCATGCCATAGGCAACTTCCAGTGACTGGATCCTTGCCTCCAGATTCAAATCCACTTCCCGCTGTTCCAGATGCCGCTGATTACTACGCTGCAATAAATTCAACAAACGACGCTGGGCCTCCGGCGACAGGTTCTTATTATTGATATGACCAATCGCATTTTTAGGATCAATGTTGGAATTATTAATATGCGTTCCCTGAAAGATCCCGGGCAAAAAACTATTACTCCACAAAGCGGGTCCGACAACCGGTTTCCCGGGACACATGACAACAAATCCCGGCAGATTTTGGTTCTCCGTACCCAAACCGTACGTGATCCATGACCCCAGGCAGGGACGAACGGGCTGTTGCATTCCGCTATTCATCATCAACAGTCCCGGTTCATGATTGGGTGTTGTCGTATGCATTCCTCGCAGGATGCACAATTCATCGGCAACACTTCTTAGATGGGGATAGATATCGCTCATATCAATTCCCGCTTCACCATATTTTCCAAAGGAAAATGGTGACGGCATATACTTGCCACCCCGGCCAGCTTTGCCTTGCTGAGTTTTTAATTCGGGTTTGGGATCAAAGGTATCCACATGGGACGGCCCACCATTCATGAACAGGAAAATCACATGTTTGGCGCGTGCCAGGTGGTGGGACGATTTGGGTCGTGTCGGGCTGGTGGACCGAACCGCGGCGTCTAAACGCTGTTCATCTCCCAACAGCGCAGACAACCCTAACATGCCGAACCCGACACCACTGGTTGTAAGCATCTGACGACGAGACACCCCCTTCGGCTGGATCAACGGAAGGTCGATCCTTTTATGATTTTCCATATTCATCCACGATTCCTAAATCAGTTGTCCACCACCGAATATTCAGATTCATTCGATCCCTATTCACTTAATCAACAAACATAAATTCATTTGCACTTAACAATGCCAGCGCATACTGTTGCCAGGCGGTTTCCATATTATCACTTGTTGCGACGGACTCCAAGAACTCGGTACCTAGAACAATATCGTCGTCCGCTGCTTCCCGTCCATACAATAATTCAAAAGCATACTGGATCTGCTGTTCCACCGATCCATCCATTTCCTGCTGAACTCGCTCTGCTAACGCCTTGGCACGTTGCGACATAAAATCACTGTTCAAAACAAACAGCTGCTGTAAAGGCACCGTGGTCACACTGCGGGAAGCACTGGTAATATTCGGATCTGGAAAATCAAATAATCTCAGCAGTTCATTGAGTCGATGCCGACTCACGAATCCATATAACGTTCGCCGCTTATTCTGACTGTCGTCCAACTGAATTGATGGCCCTCCTAACTCTAAATTCAATTCGCCGGAAACATATAAAAGTCCATCCCGCCAGGGCTCAATTTCCAATCGCTTCCGATTCATTCGCCAAAGGAACTGATTATCCGGATCCATTTCAAATGGTCGTGACTGATAATCGCTACTCTGTTGGTACGTTGCCGAATTCATCATCATACGGTGCATATGTTTCAGCGACCATTGATTCTCCATGAGCTCGACCGCCAGATAATCCAACAGTTTCGGATGCGTCGGACGCTCACCCAATTCTCCAAAGTTACTCGTGGTTCCGACCAAACCCTCACCAAAATGGGCCGCCCATAGACGATTCACAATCACACGCGCTGTCAACGGATTCTCAGGAGACACCAGCGCAGCGGCAAGTTCCTGACGACCACTACCATGAGGATGAAACGGTCTTTTTTCCCCGTTTGTAAAAATCGCCGGGATCGCCCGTTCAGCCGATTCACCTTTCTTGCCTGGGTCTCCCGCAAGATAAATTGGTAAATCCCGACTCTCTCCGTCAACCAGGGCATGTGCCATGGAAATTTCAATTGCCTCAGCGGCTGTCTTTAATTCTTTTTCCTGTTTCCTTAAGGCAACCGCCTCCTCCTTAAGCGCCCCGGTGACGCGCTGTTCCACTTCCTCATTCGGCAGTGCCAACAGGCCTTCGTCGTAAAACATCTTGGATAACAAATAGGCCGCTTGCCGATCTTCCTCCGTGAACGTCTGTTCCTGCGGTTGCGAAGCAGCAACATCCACAACCTTGGGCAATGGCTGCATTTCCAACCGGGCACCTGAAAACACCATATGATCTGAATTGATTGTGTTGTCAGCCGGCCCTCCGGCACCTGTCGTAATCAGCGTGATATACTTTGCCTGAGCAGGGATAGCGATATCAAATTCAACATACTTTCCGTCCGCTTTTAACGGAGGAGGAATGGCACCGGTAAAGTTATATGTAAAGTCACTGAATGTAATCTCCATCTTTTTCCCGTTGACATATCCGCCAAGGATCGCATCCATAACGTTTTTGTCACGATGGGGTTTCGACACAATCACAGCAGCATATCCACTTGGAGACTCCGTTCCCTGCACATCATCATTCATCCCGGCCCGGTCCACCCGAAAACGAAATTCCTGGCTCTCAGGCATCAGCCCCGCCCGCCGAATTTCGTC
>JAYZPA010000237.1:0-19155 GCA_036150515.1 Planctomycetota bacterium
GATTCCAAAATTTCCAGAAACATCTTCACCGCGGCTTTCTGCCGGCACGCCAGAGGAATAAAGAAATCAAATTCTTCGTTTGCCAGCGGCAGGAATCCAAGCTGATCATCCACCACGCTTTCAATTGCCACTCCCCAATCAGCATTTTTGTGTTTGATGGATGTTGCCACGGCGTGGTGGCTGCGTGACATAAACGTATAGCCGGGCGGCTGGCTTGTTTTCAACAATTGATCGATCAGGATGCGGGTGCCGGACCCGGCATTGCGGTTTACCATCTGCACGGAATGGTCATGAGTAATGAGGGTGAGCACATCGGCCAGAGTTTTGTTGTGAAACCTTACGTCATCAATGCGATAGATAATTCCCTGAGTTCGCGTGTATCCTTTAACTAAGTCCAGCGAATTATCCAGAAAGGGCTGGTTGTAATTATTAGAATCGGGATCCAGTAAATGGCATCCGGCAATATCACATTCTCCCCTGCGAGCCGCTTCCAGTCCTGCGGTTGACCCGACGTTGATCATCTTGATGTGGAATCCGTGTTGATTTAATTCAGACAGTAAGAGATCAATTCCCAAACAATGGCTACCAATAAGCACAAGATCGGCTAATTCAAGGTCGCGACCCAACAGGGTAACCGGAACCGTTTCCTTGGTATCAATGATTTCCCGGTGCCGGTCGATCGTGACAAAGCCATCCGCATTACAAAATGTAGTAACGTTTCCCGAACCCTTTCCCATGGGGTAAGCGACAAGGTTTCCGGATGAGGCCGACTTAACCAGCCCTACAAGCAGAAATTCCTGTCGGCCGATTTCGGAATTCACCCTGACGGCCATTTGCGCGTTGGAGGTTGTGGTTTGTTTCGCAGTAGCTCCGCATAATTGGCGTATGACCGGTGCAACAAATTCATGGAAAGTGAAAATAGCCGACGTTGGAAAACCCGGAAGAATGACGACCGCCTTGCCAGCGGTAACTGCCAGACAAAGAGGTTTTCCAGGTTTTAGAGCAACGCCATGGGCCACAATTCCCGGATCGCTCAATTGTCCAACCACCTGACTGCAAAGGTCCCCTTCCCCTTTGCTGGTCCCTCCGGATAACAAAATGAGATCACATTCTGAAATGGATTGATGTAAACAATCTGTTAGCGCCTGTAAATCATCCCGGATAATCCCCTGGAAAATGGGCTCCCCACCCAGTTCACGTATGGCATCTGCCAAAATACGGGCGTTGGAATCGTAGATCATTGCCGCTTCCATTGGTGCACCAGGAGGAATGATTTCATTGCCGGTTGAAATGACAGCCACTTTTGGTTTACGAACGACCGAAACGATTCCCTCACCGATGGCGGCCAGGACCCCCGTTTCCCGACTGGACAGTCGCTGGCCTTTACGAAGGACAATTTCACCGGTTGTAATATCGGTGCCAGCACAACTAATACCAAACCCGCTGGACAGGCTGCGATACACCAGAATATGGTCATCCTGTAATTCACTGTGTTCGACCATCAACACGGCATCGGCTCCACGAGGGATCATTCCCCCGGTGGCAATGGGAATCGTGGTTCCCGAAGTGACCGTGCAAGCGGGAACGACTGCTGTGGCGATGGACTCGGGCAGTTGTTTGAGACGCACGGGGTGTGTCTCATCCGCTTTCACGGTGTCCGCAGCCAGGACGGCGAAACCATCATAATTGGATCGGTCAAATGAGGGTACGTTTTGTGACGAGATGACATTGCCGGCCAGAATTCGCCCCAGTGCGAATTCCAATGGAACCGTTTCTGCCGCCAGGGGTTGCAGGTTCAGGGCCTGATGAAATCGTTGTTCAGCTTCATCGCGATCAATCACATCGAGAAATTGTTTTTGTTCAGCCATGGCTCATTGATACCGGTATACGGTGACCTCACTATCGCGGGGATACCCTTCAAGATTTTCCTCAATGATCACGAACCCATCGGCGATGGTTGTACTGCTGAGAATGCTTGCCCCGCTAATGGCGATGGGATTGACACAATTGTCCTCGATTTGGACACGGGCATAATCGGTACGACCAACGGCGGATACCAGTTTTCTTTTTAATGGCAAACGGACTGCCGGATAAGGCCATGCGATTGCCCGCCCGGACATCTGTCGAATGGCACGGCCCGCAAAAAAATCATAAGCACAGAGGCAGGAGACCGGGTTCCCCGGCAGCAGAAAAACGGGCCGGTTGCCAAGCATCCCCATACCGGTCGGGCTGCTGGGACGCATCGCGATGCCATGAATATCCAGAGATCCCAATTCAGCCAGCAGTTGAGGAGCATGATCTTCCTGCCCCACACTGGAACCTCCTGAGACAAGGATCATATCGGCGTCCTGATCCAGCATCGCCGCTCGGATACTGGTCGGGTTATCCGGCAGGATACCTGGATGGATCCATGTCCCTCCATCGCGTTGGATGAGTGCCTGTAACATAGGGCTGTTCGCATCGGCAATACAATGAGGTTGAGCAGGCGATCCGGGTGGCAGCAATTCATCACCGGTCACAATCAACCGAACACGCGGTTTTTGATAGACGGGAACGGCCGCCCGACCAATGGAGGACAAAACTCCAAGATCCTGAGGGCGTAATGCTCTTCCAGACTTTAGTACGGTATCTCCCTGTTGAATGTCTTCTCCGGGAAATCCGATATGCTTTTCCTGTGATGTTTCGCTCAGAGCAAGGATCGTATCATTTTTAATTTGCACGTGTTCGGCCGGTAAAACCGCATTCGCCCCGTTAGGCAAAGGAGCTCCGGTCATAATGCGAACCGCTTCGCCTGCCTTCACAATTCCGTCAAATGGCTTGCCTGGCAGAGATTCTCCGATGACCGTTAATTCCAGCGACTGATAAGGACTGGCACCGGAAGTATCTTCAGCGTGAAGTGCAAAACCGTCCATCATCGCGCGGGTGAACTGGGGTACTGCGACGGGACTAACGATATTTTCCGCTAGAATGCGAGCCGCGGCATGTTGAAGATCAACCTCCTCGGTTCCCATCAGCATCGTATGGGTATCGATCCAGTCCAGACACTGGGCAACCGGCCAGCGGCGGGAAAACCCTTTCATTCGGACATCAGAAGGTTTGTGGGAACCGGACTCGGTCATCGTTTTCTTGTCATCCGCGTGGTTTACAATCGGTTTTGATAACTTCCCATTCTAAATTGATCTAATTGGGATGGGGGCTTCACGTTAGCCTAGGGCAGGGGGACTTCGGAAATGTAACCGCGCCAGGCTTCTAATTGTTCCTGCGTCAGCGAGTTATCTCTGATAAATTCATGTTGTAGCTTAATGTCGGTATTGTGAATGACGAATCGCATGGTGAGTCGGCCATCGGTACGATACCGAAATCGTACTTCTAGTTTAGAGTCTGGTGGTAAATCTGCGGGAATACCACTGATTTCGCACTGTCCAATCAGGATACAGGCATCGGGTGATCTACTTTCCCCTTCCACGACCTGCAGCATGATGGAAGTCTGTCCGGGACGTAATTTGAAATGCCGTTTTGCTGTGATGGGTAAGGGTGTATTTCGCGGGATGATATGGCCTGTTCGAGGGCGACCGGTTGATGGTTCGACGCCAATGACCCCAAGGCTGTGAGAATTGACGTCGGTTACGGAAAAAGCGGGAGTATTCCCCGCCAGTTCATCGAGTAGTCGTCCGGCATGCAGTGCCGCTCCGTGGGCAACCGCTTCGTCCGGTGAAACCGATCGATCCAACGGCCGGTCACTAAGCGTTGTCAACATCGAATCGACGGCGGGCATACGTGTTGAGCCTCCGACCAACAGAATCCGATCAATATCGGCCCATTCCAGTTCAGCAGCAGCAAGTGTTTGGATTGTTGTGAAACGCGTCCGTTCCAGTAAATCCTGGGTGGTGCGTTCGAATTGTTCCCGTGATAACGTTGTGCGAATGGCATTCCCCTGGTAATCACAAGCGATGGAACATGTTTCGCGGGCGGTGAGTGTATGTTTTGCTTCCTGAGCATCCCGCCATAATCGACCTTCCGTATTTGGATCCTCGCGAGGGTCACTGCCATGCGTACGAATGAAC
This sequence comes from Planctomycetota bacterium, assembly GCA_036150515.1. Classification (GTDB taxonomy): domain Bacteria; phylum Planctomycetota; class Planctomycetia; order Pirellulales; family Pirellulaceae; genus UBA721. The sequence continues at coordinate 4,065 of JAYZPA010000237.1, forward strand.
TCCTCGGCAATCAAATCGACAATTCTTTGATCCCAATCAATGCCCCCCAACAGAACATCGCCGTCGGTTGCCAGCGTTGTCAATTGACCGGATGTGATTTCCAGGATGCTGACATCGAAGGTTCCGCCACCAAGGTCGTAGACAAGGATGTTCCTTGGGGTTGAATTCACCTCGGATTGATTCGATTGTTGGATGCCATAAGCGATGGCTGCTGCCGTTGGTTCATTGATGATATCAAGTACGTTCAGACCCGCCATGAAACCGGCATCTTGGGTTGCTTTTCGCCGCGCTTCGTCAAAATAAGCAGGAACGGTAATAACTACATGTTCCAGACGCCCGACTTGTTGTTGGGTATCCTGTCTGAGTTTATTCAGGATCCATGCCTGAAGTGCTTCTGGTGGGTATTGCGTGTCATTAAAAGACTGCTGGAAATCCCGTTTACCGAGGTGACGCTTGCTGTGTTCGGCTACTGCCTCATAGTGAGTTGCTTTAGCTTTAACCGCCTCCTTGCCGACAATGACTTGATCATTTTCAAACAGCAGTGCACTGGGCGTGATTTTGTCCCCTTCGGCATTGGCCAAAGTATGGGGTTTGCCGTGGTCATCCAGCATGGCGACCGCTGAATAGGTAGTACCTAAGTCGATACCGACGGCAGTAATGGGAGGTTGATTCATGAATGTATTGTAGTCTGAAAAAGTCGATTACGCAGAGACAGGGAGTATAGGTCGTATGAGGTTTAGCGAGAGGTGGGACGAGGGTGAGAAGCGAGAATGCACTCCTCGTGTTTATCCATTAGTGATTTTTGCGAATTGGTTAAGGGCTTGTGAAGCGGCTCCGCTGTCAATGGAGGTTTCCGCCTGATGGGTGCATTGAGTAAGTGGCAAATCAGGTCGGGCAAGAGAGATGGCCGCTGCGGCGTTTATGACAACCATATCCCGCGACGGTCCGGTCACGCCGGTCAGCACTTTCTGGATACATCCCGCGCTTTGCTGTGGATTGTCGGCATTCATGGCATCGAGCGATTGCCTTGTTAAACCGAAATCCGCGGGTTCCCAGACTTGTTGTTGCGTGGTGTCACCCTGAACGACGGTTACATGGGTTTCGCCGGTGAGGGTTATTTCATCAAGTCCATCCGAGCCGCAAACGACGAGTGCCCGCCGGGTATCCAACAATGCCAGAGCTTCGGCCAGTTGTATTCGAAGTTCAGGTTTCCCGACGCCGAGCAGCTGAAAGGGTGCTTGAGCGGGATTACAAAGTGGGCCGAGCAGGTTGAAAATGGTGGGAACTTCAATACTGCGACGTACCGCGCCTACATGCCGCATCGCGGGATGGAAAAGGGGAGCGAAACAAAAACAGATTCCGGCCTCCTCCAGGCATTGCTGCATTACATTGACCGAAGCTTCAATGTTGACTCCCAATTCCACCAGCACATCGGCCGAGCCCGTTTTGCTGGTAATTCGACGGTTGCCATGTTTGGCGACTGCGATCCCGGCTCCGGCTGCTACGATCGCGGCGGCCGTGGAGATATTAAATGTACCGGAACCATCACCGCCGGTTCCGCATGTATCGACAAGGTCTTCGCGGGTTGAATGCAGAGGCGTCATATGCGTGCGCATTGCTGCAGCCGCACCGGCAATTTCTGCGACGGTCTCGCCTTTGGCAACCAGGGCCAACAGTAGTGACCGAATGCTATCTTCCGTACAAACTCCCTGCATGACCAGATCGATCGTGTCCGCCATTTCAGCTTGCGTTAAATCGTAACCGGATTCTATTCTTGTTATGGTGTCAGCCAGCATGCCTTCGTTTCTCTGAGGGTGTAACCGTTCGTTGAAGATGCCTGTTATCTATTGTAACCTGTTGACGGATTACGGGTTAGTTTGACTTATTGGAGCATACAGCCGATAACCATTGAAGTAATACAGTTTGATTTTAAGTGTAGTATGGTATGCCGAGACGAATAATAATTGACTGTGATCCGGGAATAGACGATGCCGTCGCCCTCTGTGTTGGTTTGTTTTGCCCTGACTTGGATGTGGTGGCCATAACCGCTGTCGAAGGCAATGTACCGGCAGATATGTCGAGCACGAATGTTCAGACCATCGTTGAACGGCTTGATCCCCCGAAAATACCGCGGATCGGCTGTGCGACAGCCAATGATAATCCTGATTATCGTGATGCCCGATTTGTGCATGGAAAAGACGGGCTGGGTGAAGTTGGTTTTGTGACCTCTTCTCATCACCAGCGACGACCGTCAGAGAAAATCATCTGCGATGAAACAAAAGCAGATCCTGGCCAAATCAGCATCCTCTGTTTGGGACCCTTAACGAATATTGCCCGCGCGCTGAATCGTGATCCGACGTTTGCTGAAAATGTGGATCAAATCATGATGATGGGGGGAAGTGTCAAAGGAGTGGGAAATATTACTCCCACAGCAGAATTCAATATGTATTGTGATCCGGAAAGTGCTCAGCAGGTCTTTGAAGCGCCAATACGTAAGAAGCTTATCCCACTGGACATCACGATGCAGGTTCATTTTACATTGGATTTTCTCCGGGATCTGCCGGATGAACCATCGAGCATTGGCCGGCTGCTCAAGAAAATATTGCCACACCTGTTTCGAAGCTATCACCAGAATTTAGGCCAGGAAAGTATTCATATTCATGACGTGATTGCGGTACTGCAGTTGATCGAACCCGAGTTATTCGAATTTGTTCCTATGGCTGGGAAAGTGGAAGTTGAAGGAAGTCTAACGCGTGGTGCAACCATTTTTGATCAACGCATGAACCGGCAGTGGGAGGAAAATATTGAGGTTGCACGTGTTGTGGATGTCACGGCGGTCAAACAGGCTGTAGTAAAACATCTTAACCCCGAAATTGACTTTTAGCCTGAAACCGAGTCAGCGCCTGCTTTTCCATGAAAATTGGCTCGATTCTCCCTCAAAAGCGGTCTAAAAACGGGTAAAAAATCTAATTTGAAACAGTCAGAAATGTCGATTATTCCACTACAACCGGAAAAATCGGAATGCGCAATGACGGTTTTCGTTGCGCGCGAAATCCATGCCGTTCTGATCTTTTTCATTTGCTGTTTTGCAACTATTTGATGTGAGGACGTAACGATGGCCCGTAAAGATGCCTTAGTTAGTCTCCGGAAAGTTCTGGAGAAACGCCGCGACGCCATGCGAAAGGCGTTGGCCGGTGATTTTAGTGCCCTAAATGCATTGCGAGAAACTTCAGGTGACGTTGTTGATGTCGCACTGGATTCTGCTCAAAACGAACTTAATTCACAATTAGCCGAAGTGGAAAATCGGGAATTGGCTCAAATTGAAATTGCGTTGGAAAAAATGCAGGAGGGTAGTTTTGGTCTTTGTGAAATCTGCGACAAAAGTATCCCCTTAGCCCGGTTGCAGGCATTGCCTTATGCCACCAATTGTATTGATTGCCAGACGAAAAAAGAAATGTATGGCGAGGATTGGGGCATGGATGAGAACTCAGAAGTTCTTCAATAGTTGCCCATCTGAGTTGGCAAGTGGATTCAACAGCGCCTTTGTAAAAAGTTAGAACAAATGATTAATTGGGGGGTGGTAAGCCAGGCGAGCAGCCTTGGTTTACTGAGGACGGACAGCTGCATTGCGTGTACCCTCAGAATGTGGGTCGCCCTGTTCATGCTAGGTTGTTTGCCTTTAACGGCACAGGAGCAACCGACATCGGTCACGATGGATGCACGAGCCCGACTGTTTGAGCAACTGGCTCGGGATGCGGAGGTGTTTGAGAGCCGCAATATCTTAAAGCAAGTCGTGAAGCTGGCAAAGCCCAGCGTTGTGCACATTCAAACCCGCAAGATTGTTGATAAGAATTCCAAGCGAACCGTTGAAGAAGCGGGATCGGGTTTCGTTGTGTTGCTTGGGGAAAAGCGATTGATCATGACCAATCGTCACGTCGTGTTTCCCGCGGTTCTGAATGGTGTGGAAGTTTCCTTAGAAGATGGCCGTCTTTTAACGCCGCTGGAGATTATCTCGGATCCAGCCAGTGATATTGCATTAATCACGGTTAAGGAATCTCATCTACTGGTTCCGGCACGAATGGGAAACAGTAGCCGGATGGAGATTGGAGATTTTGTGGTTGCGATTGGCAGTCCCTTTGGCTTGAGTTACTCGATTACCTATGGCATCATTTCAGCCAAAGGACGACGCGACCTGAAATTGGGTACCGAAGGTGTGTTGATTCAGGATTTCATCCAGACGGATGCATCGATCAATCCGGGCAATAGTGGTGGTCCACTGGTCAATTTGCGAGGCGAGGTGATCGGTGTTAATACAGCGATTGCCAGCAACTCCGGGGGTAGCGAGGGGATCGGATTTACCATTCCGATCAATATGGCAATGGTCGTTGCCCGACAACTGGAATCCGGGGGAAAAATTGCAAAGGCATATTTGGGTGTGCGGATGGACCACGAGTTCACCGATGATGTCGCTAGAAAATTAGGGTTGAGTCACGCTCGCGGAGTGCGAATAACCGGGATTACCAAAGGCTCGCCTGCAAATCGGGCTGGATTGCAAACGAACGATGTGGTTTTGAGTTACAGTGGAACTCTTCTCGAAGATGATGATCACCTGGCGAACCTGGTAAGCCTGACGCCGGTGGGTCGGGAGGTGTCTTTGTTATTGTTACGCGACAGCAAGGCGATCAAAATCAAAGTTCGCGTGGCTACTCGCATCACGAGCAATTGATTACGAAGTTGAATTCATGACGGTTTGCGCCAGGTTAAACATGACATCGAGATAACTTTGGCATTCTTCAACGCACATCGTCAGTGGTGGACTGACACGAATGACGTCCCCGGCCAGCGTTCCCAACAGGTGAATGGCATCCCCATTCTCGGTTCCCTCATAGCAGGCGCGGATTAGATCATTTGCCATTTGTGAGCTGGGGATTTCCCCCACCGAGGCACATTGAATTCCCCACACACAACCCTCTCCCCGTACTTTAGCAATCAGGCCGGTTTCTTTTAAGCGAATGAGGCCAGCTTCGAGTACGGCGGACAATTGAAGCCCCTGCGGTAAGACATCGGTATTTTCAAATTCATCGAGGGTGGCCAGGACGGCAGCCGATGTCAGCGGATTTGCACTCCAGGTATCCGAGGCTTCACCATAATCCAGACACTCAAATACGTCACGTCGTCCGACCGCCGCACTGGCGGGTACTCCGTTGGCAAGTCCCTTACCCAGAAGCACCACATCCGGTTCTATTTCGTAGTGGGTAAAGGCATACATGGGTCCGGTACGACCAAAATTAGATTGAATTTCATCCAGGATGAAAATCAAGTCATGTTCCCGACAGAATTGTTGTAACGCCTGCAGGTATTCCTTTTGAGGATGCAGGGATCCACCGCCTCCGAGATAAGGTTCGGTGATCAGGCAGCACAATTGGTCACCACAGGTTTCCCATAGTTCATCGAGTTCCTGCTGATAGCGTGTTAAATCGATGGGTTGTTTACGGGATTCGACATCATCGCACTCTTCTCTGGGAAAACTAATAAATCGGACGCGGCTGTCTCGTTCTTTATCCTGTTCACTACCGGTAACGGCACCGGCTAGTCCTTTTTTACCGTGAAATCCCCCTCGCGTTGCAATGATCATATCTTTACCAGGAGTTCGTTTCATCGCCGCCCACAGTGCTTTCTGAACGGCTTCACTACCACTGGCAGACCACATAATTTGTTCGATACGACTTCCACCCGGCGCTGCCCGAAGGTTTGCAATGAGCCGTTGATTGGCTAATGCTTCTACTTCCGTTATCGCGTTGTAGGCAGTTAACGGAGCGCATTTTGCATAGGTGCCTCCTTCTTTCAGAGACTGCAGTCCCAAATAATCCGAGATTCGATTCCACCACGAGACCGGGTTATGGCCCAGGTTGGCAACCAGAACACCGGAAGTGAAATCAGCCAGTTTACGGCCTTCCGGCGTGTAGTGATAACTACCTGCGCTGTGGCTGATCACGCACTGGCTTGGTGTAAAAGTTCGAATCGCGAATGGCTCTTGCTTTAGAATCTGAGCGCGGACATCATTGCTGCGTGGTTCGCCTTCAAATTGAATTGGTTCAGTAGGTTTCATCGCGCATTTCCAAGGGTTAGGGTTAAAGGTGGTTTATACCTGACCATCATAAAGGACTTTACCCTCGGCCTGGCCCGGTGCGTAGAGGACCAGGCCACCTGCCGGGTCGTTGACCTGCACAACGCAATTGGGAGTCCCGCCGGCATGTTCCTTCAGAATGGCTTCCATTGCCTGCACCGTGGCCACGGTCTGTCGATCAGCCGAAATATCGTTATAGTCGAGCGCCTGGATTTCCTGTAACCGTTGTTTCTGGTCAGACGGCGTGCTGCCATTTTTAACAAATGCCACCTCACGTGCAAACTGCTCCAGAACTTCGATTCCGTATCCCCGCTGACTACGTTGTCCGTTGGGTTCGACAAAGGTACCGTTATAGTGGTTGTTCATGGAATTTTTCATCGTGAACGGAGTTTGGTCTTCGATCGTACATTCGACTCCCCGCCGTCGGCTATGGCCATTCCAGACTCCATTATCAAAACGAAACTGGACTTCCTGTTCCACATAGCCGGGAAAGTTATCCGGAGTAACCCAGCTGGTATGGATATCAAACGCCGCTTCCCGCCCGCTTTCATATTCATACACCATTCGTAACTGGACGCTGTCCCAGGTTTGACTTTGGGCTGAGTCAACGATCCCGCGTTGACCACTACAGCTCACACTTTTTAAGGTGCCCCCAAAGGTGAAATCGATGAGTTTAATATAATGAACGGCGACATAGGTGCCGGGATTACGGCCTTGAATCCATTCAGCAAATTGCCCGCTGGAAATCTGCTTGGGTTCCAGCAAAGTACAATAGCCGTTGTTTACGTGTTGCAGGATCTGATCCTGAACCAGCGTTCGCAGTTTTTTATGATCAGGATCAAATAACTTGTGATAGACAACTTTGCAAAGCACGTCGGCTGCCTGAGCCGCATCGGTGATCTGGTCGAGCTGTTGCATGGATAGCACCGATGGTTTTTCAACCAGAACATGTTTTCCGGCGGCGATGGCCGCCATGACGGCTTCAAAATGACGGTCATCCGGTGTCGCCACACAGACGAAATCCAGATCATGTGTCAAAAGTTGCTGCATGCTGTCCGGTTCGATATAGCTGGCAAAGTCATTAATACCGTCCGCGGCTTCCGCTTTATATTGAGCAGCTCGACTGCCGGTGCGGCTGGCAACGGCGGCAATCTCAAGAGAGATCATTCCGGTACGAGGGTCATAGATTCCGTGTTGATACGCATTTTCAAAGAACGGTCGATAAGTTTCAGTGAAAATCATACCCATTCCCACCATGGCACCCTGGAGTTGTTGAATTGGTAACATTGCTTGCTCCATCGGTTTTTTTCTTTGCTAAGATCGAGATATCGGAGTATTTCTATAGAAGCTTTATTTTAAGCAGCTTTCCCCCCTCTTGCATCTAGGGGGACTGTTTTTCAAAATGAGCGTTGTCAGGAAACATGTTGATTTCTACGTTTAGGTTTTAGGAGTATCCATGAGTGATAACCCCCGTGTGATTTTGTCCGGCTTTGCAGATGAAGCTGCGAACCAAAAGACCGTCGATCAACAGTTTTCCGCATTTGCGGCTTTAGGATTGCAATACTATACCATTCGCTTTATTGACGCGGGCAATGGTGTAAAAAATGTCATGCAGCTGAATAAGCGGGAAGTGCGTCATGTGGTTAAGAAGCAAGAAGAATATGGACTCAAGGTGTCCTCGTTAGGGTCGCCTATCGGCAAAGTAAAACTGCTGGATGTCGATGACGGAACGCATAACCAATATATTCCGTTTAAAAAATATTTAAAGAATGACGTGCAGCGGGCATGCGATCTGGCAAATGAATTCGGAGCCAAGTTGATGCGGGGGTTTGCTTTTTATCACCCCCGGGGCGAAAGTCCTTTGGATTATGTTGATCAGGTTGTGGATCAACTTAGCGAAGTGGCGGAACTTTGTGATCGGAACGGCATTACCTTTGGACTGGAAGTGGAGGCCAATCTGGTTGGCCAGTGCGGGCCGACACTGGAACTGCTGCACAAAAAAGTAAACCATCCGGCGATGCTTACTATTTTTGATGCGGCAAATATTGTTACTCAGGGCTATTCATCCGATGAACTGTTTTTGCACTATTTTCAGATGAAGAAGGGGATGGGGTGGATGCATATCAAAGATTATCGCCACCGTGAACCTTTACAACGGGTTGGCCACGTGGATGAAAATGCGCTGAAGTACTTTGTTCCTGCAGACATTGGGGACAGTGGACATGAAGCCATCTTGCGCGACTTTCGTGATTATATTCCGACGATGAATCGACGACTCAGTAAACGGGGAATTCCAGGTGTGTTTCTTGACCTGGAACCCCATGTAAAAGGGGGTGGTCAGTTCGGTGGATTTAGCGGTCCCGATGGGCTAGGCGTTGCTTTGCGAGGCCTGTGTCGAGTATTGGACTACGTGCAGATTGATTATCATTTGCGGGACTTTGATGACATTATCGAAGCCCGTGGTTTCTAAGTTAAAGTAAGTGCAGGGACATGGCAGATATCCAAAATATCGGTAAATGTGATCAGTGTGGAAATCACAACCTCACGTGCAAGTACAATTATTTTGGTGAAGGTGAGTTAGAGATTCACGCCTGGGAACACAAGTGTCTGGATTGTGGTGGACGACAGACGACGGCTTTTCGCAGTGATGATGACGAGATTATCTTTGAGGAAATTGAGACGGATCAGTGTCCCTATTGCCAACGAAAAGGGGAACGGCCATAGAGAGGTGACGTGGATGGCCGTTATGATCCCGTGAGGAACCGGATTTCTAAGTCCCCTGGACGGATCCAAACCACTCGATTTGCCTGCGAGGACAAAAATGGTACCCCTGCTTTTTGCAAAATGGCTGTAACCATGACTCGCGTTCGGCTAGTTCTCCCGGTTCCGTTCCCTGAGGCATCAGGTAGATTTGATCGAGGGTGATTTCAGGAAACTGCTTGAGATACTCCTGGACATCTTCCAAATCATCTTCGCGATCAATAACAAATTTGATTTGGCAGTGATGGTTGTCAAGCAGTCTGCGAATAACCTGAGGGGCAAATCGTGTTCGCTGGTGACGATGATGCCACTGCGGATGCTGATGGGCATCGGGTGCACTGCTGGATGTTTTGGGGCTGATCGACATGAGATCACATTGAATGGGCAAAAAAAGCGTGCCGGCGGTTTCCACAGTGATATGGTAATTCTCCGCACGCAAGCGATCACACAGCGGCAGCATTTCTGCAAACAGCATGGGTTCCCCGCCCGTGACGACCACATGCTGGCAGTCCCAGCGTGATAATTGCTGCAGAATGTTATTGACCGACAGATCATCTCCGGTTGGATCCCAGGAGGTGTAGGGTGTGTCGCAGAACCAGCATCGCAGATTACAGCCGCTGGTGCGTACAAACAGACTTTCGGTTCCGGTTAAGGAACCCTCACCCTGAATCGAACGATAAATTTCGGCAATTTTCAATACAAACTTCCTTCAGTTTTACCCCTTTGCCAGACTTTCATCATCATGACACAATAGAGGTAAATCGAGAAGGAGTCGTATTATCATGACGCTGTCGCACACCCCCGAATCACGCAGGGAATTGTTGGAGGTATTCGCCAATGATTTTCCACAACGGGATTATGAAATTGAAATTGTCTGTCCGGAATTTACTTCGGTTTGTCCAAAGACGGGACAGCCCGATTTTGGTGAACTGACGTTTAACTATATTGCGGATCAGCAGTGTGTTGAGCTTAAAAGTTTAAAGTTGTATTTGCAGAGTTTTCGAAACGATGGGATTTTTTACGAAAATGTATCCAATGCAATTGTTGATGATCTGGTAGCGGTTCTTAACCCGCGCTGGCTGCAATTGACGGCTCGCTTTAGTGCCCGCGGTGGGATTTCCACCAACGTGATCGTTGAGTGGTCTCAGGATGATGAAATTTAGGACGGTGTGTCCGAATCCAGCAGTACAGCCAATTGTTGCACGGTGGCGTTCAGCGAACGGGCGGCCATGATAAAATTTGTGTGATTTGAAATCTCTGGCTGGATAGCCAGAAATAATTCGTTGGCTTCCCGCAACCGGCGAAACTTCTTTTTTGCCTGCCGTAGATAGCTTTCACCATCCTCATTGGCATAATGGCTCCCCAGTGAAAGCGAGTAGTCATAGAGTGCACGGTGGACAGACCGAAGCTCATCGTCATCCTCGGCTTCGTCACTGTGTTTGAGAAAAGTGCGCACCATCCAGACGTGACTTAACAACGTGTCCACTTCGTGCATTCGATCGTTTGCGCTGCTCATAAGTTCTGTCGAAATTTGTGGCGAATCGTGGATTACAAGGGAGGTTAAAAAGATGAATGGGAAAGGATCGATCGACGTACTCAGTCCACTTCATCGATATCCTCGGACGAACCTGCCTCTTCTGACTCCGGTATCTCGTCAGGAGCATCCGGTTCCCCGGCGATCTGGTGATCGTCATCCGCGGAATCGTACGCTTCTTCACGGAGCGTATCATCCTGGTCATCGGAAGCCTCACTGTCCGATTCTTCCGCCTCGATCGTAACCTCGTCGTCACCGGAATCGTCCTGAGCCGGTTCGTACTCATCATCTGGATCGGGCGTACTACCGAAATCACCGGAATTCTCTTCCCATAACGGAGGATCTGAGGAGTCCTGCTTAGGCGGCCCTGATTTTCCGGGTTTGGGTGCGGTGACCAGTGTGACGATCGCTCCGATGATGACGGTGGTTAAACTGCCGTAGAAAAGAGGACTGATGTCCCCAACGGAATCCATTTCCATAATGGAGATGAAGGTATTGATAATGGGTGCTCCCCCAAATACCAGAGGCATAACAAAAACAGGTTTCCCACCAAACGTAAATGAGAGAATGATACCCAGTGCACCAACGGCTCCGAAAACGCCAGCGAGCATGGAAAAAGACCACCCGCTGAACGTGGTCAGTGTGGTATCAGGAAACCCGGTTTTGCTCATGATGGCAATAGGAATGATGACTGCCAAAATGAAATAGGCAATGCCGACACAAAGAAACGGCCGTAAGCGGCTCCCTTGCATTAAATGCTGACTTTTGTGTAACAGTGATCCGTACGTTCCCCAACAGAGGACCGTCATGAGAATACCACCAATGATTAAAAGGAAGTTGGTTGCCTTTTCCTCATCTTCAGCCGCATCTTCGGCAGCTGTCGGAGGATCCGTCTCCGCTTTGTAACTTACCGCTGTTATTGGATCTTGTTGCTGAAGAGTTTGAGTAGGTGGAGGGGTTTCCGCAGCATCCGGTTTGAAATTCATGACTCCCGCTGCACCAAGAGCAACGAGAATAATCCCCAGATAAAACCCAGGTGTGATACGGTCGAATAATTTTCCCATCCAGATGGAAACAAGTGTATTCACCACCGGTGCACATCCAAACACAATGGGCATGACATACACAGGTTTACCGCCATTGGTTAATGCGGTAATGATTCCCAACGCCCCTAGTGCCCCGCAGGCTCCGGCACAGAGTCCCCATTTCACGCCCCGTGAATTCCATTCCCCTTGCTCTCCTTTGGATTTGAGCACATAGATGGGAACGACAACAGCAATCAGGAAATAGGCAAGCCCGACACACAGTAACTGAGCCCATGAGTTATTATCCATCCCACCTTTGCCGTGATGAAGGGAAGGGCCGTAGGCGCCCCAGCAAACGACCGTTAACAGGGCAAAGGGAATGGACGTGATGATTCCGCGCATGAATTTAACTCTTCGTAAAGATAATGTGAAAACCGGTTTGTTTAGGCCAGTGTACCATTTTCGTCAGTTTTGTTGTTACCTGAATAATGTATACCCAGGGCCTGACGTAACGGATCATCCCCGGCACGACAATAACCCAGGTGATGATGTTTTCGCCAGCCTTCCGCGTATTCAAACCGATCGGACAGGGTTCCGAGTTGACGATCGAGATCCTGCATGGTGTTGAGATAGGAATCCAGACCCTGACTTTGATCGAGCCATAGCTTTTGGCTGCTGTGGCAAGCCAACATCTCACGCTTGCTGGCTTGCAGGTCACTGACGTCGACATAGCTGTTGGGAACGACCAGGTTTCCCAGAGGATCAAAATGGGAATAGGGTTGGGCATGATAAACGGTCACGTGATCGTTCCATGCAGGGCGCTCAGGCTGGGTGGGATAATTTGGCATGCCGCGGCAAAAAGCAGCGGTCACGGCCAGACGACAGGTGGTCGTGTGGTCTTCCATATAGTCCGTGGGTGAATGGGTTAACACAATCGATGGTTTGACTTCACGAATGACCGAAGTCAGTTGAGCGAGTGTTTGCTGATCGTAAAAGACTTCAATATCGTTACATAGAGGCGGATGAAATGTTGCACCGAGATAGCTTGCTGCGGCTTGTGATTCGGCAAGCCGGATGCGAGCGGTTTCTGCTGCATCATGCGTAGTGCTCCCGCAACAGCCATTGGCAATGTTCATATAATGCAGCTGATATCCAGCCCCGCGCAGGTGCATCATGGTTCCGGACATCAGGAATTCAATATCATCGGGATGGGCACAGATCGCAATGGCGGTTTTATTTGTCATGGTAATCCTCAAAGATGGATCATTGGCTTCGCAATGCTGAGATCAATGGCGCTTTTAGTGTCGCTCGCACAGCGATGAAACCGGAAATCGTACCAACCAAAAGAATGATCAGAATCATCACCAACAGATCGATCCCGGGCGGTGAGGCCTGCGCGAATATCATATGGGGCAGGACGGCAAACAGCGCTGCCAATATGCCGGTGATCAGTCCGCTGAGCAGGAGTACCAGGTTTTCCCAGAGCACCAAATGAGCGAGCCGTTGAGCACTGTATCCGGTTGCTCTCATCAGAGCCAATTCCTTGCGACGTTCCAGGATACTGCGCAGCTGAACGGTAGCCAGCCCAAATGTTCCCAGCAATAGCCCCAACGCTCCAAGGCTTTGAAAAGCGCTAATGTAGGTGTTCTGGACTGCCAACAGGCTTGCTAATAACGTTTGCGTTGATTGCATATCGAGTCCCTGATCGTTGAAATGGTTTTCCAGAATTTGATCTGTCCCGATCGGTGGTTCGGGATTCGGCATTAGTGAAAGATCCCTCTGAGCCATTTGATCTTTCCATGCGGCGAGTTTATGGTGTGTCGACAAAAAGTAGCGGTAGCCACTGATGTTTGGAAAAAGGCGGGTAAAATCCTTTTCGCTGATCATCAGGCTACCTTGCAGAATGCTGTTGGAGAGCAGACCCACAACCTGAAAATGGATGGTACGCTCGTCGTAATCCACAGCAAAGATCTGGTCTGCTCCACCGTACAGCTTCAGGCTGTACATGGCAGTATTTTTATCGATGACGACCGGAACAGGATTATCGGCAGTTCCTGTATGGGCATCGGTACGTGAATCCAGCAGATGCCAGGGGTTACGGGCCATGGTTGCATCTGCGGTGTGCATTGCCCAGGTAAAGCGGTCGCTCTTTTCGGCATCATAATAATCTACAAACAACTGTGGAATCCCCAATATTCGCGGCTGGGTGGCCTGATAAACATTCGAGCAACTGGCGTCATCCCCACTTTTAAATCGCAGGCACTGGATGGATTCTCCTTGGAGTTTTTCGGCCCGTTGTTTACCAAATATCTTGATACGCAAATCTTCTTGTGCAAGGTTTTCATAGACGGGCATGGAACTCAAACCCCAGTACTCAAAGCCCCCGCGACCTGCCTCTGAGGGAGCGAGTTTAAAGGCACCCATAGCAATCAGCAGGAATGAAGCCATGGCCATGAGTCCGATGGTCAGAGTACTGCGCCCGGGATTACGTCCGGCATTGCGAGATGCCAGCCATGCCAGAGGTGATGTAATTTTCCGGATGGAAGAAGCATTCCAACCCCCCCGCAAAAATTGGCGAATGCCAATCAGAAATGATGTCAGGACACAGAAACCGCCTCCGACAAAAGCCCCTGCCTGCCCCTCGGATCCCAGCCTGTCACTTAGGCCCGGAATCGCAGCACCGACAGCCAGCAGTATTCCCATCAGGAGTAACCCGATCACGATCGCCCTGGACCGCCGACCCGTATTGGGAGAATAAACAACCGTTGCTTCGGCTTGCCCTGACAGCATCATACAGGGCGTCAGTTTCTTCGTGGATCGCATCGCCCAGACAATCGTCCCCAGAGACATGATGACACCGGTAGCATAGCCGATCAGTAAACTCCGAGACGTAATGTGAAATTCCAGAAAGGAGGTTACCAATGCATCGATCCACCAGGTCTGGAGTCCTGTTAACATCAAACGGCCATAGCCGACCCCGAGTGCACATCCAACCAGTGACCCAACGCAGGCAACCAGAAATGCTTCTTTCATCAATAACCGAGTAATTTGTTTACGGGTAAGTCCAACGGCCAGCAGCAAACCTAACTGACTGGCACGCTGTTGAATTCCTAACTGAAAGAGTACAGCAATTAACATCAGGGCAGCGGCAATCACAAACAGACTCAATCCTAAAAACAAACCATCAAACGGGGTGGATCCGCTTGCCGCTGCTAAACCATTCCGTTTGACGGGCTGGAAACGCATCCCGAAGGATTGATCACTATCCTGAGCTGCCTGCTGCAGAACATGGGCCAGATCGGTCGCATTGGCCAGATCATCCGGATCGGTGGTATTGGCAATCCGCATGGTCGTGGCACTGCCGAAGCGACTACCCCATAGTTTTTTGCCGACGGCCAGATTAACGAACGCTTTAGGTGTGGTGCGGTGATGGTTCCAATAATCGTCATCCTGTCCGCGGATTCGGTGGATTAGTGGAAAGGGCAGATCCCAGTCATTGATGGAATCCTGATCGGTGACGCCAGGGACTGCAGGGGTCAGATCAGGATCGGTAATCAGGGTTGGCGGGCTTTCAAAGACCGCTTTCTTACGTCGCGAAAACGGACGGGAGGGACTGGTTAGAGGAAGGATGTCCACGACCTGTAA
>JAYZPA010000238.1:0-9841 GCA_036150515.1 Planctomycetota bacterium
AACCCCACCGTCGCCGAATTAATTAAACAGCATGTCTCCCGGTCAGAATGCATTTTTTGTCACAAAGCGATCGATCCGTTAGGTCTGGGACTTGAAAACTTTTCGCCTATCGGCGAATGGCGCACCCGTTATCCGGACAAAACTCCTGTAGTGGCGACAGGCGTGATGCCCAATGGCAAGACATTCGAAACTCCAGCGGAAATGAAACTGCTGCTGCTTGAATTGTATCAGGACGACATCGCCAAAAACTTTGTGGAACGGATGTACGCATACGCCCTGGGCCGCAAGCTGGAACCCTATGACCGCGTGTCACTGAACCAGGTGATACAGAAAGTCAAAGAGGACGATTACAAAACCAATACCGTCATTGAGCAGATCGTCCTATCCAAACCGTTTCGGTATCGCCAGGATCAGTGAACCCGGTTTCTCGATCCGGAAATGGCTTTCAAGCCAGCTTCACATTACATCGAGAATAACGCATAGCCATTCGCAAATTCAGCCAACAACGAGTCAGGCGCGCAGACGCAGCTCACGCTGCCCCCACCGTCCAGCCGGTCCTTATCGGGTTAGATCCAATTCAGTTTTGGGTTACTTTCCAGGACAAACGACTCAACCGTTTAAGATCACGTATAAAAACGGACCCGTTAATAACTGCCAAATGAGCCCACGCCGCTTCCCTGGTAACTTCGCGTTTATCGACCACATCGAATTTTGCGGGATTGGCGTTCACCAATAGAAGAACGCCCTTGGAATCGAGTGCGAGAATCTGTCGCCCATTAGTCACCATACTCCAATATTCGCCCTGTGGCGTCGAAGTCCACATCACATCTCCGGTTTGCAGCTCCATACACACAATTCGGCGATTACGCAGATGCATATAAGCATAACCATCGATGATCACGGGTGTCGACATATAACCCTGTATGGTATTTCGCCAGCGTTCGACACTAACATATTTTCCATTCTCGAGTTTGATATCGAAAAAAAACGAACCTCCGCCATAACTCGAAGTAAAGAACCCGTTTTCATGCCTGCAGGGAGTCACGATATTCATACCCCGAAATGCGGGAACGTCCTGCTTCCATAAAACCTCCCCGCTTTCAACCGAGATGCCACACAAGGAGGCTCTGGTCTGAACCACCAACTGCAGCGTGCCATGAATTTCTTCAACCGTTGGCGAAGCGAATGCACTACCAAACATACCCCCTCCGTCCTTAGCCGCCCTCCATATGACATCTCCGGTTTGCACATCTAAACGACAGATGGATGCGCCGGCCTGTACATAAACGCTCCCTTCGTGAATCAGGGGTGAGCTTACGTATCCAAAGGACGGCAACGCCGTATTGAACTCCTTTACAAAGTCTTTCTTCCATTGAATCTCGCCCGTCCTGGCATCCAGGCATACTAACAAATCCCGCATTCCAGCTACAAATAAACGTCCATCCGCATAGGCAGGTGTTGACCTTATCCAGTCACCATTCGCTTTGGCAAAAAAGGGAACCGCCATGGCACCTTCCCATCTTGTCTGCCATAAAGACTTACCCGTATCCATTTTATAGGCCGTCACGACCTCATGTTTCCGATCTCGTGTCTCTGTTGTAAAAACCATGCCATCAGCAACAATCGGGCCGGAATAACTCGGTCCATGATCGGTTGTCCAAACGGTCTGTAATGTATCGGCAGAGAGCTTTTGCGGTAGTTGTAAACCTTTGACGACTCCCGTCCTATTCGGACCCCTCCACTGATTCCAATCATCCTGCGCGATCAGACTCAGGTTAGAAACCATCAATACCGTAATGCAAAACAACCAAACGGGTATGCCTGGCAGTGGTGTTTGTATGTTTTTCCGCATCATCTTCTTCTTATCTCCCTTGGCTGTATTAGCGTGTTTCGGCAGGACCGTTGGAACCTGAAAATACATATCGGCTTATCCAATACGAGGCTCAAGTCACAGTACCCACTGAATATTAACTGTAGATCGGGAACAATCCAACCCCATTTAAATCTTCGATGCCGCCAAATAATGCCGCGAAGGTTTCAACACGATCCTTCCCATCTCAGGACTCGCGGGGACAACCATTCGATGGAATCTGATCTGAGAATTACCAGCGGCATGGATTGCCAGAATACTGCGATTTTAATGCAACACCGCTCATCATGAACCGTGGATAAAGAGACCCTTTACGGTTTGGCAAAGAAATAGTCGGGATAGGTCAGATGCAGCAGGGATTTATCCGGTTTGCCGTTCACCTGACAGGCCTCCATTTCGGATTTAAGACGCTGCAGGCTGGCTGAATCCAGTAACGGATCCCGGGTTTCCTTTCGCCAGCGGGCCAGTTCTTTTTTCAGGGTATCGAGAGTCACCTTATAGCGAGGGTCTGAAACCAGATCGTTAAATTCGTACGGATCCTGATGCAGATCGTAGAGCTCAAATGCTGCGGGGGTCTTCATCCGCCGGTAGGAATCACGAACACGGGCGGGAGCCGTATCAATTACCTCCGGCAGTTCGGGGAAAAAACGCTGGAGCGTAAAATTGTACCCTGGGTTTTCCTGGCCCGGGAGGAGGTTTTGCACTAACTTATAACGCGTGCCACGCACCGTCCGCTGGGGATAATAGTTGTGCGCCGAATGGGTGTGATACTCCGTAAAGAGGTAGCGTCGCCAGACCGGGCTCTTTCCCTTCAACAGCGGCCTGAGTGACCATCCGGGGAGGTTTTCCACCGGATCCGCGCCAGCGACCGTTAACAGGGTTGGCATCAGGTCGAGCGTGGTGACAAGTTCCCGCACCACATGCCCCGGTTTTGTCTCACCGGGCCAGTGAACGATCATGGGGATTTTCACCCCCCCTTCATAGGACGTCCGTTTACCTCGCAGCAGATCCGCACCATGATCGCCAAGGTAGATGACCAGCGTGTCGTCTGCCTTACCCAATTCCTGCAGTGTTGCGAGGAGGTCACCGATAAGTGAATCGAGCCGACTCAGGCAGTTGTAGTAGTTCGCAGTTTCAACCCGCAGCTGAGGAGTGTCGAGTCCAAAATAGGCGAGTGGTTTTACATCGTCCGCAACAAGAGGGTTCTCGGGCAAACCGCCGGTCATAGCAATCAAGGGCCGGTGAGCGTCGGGATAATTAACGCTCAGGAAAAAGGGGGCTTCCGCCGCCTGAAAGAAAGTCGCTGCCTCTTTCGCGTAGTTATCCAGATTTGCACGGCTGAAATTGGCGGAAGGGATCTTCTTCACATCAAAGGGGAAGGCCGTTTCCGGATTGACATGGAGTTTCCCCAGGATTCCGGTTCGGTAGCCGGCTTGTTTCAGCCGCCGAACCAGATTAGGTGTCTCCGCTTGATACATCCGGAACTTCCATGTTGCCAGCCCGATCTGGCCGTTTTGATGGGGATAGAGGCCCGTCAACAAAGCGGCTCTCGACTGACTACAGCCGGCCTGCGGAACGTAAGCATTCTCAAAACGCACACCCCGCTCCGCCAGCCCGTCCAGGACGGGTGTTTTTACATAGGGGGTGCCATAGCATCCCAGTTCCGGACCATTGTCCTCAGATACAATAAGTAAGATGTTCGGAGGCTTTGCCGCGCTGCCGCGACTCGCAACCATCAGCAGCAGGCCAACAACAAGTCGGGCGAGCCATGGAAGATTTAAATCGACGTTCATCGGCAGTCTGGTGGTTCCTCTACGAACGATAGGATCCCAATAATTTCGATTTCACCCGTGCCCTCCCGGAGGCAGAGGGATTCCAGCAAGTGAATCGAAACGCAATCACGCCCCTCTGGTCAAGGAAACCCGGGAAGGGCCTTCGCCTCCTGCGTTTACTGTTGTTGTACCCCAATGCGTGCGAACGCTCTACCCAAAGTGTATAACCTATTGTCATAAGTTTTAACCTTGTCCCTGCAGGCACCTTCCGGCTCGGCCTAATCGCAAGCCACTCGGAATCTTTTCGAAACGAGGATTATCGTTATGAAAACAATTTGTGCAGTCTGTCGTTTCAGTCTACTGCTGCTTGCACTGCCGTGGTTGGCTGCGGCTGAGGACTTTACGGTAACGCTGGTAATGGATCGCGGAAGCGATGTGGGCCAGAGTTTTGGCTCATTGTTTGAAATAGAAAGTGAAGACGGTTCGATGGTGATCGGCGCCGGTTTCCAAAACGTGTACAACACCCGGTACCGTGGCGATCGGCATTCCGTCCAGTTCTACATACGCCCCACCAGCGGCAAACGTGAATTTACCGTGCAGGAATTACCTCGTCCCAGCGATGATCTGACCGGTGCCTATTTATTCGGCCGCGATGATGTCGTCTATTCCACCTATGGCGGTTTAAAGTCTTGGGACAGCAGGTCCGAGTCGTGGACCCCGGCTCGTGGTGCCGGCGGCACGAATGAAACGATGCGTGTCGGAAATGGCGTACTCGTGTTTGGTGACAGTTCGGTGTCTTATAACCATCATGAAATATTAGCCGCCCCGCAGGTGGGGCGTTATGAGTTGTTTTTTTATGCCAACGGCTATCTCTGTTTCTATCATGTTCATCGCAATGGCAAACCCTACCGGATCTATGAGGAAGGCGAAGGTGGCTTCAGTCGACTTTATGCCTGCCCCTGGCAACCCGGCCAGAAACAGGTCAACTTATCAAATGCCGTAACGCTGCGGCTACCGGTGGTCGGTGAAACGACCTTCGCCTGGGGACAGCTAGGGCAACAAATCGTGACCGGCTCGAATATTGGTGGTTTCTACATATTCGAAAACGACCAATGGAAGATGGTGCTTGCTCCCAAAATCGAAGAGAGTTATCAGCTTTATTCCACACTTGGGTTTTACGAGCATTTGCTGATGGGCCAGTACCCCACGGGCCGTGTATTCCGTTTTGACCGTCAACAGATTCGGGATCAGGCTGATTGGCCACCGGTATTACCGGGAGTCTCAAGAAATGCGAGGGAGGCGCAAACGACCATCATTTATGGTGGAGATTTAATGGTGGGCGTTTGGCCCTGGGGCGAATTATGGCGTTACAATCCCGACAGCAAGCAATGGATTTTCAGGCAGCGCATGTTTGATCACCCTGCTCTATCCGACAAGATCACCCATCCGTATGAGTTTGAAAATCGGGAAAATGACGTGGTTAATCTGTGGGGCCAGCGCGTAACGAGTCTGGTCGTCAATGGTCCGCATTTGTATGTTTCGACCTCTGCCAAAGCACCGTACCTGTGGAAGCCGGACAAATTCCCGTTTTTGGCACCCTCGAAATGGAAGTCCTATGGCAATGTATATCAACTGACGACTCCCGGCAATCTTGCGGCCTCCGTTCGATGGACCACAGGACCAACAACGCTGGCATTCTCCTTAAAAGCGAATGTACTTGCAATCCATCAGGATGGTGTCCTGCTGTCCAGGTCAGCGATTACCGGAAAAATGCGGGAACAATTGAAAGCAATACGGATACCGAAAAATATCCCGTGGGGCACGGGCATCTATGGACGCTATGGCGGCCAAACGATTAGAGGTCAGGTTGATCGCTAGCAACCAAAGCAGGCCAGGACACGGCGCGTAATAAATACGACCTGAAGAAAGCCTTGAAATCATCGTCACCAATCGCAAAAATGGAGAACCTTCGATCGTTCAGAACTCCTTATACAGAAAGCACGTCATGAAGCAGATCACAAGGTTACGTTTATTTTAATGATGTCATTGGCAAAGGGATTGCGAATTCGTTCCCTATTCCTTGCGAATGCTCACCGAACACCACGACAGGAATTAAAGGTACCGTTTCATGCTTCCCGGATCCCAGGGTGAACACACGCTCCAAAAACAATATGCAACCGAGGACCGCGCCCACGAATTTTACAAGACTCAAATGCATGACCATCTGAATTCAACCATGGTCAAATTGATCGAACGTCAGGAAATGATGTTTCTGGCAACCGCTGACTCAAAAGGAGAGTGTGACAGTTCATTTCGTGCCGGGCCTGCCGGTTTTGTAGTCGTTTTAGACAGTAAAACATTAATCTACCCCGAGTACCGTGGTAACGGAGTCCACGCCAGCCTGGGGAACATCCAAGAAAATCCGCATCTCGGAATATTGTTCGTTGATTTTCTGGATTCCACCGTCGGTTTACATGTCAATGGAAAAGCCGTTGTGATTGACAACCAACAGCTACTACAGCGACAGGATTTGCCGGCAGCGGTGCAGGCCGCCCTGCGGACTTCGGACGGGCCTGTACCCCAGCGCTGGGTCCAGGTGACGGTCGAAGAAGCGTATATCCACTGTGCGAAACACGTACCCCGACTCGCAAAGCTGGACAAGAAAATTCATTGGGGAACCGATGACGAATCCTGTAAAGCAGGACGTTTTTTTGACGTCCCGAATTAGCTCCGGCAATGGCACACGGTAAGTCAGTTGGTTTTCCATACTACCGATACCCTCCCTAACATTCACTCAGAGATATCTCTGCATTCACACCAATAAAAATGGCCACTCCTGCCATCGTTCAGTATATTAAGGGTTATGCGTTCCCTATTGCTTTTGACAACATGCCTCACCTTCTTCTGTGGAGGAGTCACCGCCCAGACATCGGAGCTGCCATCCAGCGAAGACAGGCAACGCATGGTGACTCTGGCAAAACAACTTGGCGACGGTGAGTTTCTGAAACGGCAGTCGGCAGCAAATCAACTGGTGGCGTTCGGCGAACACGCACTGCCCATCATTCGTCAGGCAGTCGTCACCAGCACGTCCGCGGAATTGCGTTACCGGGCCCGACATGTGATTCGCCGGATCATGCTCGCAGCCAGCCATAGCAAATCCACGGGCCTCAGGACGGCCATCATTGATGCTGGTGCATTCAGCATGGGATCCCCTCCTAAAGAATCTGGCCGTAAGGATGATGAGCTTCCCCATCGCGTCCGAATCATCCAGCCATTTTTGCTGGGCAAGTACGAAGTAACGCAACAGCAATTTCGACAGGTGATGGAATTCTCGCCCAGTCACTTCCACAGTTCCGCAGACGGCAGAGACAAAGTGCGGACACACGACACAGGTCAATTTCCCGTCGAGCGCGTTAGCTGGTTTGATGCGGTCGCCTTTTGTAATCGATTGAGTAACATGGACGGGTACGCGCCCTATTATAAAATGGGGGATCTGCAGTACGACGGAAACTCCATCCAACGGGCAGAGGTGACGGTCGAAGGAGGCAACGGCTACCGCCTGCCAACGGAAGCGGAATGGGAATATGCCTGCCGCGCCTCTTCCACCGGGCGATTCGCGTTCGATTTGGCGGGGAAAAAGGCGAACTTCGTCTTCCGAGGGACTGTCACTTACGGAACACGGGGCAAGGACAGATCCGTAGGTCGAACCACAAAAGTGGGTAGTTACCGACCAAATCTATGGGGTCTCTATGACATGCATGGTAACGTGGCCGAATGGTGCGGGGACTGGTACGCCAAAGACTACTATGCCCAATCACCCCCGGAGGACCCAGTCGGTCCGAAACTCGGTCAGCACCGCGTCTTGCGAGGCGGTTCCTGGCTGGTCAGTGAGGCAAACTGTCGCTCCGCCAGTCGGTTTTACCTCACGGGCGGACAATGCAAGTACTTTGCGGGATTTCGTGTGGCCCGCACACCCTAACCCACCCACCGGCTAGTTCAACCCCCCGGAAAGAAGCAACCCATGGTAAAGGCAACCTTTTGGATTTACACTGCCGTGGTCACCGGTTTTCTCTGGTTCGGTCCGGCATGGGTTGAAAGTCACGGGGATGAACCGGCAGCCATGAAATACCGGGACTATAATCTGGTCATGGTCAGCTTCGATGCGTTACAGGCAGCCCACGTTGGCTGTTACGGTTATCCCCGCAGGGTAACCCCGTTTTTTGACCGGGTCGCCAAAGATGGATACACGTTTACCAACGCCATGTCGGTTGCCTCTTGGACGGTTCCTGCCTCCATGACCTGGTTCACCGGGGTCTATCCCTCGGAACACCGCATGACCAACAAGTACGCGGTTTACAGCGAACAGGAGAGGAAACTGGCCAACCTCAGGGAGCTATCCCCGAAACTGCGAACGCTGGCAGAAATCATGAAAGACCAGGGCTATGCGACCGGTGGCTTCACCGGTAACGCAGGCGTGAGTGGCGGTTTTGGCTATGAGCAGGGATTTGACACCTACTACTATCCCCGGGGTAAATTCGGCAGCATTGAACAGAGCATCCCCCGGGCCATACGCTGGCTTGAGTCGAATCAGAAAAAGAAATTCTTCCTTTTCCTGCATGGTTACGATGTACACGGGCAACGCACACCAATGGCGGGATACGACTATCGCTTCGTCGACCCGGATTACGACAAAAAATATACCGGTTCCGAACTGGAACAGGAGTTGTTGCGGGAGGAAGGCCTGGAAAAGGGACAACTCACGCTGCGCGAAGCTGACGTCCGCTTCTGGCGTGCTGTCTATGACGAGAAGATCCAACGCATGGACAGACAGTTTGGACAATTTCTGGCCGCCTTTGAAAAACTCGGTCTGACTGACAAAACACTTTTTGTACTAACTTCAGATCACGGAACCGAATTCTACGAACACCGCCGCTTCGACCATGGTTTCACACTCTACGATGAGCTCATTCACGTTCCCCTGGTCATCAAGCTCCCCGGCCAAACCGCCGGCGAGATGATTGAGGACAGGATTAGCAGTATTGACGTCATGCCGACCGTCCTCGATCTGCTGGATATTCAGATCCCGGATGCCGTCCAAAAGCAATTAAGGGGCACTAGTTTAAGTCCCACCATGCAGGGCGACCCGGCCACTCGAAACATCTATTGCGAAACGGACTATCGGGACTACACCTTCAAGCGTGCCATCATTACGCCCGAGGGCTGGAAATTGATCTACACGCTCGAATCGCAGAGCCGCGAGCTTTACTACCTGCCGGACGACCCGGGCGAGTCACGCAACCTTGCCGACCAACAGGCGAAGCGTGCCGACCAGCTACAGGATCAGCTGTTCGCCCACTTCAAATCGATTGGCCATGACCTGCAGGGCAGGACCTGGAAGCAGGGACTCAAGCCGGTCTATCGTTCCCAGGGTAAACCCTCGTCAAAAGATTAAGCCGACCGGACATGGTCACTGGGGATCCGGGGCAATCAGGAAACGGTCCCCTTCATTCTGGAATCTCGGCTTCCTCTTCCCAGTAACCCTCATCTGCATCTGCGTCTGCGTCGTCCCAGTAACCCTCATCTGCCGGGACTTCATAGTAAGAGTCGTCGCTCCACCTTTCCCACTCTTCAACCTGGACGGTGGTAACCCACCAGCCGCCCAGCACAGCCAAAACGATTCCTGCGATTCCAAGCAGGGTCGACAGGATTCCAAGAATTTGACCGATGACAACCGCCAGCCGGCCGCTGTCGCTCATCTCCTTATTTTTTATCCGTTTTAAATCAGAACGCGCCATTATCGTGGCAATCGGGCCAAGAATGATTCCAAGACAACAAACGGAAACCCCAACAATCCCCAGACAAAGAATGAGCCCGCCGCGATTGGAGGGAAGTAATTCCTCCCGGGAAACCGGCTTCACAGCCTTAGGATCAAAAGAGATGGGCATCACCGGGGTTTCGTCTACATTCTTTTCATCTTCCATAGTTTCAACTTTCTGCCGCCACCTGATTCAAACACGATCTTCAGAACCCTTACACCGTTTCCCATTGTACAATACAACCTCCTGACATTTCCTCCTCAACCGTCTTTAACTTGCGAATTCAAGTTGTTTACAAGCCTGTTGGGATATCTTTGTTGGAAAGATATCATGTGATAAAATTACGTCTTAGGATCAATCCGCGGACGCCACACTCAAATTCC
>JAYZPA010000239.1:0-18291 GCA_036150515.1 Planctomycetota bacterium
TGATTTAAAACCGCAATCGGTGTTCCAATTGTTCCAGAAGGAGCATCCATGTGGCCCCGGAAAGCCAGGTTCCCCCATGCCAATTACGGGGTAATTGATTGGACCAGTCGTCGCCGTTTTAAGAGCATTAAAATACATCCACCCGTGGCGAGAGTGATCACGATTCTTGTTTGGCAACATTTCGCCAAACGCGATCACCTGACTCTCACCATCCGGCACATCGCGAAAACGTGCCGACCATTGCCCATTGGCAAAAACACCGCTGGTTGTGTAGCCGCGACCTTGGTCCGCGCGCGCATTGGGTCCCGTACCGAATATGTTGCCCGGATATTCCAGGCACATATTACGATGGTTGGGTAACATGCTTTGTGCACCGATCGAATATCCGTACGTAGTAATTGCGCGATCCACGTCTGGATTCGTGCCATCAATATAAGGATCGATGTTGGCCGAGGGGCAAATAAACACCGGAATCACTTCGGACCGCACCCACTTACCACTGGGCCCTGCCGTAGTCTCAAATAAAGACCACCCATTGTATGGGTTGCTCCTTCGTGTGCCCGCCATTTCTTGATTAAGCTGACTATAAAGCGGATCCAGTTCTAGAAACGGCAGTAGCTTTGTCAAAACCGACCCTCGGCTTGAGCCATGCCATGTATACGGATTGGCTGACTGTCTTGTCCATTGATAGTAACCGTTGGTGGGAAGTTGACCGTATGTATTGTGATATGTCCGAATCGCTAAACCAATTTGCTTTAAGTTATTGCTGCATGACATTTTCCGCGCTGCTTCACGTGCTGCTGAAACCGCCGGTAGCAACAGCGCGACCAAAATGCCAATGATGGCAATCACAACTAATAGTTCGATCAGTGTAAATCCTCGTCTTTTCATTTAACATTCCCCATCTAAATTCAAACTCATCCTGCGCATAGTACACTGATTGTGACACATCCTAGCTTAAATTGCACGCATCTTTTCGTTTAGTGCTGACGACAGCGTTAACGTCAACTAGCGGCGAGCACAATCAGTAACACCACAGTTACCACTAACAACAGTACTGCTGAACTAATCCAGACAACGGGATTAGAAACAACCACCCCCCATACCACGCCCACCGCTAAAGGTATCGCAAGGATGCCGTAACATCCAAGTGTGCCTCCCCAAAAAAGAGCCACATCTTTCGCCCGACCAACTCTTTGCAGATGTCCACATTCAGGGCAGTTGATGTGGGCACCCTGTTTTGAAACGGGGAAGGTCATTGGATGATGACATTTCCCACACTGCACGACAAACTGTTTCACAAGCCGTTACCCTATACCCGCTAATTCTGTCGACCTTCAATGGCAATAATGAGTGCCGCAGCGGCAATCCCTAACCGACGGTCCAGTACCTTGTTGACGTCGGGTCCGTAATCCAGATTCACCTTTTGGATAAAGGGATTTCGATTTTGTGTAAATTGGAACACGGGAACATCTCCGACAAAGCCATTAAACACCTGAGGCGCGATCAAACACACCAGCCAACTGGTCCATCCAAATCGCCGCAGTAGTGCCAGGCCTCCGCTGTCCTCCTGAATCATTCCCATTTCCTGATCATTCGCGTCCAAAATCAACCATTCATCCCGAATAATTGATTTGAGACCCTTTCGTTTCAACGCTCCTATGGCGGTTCCCGTAGTGGAATCGATTACGTCGTAGGTCATCCCAAGGTCGATAACGCCGCGGGCCTTGATAATCAGCAACTCGCTGGTCATCGCTTCATCGCCATAAATACGGATATCCTCCTTCAGCTTGAATGCTTTTTGCTTTGAATAGAAAGCCAGGTTACCCGCGTTATCGTAGATGTGAAATGCAGCACCAAAAATCTTGAATACTTTCCTTCGAATCACATACTCATTCTGGTGATACACAGCATCGGTATAGTCAACGCCAGCCGCCGCCGCATCTTGTACAGACGGTTGCTCGTACGGGTTGTCTGCCGATGTGTCATCCTGAATTTCTTCATTCATTAGAATACTCCCAACACGATGCCATGAACCTACTGGACTGCACCCTCACACCGTAACATTTATCGATGAATCTTTCCACTTGATGAGAAATTTCGGTTACGCGATTTTCAATAGCCTCAAATCACGACGGAACATTAATTACCGGCTTCACGAAACGGCATGTCGCTTACGTCGACACCTGCCTGCTTAGCAACAACAGCACGCTCAAACCATGGAATCCAGCGCAGCCATAACGGGAAAAACATAATCGCCCCAACCGCCGCACAAATCAGATAGATCTTAGGCGGTTCCCACCCGAAGGTCACCAGTCCCAACCTAAGCAGATAATTGCCGAACACAAAACCGATCATCGTCGTTACCGTGTTCATCCCGATAAAACGACCGCGGTTCTCCTCGGTTGTGAGAACCTGCAACAGTGCCTGAAGAGGAATCATATAAAATCCCGCGAAAAAGCCGCTGAGTGACAACACCGCTACCGTCAGTACGTAGCTCCTGGGTATAAAAGCCAACATGGTAAATCCGACCGTCATACCGACCGCTCCAATTAAAATGAAACGCGGACGTACGCGGTGCTTACTGAGTTGCCCTACCACGACACCGCCAATCCCAATGGAAACCGCAAGAAATGCACCCTGTGCGGATGCAAGAAAATCACTTACTTTCAGGTACTCGCCGTACTCTGCCATATTCAACAAAGCCACGCCCGGAATAATAAAAAATACGGCAAAGGCACCGGTCACCGCCAACAAGGGCGTCCCTGCTGCCTGCCGCATCATATCGAAGTTAATGCCGAAAAATCCATAAAAGCCAAAACGAATCTTCATGTCCGGACTCTTCGGAGACAACTTCGGAAGACGCATCGCACACCAAAGACCCACCATAGCCAGAATCAACATACAGACTCCCGGTACCAACATCCAGGTAACCGTGGAATGCGGCTCAGATACACTTGCCAGCAGTTTTTCCAGATTCGCCGCAGACATCTGTGCGTCAATAAGATCCCGACCAACACAAGTCGCCTTATAGTGGTCCGAGAAAAAACCTCCAACGGCGCTACCCAGTACAATGGATATATTACTCACCATCCCCAGAATACCGTTGGCATTGGTAATTTGATGATTTTCAACCAACTCGGGAATGATCCCCAGTTTTGTCGGTGAAAACAACGTACTTTGGATACCCAGCAACACGACACAAAAAAGAGCTAATGGAAATGAACCAAAGTACAAAGCGACCACACAAAACAGCGCCAGCATGACTTCCCAGATCTTTACGACCAGCACTACTTTTCGCTTGCTGTATTTATCCGAAAACTGTCCGGCAAACCCAGCCAGAAAAATAAACGGCAACGAGAAGATCAGCGAAACATAGACCGTTCCACCTTCACCAAAGTGATGATTCCAAATCCCTGCGCTGACGACCGACATGATCACAAACTGTTTAAAGATGTTATCATTGGCCGCGCCAAATGCCTGAAGGATATTCAAGCTGGCAAAACCTTTGTTACCTCGCATTAGGCCCACGGAATTGACCCCCATTGGTTACGGTAAACCTTGCTGTATTGACCCTGACTGCCGGCCTTTCCAGAAGCCTTCCTTAGTAGCCAGCGCCGGAAAATCTGATCACGCCAGCAATTCAGTGATGGCTCGACCCACCATCAGTTGATGCGGACGATCTGCCTGATCATATATAACAGTTTCAGCAGGAACGCCCAGCAAATGGTATATGGTCGTGGCGACGTCGGCTGGACCACGGGGATGATTTAGCGGATATGCCGCCGAAGCATCTGATTCACCGAAAACCGCACCCGCTTGCAACCCGGCACCCGCAAAGGCCAAAGAATAGACAAACGGCCAGTGATCCCTTCCCTGTTTTGTATTGATCACCGGTGTCCTTCCAAACTCAGCATTGACAACCACCAACGTGTCATTCAACATGCCCCGCGCTTCCAAATCCAAAACCAGCGCTGTGAAAGCACGGTCCAAATCCGGAGCCAGTTTATCTTTCATGCGGTTAAAATGATTGTTATGGGTATCCCACGAGCCTGAGGGGGTGTGACAATAACTGACGTTCACCATGGGGACGCCGGATTCCACAAGCCGCCGTGCTAACAGACAGCGTTGCCCAAACTCGGTATCCCCATAACGTTCCCGAACCTTTTTTGGCTCTTTGGCAACATCAAAGGCACGCTGAGTCGCAGGGCTGGCTAACAACGTAACCGCTTTTTCAAGGTAGGGGTCCAGTGTCTGATTTGTCGCCAGCGTATCCAGATTGGACCGCAAAGCGTTGAATTGTTGTCTAAGGTTAAAACGCTGATACAATCGTACCGAATCCAAACCGGCCGGCGATTTTAAGGCTTCGATTTCGACATCATCGGCTCGAAGTGATTGATCCACTGCAAAGCTGCTATGGTTCCTGCCCAGGAACCCGGGCGTCTGGCCGTGCAGCGTGGTTCCATTGCCGCGCCGCATCAGTGGCCCCACGCGGACCCACCCCGGCAGCTGAGAACCCGACGACCGTAAATGATCTAAAACGGCCCCTACCGGCGGAAAATCCGATTCTGAGGGTGGAAAGTCACCCATTTTTTGCACCGACTCCGGGTGTTTATGTCCGGTCTGTGCAGGCAGACAGGCCTGAACATGATTGGAATTCCCGTGGGACACACTGCGAATCACGGCGATTTTTTCAGCGATCGCCGCACACCGGGGTAACAGTTCTGAAAACTGAATGCCCGGGATCTTGGTCGAAATCGCGCCAAACTCACCACGCACATCGCCGGGCCCAGCCGGCTTGGGGTCAAATGTTTCCTGCTGCGGATGGCCGCCATGCAGGAACAACATGATGACTCGTTTGGCACGCCCAAAAGTACCCTCGGCCCTGCCCTGCGCCTGCGTCTGAAAGAGACCGGCCAGCCCCAATTGTGCTCCAGCCAACCCGCCTATCCGCAATACATCTCTGCGATTAGGCTCTCTCGGTTTGCATGGCAACGGATTCATAGGATTCCAATCCTTGTGGTTAACGTGCAGTTTATCAGGTCAGGCCAATCCAGCATATTGCAATGGACACTATTTCGGTTCATCTAACAAAATCGACAACCACTGATTTCGCCCGTTTTCCAGTACAACCCTAAAGTTTTCCAGCTTTCCCAGAAGTTTATAAACCATCGCCGGATAACGAAATGTGGCGGCTAACGACGTCCGTTGCGGCGCCTTATCCGTCATGAGCCCGGGATCACAAATCAACAACGGACGCGGGGCCAGCATGGCACACAGGTGCCCAATATCCCCAAACTGACTCAGCATGCCCGGCACCAGGTTCCCCACGCTCCCCTGGGCATAGCGTTCATCAGACATAAGCGTGCTGGGACCCCCGAGACTGACCAGACGGTCAATTCGCTGGTCGACGGCAGCCGCCATCAATCCCGCCAGATTCATACCTCCCAGACAAACCAGCGTAATCCTGGGTTTTGCTTCATAGACTTGCGACACATAATTGAGCGTCTGCCTGATATCCTCCACCCACTGAGTGGCCAACGGTCGACCAATCCACATCCCCCACTGGGCCGCATTATGATCCACCGCATTTCCTATTTGATTTTTTACAGGTTCATACGGCCCCATGGCTCTTAGCGTCAAATTCACCTGATCCAGCTTCGCTTGCTCCACTGCCTCGGATTCCGCCGGCTGTAACCCCGTACCGTCCGCAGAAATTACCAGAAGTAGTTCTTTTCCGTCGCCATGTTTCCATTGCAGATCAATGTGAATTCCATCTTCCGAGGAAATTTGTTCGGCCCATGGTTTTGCTGCTCCTCCAACAATACGCTTGCCAACCGGTGCGACTGGTAATTTGGTGATGCGTTTTAGATATCCCAATCGAAACTCATGATCGGCTTCCCAGTGTTCCCGATGTTTCGGTAGGGCGTGTCGCGTGGTAAGGGATTGATTAAAACGATTTGCCAAATGCGGTATCGTGAGATAGTCCTGGGGTCGTTTGTCTGCCGCAAAGCATCGGAGTTCATCTGGATCGATCGTCTCGATGGGCGGCTCTGCAATGGGCTGGCTGTCTCCCTCATTTTTAAGGTGCTTGGTAACCCAGCCGTACATCGCCTCCCGCATAGGCTGGTTGTAATCGTGCCTTGATTCCACATGAACATGACGTATTCGGTCACCCGCATCATATTGGTCAAATACAACTTTCGCACCACGCATGCTCTTGATGGCCTCGGCAATCGAGAACTGAACTGCGTCCTGAGTCGCATTAATCACCATCAGCGCCCGGGGCGCAGACAACCCCAGCACCTGCCATTGTTCCATATAGGTTAGCGCACCGGGAATCATCTCACACATGCAACACGCCGCGCCCAGGTAGGCCTGGTAATTTCCCACGCTGCAAACGGGAACCACCGCCTTAAATCGGGGTTCAAGAGCACCCGCATAAAGCGTCTGGTTGCCGCCCCCGCTGGTACCGGTGATTCCAATATGTTCCGACGCGACATCGCGACGTGACTGTAGATAGTCCACACACCGCATGTTTTCGATAACTTGGAGACCTGCAAGTAATCGACCGCTGGGCCAAAGCGTTGCCGCCGTCATCTCGCCGTGATATTCACCCAATTCAGGATGAATGCCACGCTCGCCCGCCCCCAGGGCATCCACCGCCATCGCAATGAACCCTAGTTTTGCAAGTCCGATACAACGTGCCTGAACCGTGGGATCCTGCTTGGCGCCCTTCCAGTGACCATGAACGCATAACACGGCGGGAAACGGTCCGGATCCGCTTGGCACATAGAGATTACACCCCATGCGCACGTCCCGCAGTGTCTGAATGGTGATTTTCTCAATCGTAAAGTTGTCACGATCGATCTTCCCATGCGTTTCCACCGCCAAATCGACCTGGTCGTCAGACGGGCCTCCTAGACTTTGCCATAGTTTTTTGCGTGTCGTCTTTGCAATGGATTCCCATTGTTGTCTGGATTCCGGATACTTGTGTTGTTGCGCTAAGCGTTGTGCCTGGTCACGAATGAACCGCAAATATTCGTCAGACTTTTCCATTACGAAGCCCTTCTCTAAATCATGTGATCATAAACCTGCATATCCGTCGCACTCGGATAGGTGTGCAGATTCTCGTACCATCGAAAAGACTACCTGTTATCATATTAGGAAACCGTGTTTGTCAACCAAAATACCTGTTGTTCACTTATTTCAGTTGATGACGAACTTTATCCGTCCAGCTTCTCTAACGACGGGAGTAAATAGGTAAAAGTATCAATCGAACGGGACTTCTTCTGAGTACTTCCGGACTTTTCATGCGTTATCAACGCATATCCGCAGGTATTTATATCTATATGAAATTTATGTAGACTAACGCTACGACTACAAGCCACCCTTAAAACGACTGTCAAAACACACCATGTTACGTCAACGAATCATAATCCTCGTAGTAATATTTTTGGCCAGCTCCACTCTGCCGGCGCAGGAATCCCAACCGACCCTGAATGCTGAACAAGTCAAATTCTATATTGATCAGGTTGCTCCCATCCTGGTCAATAACTGTTTTGGTTGTCACGGCCCCGGCTCCAGTGTGAAAGGCGATTTATATCTCGGCAACCGCCAGGACATTCTCAAAGGTGGTGAAACGGGGCCCGCTGTCGATCTGGAAAATCCGATGGACAGCCTCATCGTCCAGGCAATGCTCTATCAGGACATGGAAATGCCCCCGAAGGGGAAATTACCCCAATCTCAGATCGACATTGTCCTCAAATGGATTACTGCCGGTATGCGTATCCCACCGGATCGTGAAACGGAACGACCCGTTGCACCCAAGAGTAAATATAACACTGAGATTAATGACGAAACCAAATCATTATGGCAGCACCAACCGGTGCCACCGTCCACCCCCCCTTCCGTTAAGAACAAGAAATGGCCGGCCAACGGTATTGACCATTATATTTTGTCACGTTTGGAAAAGGCCAAAATCAATCCAAACGGGCCGGCGGAACGGGCCCATCTCATTCGACGAGCATACTATGATCTAACAGGCCTGCCACCCGCGGTTGAGGTCGTCGACGAGTTTGTTCAGGACACCGACCCCGCCGCCTATGAAAACCTGATCGACCGGTTGCTTAAATCGCCGCAGTACGGAGAAAAGTGGGGGCGTCATTGGCTGGATTTGGTTCGCTACGCTGAAACAAACAGTTATGAGCGTGATGGCACCAAGCCTTTTGCATGGCGATACCGCGACTACGTGATTCGAAGTTTTAACGAAGATAAACCTTACGATCTATTCATCAAAGAACAGTTAGCCGGAGACGAATTCGAGACACTTACCGCGGATTCGATCACGGCTACAGGATACTATCGTCTGGGCATTTGGGACGATGAACCGGTAAGTCAAAAGCAGGCGCTTTATGACGATCTGGACGACATCCTTCTCACGACGTCCCAGGTATTCCTCGGCCTTACCATCAACTGCGCACGCTGCCACGACCACAAACTCGATCCGATCTCTCAAAAGGACTACTACCGATTTCTGGCATTCTTCTCCGGTTTTCGGCGGTATGGTGTGCGGGGCCATGATACGGTTGAATCGGCTTCCATCGGACCGATCGCCGTCAATGCAGATCAGGCAATGCAGTCACAAATGCGACAGCAACTTGACAAAGAACTTGGTGAATTGGATCGTACGATCAATAACGTGAACAACCGACTGCAGGGACTCATGTCGGCGCCGGAAAAGGAAGATTTCAAAGCCATTGGTGTCCGTGTCGATCTTGCTCGGAAATATATTGGCAAAGGACTCTCCAAGCAACTGGTAGAAAAATATGCCATGTCTGTCCAACGCCGCACGACGATTCTAAATGAACGTCCGGCCGAACTTGCGAAGACGCTTGTCATCAAGGAAATTGGGCCGCAGCCCCGCGAAACATTTGTCCTGGTGCGTGGCAATGCCAATGTCGAATCGGAAAAGGTTCAACCGGGTTTTCCGTCGGTTCTATCCCCCCCTGATCCCGACATCCATCCTTCTGTCCATGGCAAGAGCAGTGGTCGCAGAACGGCACTTGCTCAGTGGATTACCAGCAAACAGAATCCCCTGACGGCCCGCGTCATGGCGAATCGGCTGTGGCAACATCATTTTGGTAATGGGATCATTGCAACCTCAAACAACTTCGGCGCAGGAGGTCTGGCGCCCTCCCATCCGGAACTGCTTGATTATCTGGCCAACGAACTGATGGATGGTGACTGGAAACTCAAACGCATGCATAAACTCATCATGCTCTCAGCCACGTATCAAATGAGCTCGCAGACCAGTAAAATCGGGGAAGCTAAAGACCCTACCAATCAATGGATGTGGCGATTCAATCCCCGACGGCTATCCAGCGAAGAACTGCGGGATTCCATTCTGGCGGCAAATCAATCGTTAAATCTGGAAATGGGCGGGCCGAGTTTTTATCCGATTATTGCACCTGAGGTCCTTCACGGCCAATCACGACCTGGGGCCGGCTGGGGTTCATCCAGCGAGGAACAGCGCGCTCGACGCGCCGTTTACATCTTTGTCAAACGATCACTTGTGTTGCCATTAATGGCCGACTTTGACTTCGCCGATGTAGATTCTTCCTGTCCGGTCCGATTCACCACAACTCAACCAACCCAATCACTGAATTTACTCAACAGCGACTTCACCAATCGACAGGCCGCCATCTTTGCGGAGTTTCTGGGAAAACAGTCCCCCGACAATCTGGCCGGCCAGGTGCGATACGCGCTCCAGCAGGTCACCCAGCGGAGGGCAACCGACGAAGAGGTCGCCCGTGGCGTCGAACTGATCGATCAACTCATTCAAATGGGTGTAACGGAAGCCGACGCATTACGCTATTTTTGCCTTGTCAGTTATAACCTCAACGAATTCCTTTACGTGGATTAATCAACCTGTTTCATTGTCCTTTTCCAGTCGCTTCAGGGCGGGATCTTTATCATGACTAAAAATTTTTGCGGGCGTACACGACGAGAATTCATCTGGCAGACGGGTGCGGGTTTTACCGCCACCAGTCTGGCTGCCATGCTCAGCGATGATGGGTTTTTAGATCATCAACTCGTCGCCGCCGATGGCCAGACCAAATGGGAAAACCCTCTGGCTCCCAAAAAACCCCATTTCGCCCCGAAGGCAAAATCGGTCATCTTCCTCTATATGTACGGCGGACCCAGCCATATCGATACTTTTGATTACAAGCCAAACATGAAGGGAATGGACAATAAAACGATCGATGTCAAGACCTTCGGACGCGGTGGCCACAAAAATCAGGGTCGCATTGTTGAGCCCCGCTGGGATTTCAAACAGTATGGTGAATGTGGAAAGTGGGTCTCCAGCCTCTTTCCTCACACCGCTGAAATGGTCGATGACATCGCCTTCCTGCATTCCATGACCGCCGACTCGCCGATTCACGGATCCGCGATGCTAATGATGAACAGCGGACGCATTCTCAGCGGAAGTCCGTGCCTTGGTTCCTGGGTAACGTATGGTTTGGGAAGCGAAAACCAAAACCTACCCGGATTTGTCGTCATGCTGGACCCGCGCGGGGGACCCATTTCCGGCGCCAAAAACTGGAGTTGTGGATACATGCCCGCAAGCTATCAGGCGACGATCATGCGCAGTCAGGGCACACCCATCCTTAACCTTGAGCCGCCAACCGGGATGAGTCAGGAAGTCCAGCAGCAAATTCTACGTACGATCAAAGCCTATAACGAGGATCATCAGAAACAGCGGGTCGCCAATTCCCAACTTGCCGCCCGCATTGCAAACTACGAACTGGCTTTCCGAATGCAGAGCGCCGCTCCCGAAGCAACCGATCTGCAGCAGGAGACCGAGGCCACGCACAATCTATACGGATTGAACGAACCCCGAACCAAAGATTTCGGCCGGCAGTGTCTGCTCGCCCGACGTCTTGTTGAACGGGGAGTGCGGTTCATCCAGATTTATTCGGGCGGTAATCACAATGACGCCAACTGGGACGCTCACGGGGACCTGAAGGTCAATCATGATTTACACGCCGGGGAAACCGACAAGCCGATCGCCGGATTGCTTAAAGACTTAAAACAACGGGACATGTTAAAAGATACACTTATTGTTTGGGGTGGCGAATTTGGCAGACAGCCTACCGCCGAATATGCCAAAGGGACAGGGCGTGACCATAACAGTTATGGGTTTACCATGTGGATGGCCGGCGGCGGGATCAAGGGAGGTGTCAGTGTGGGCACGACCGATGAATTGGGCAGCCGTGCTGTGGAGGACCGGTTCCATGTGCGTGACTTCCTTGCGACCATATTAAACCAACTGGGTTTCGATCCGAATCGACTCTCCTATTTCTTTGATGGCCTGGATCAACGACTCGTTGGTGTGGAACACGTCGCTCCGATTAAACAAATCATTGCCTGATCCGAAACCGCCCTGTTGAATTTAACTCGCCCTGGATCCTATACCGTCATGATCTCCCGGAAAACCTCACCCCGAATTGGATGAGGTACTTTACGGAATACCCCCCCATAATGGCCGGGATAGGGCCAGATTTTGCGTTTTTCTGCCTTCCTGGCCGGCTCAAAGGAAACATTCCTGTTTCAACTTTTGGTTCATGGCCGATATAATTTAGAGAAGTTAGAATCCCCTTATCCATCATAAACCACAGGGAAGATTATGCTCCAAATAGGCTCCCAATCAATCAAGCTGTGCAACGGAATCACACGTCGTGGTTTTCTTCAGGTAGGTGCCCTGGGGATGGGTGGCTTAACGCTCCATCAGTTGTTGCAGCTGGAGTCGCAGGCGGGCATTCGCGGATCCAACAAAGCCATCATTATGATCTATCTGGTGGGGGCTCCACCGCATCAGGACATGTATGACCTGAAACCCGATGCGCCGGACAATATCCGCGGTGAATTCCAACCGGTATCCACCAATGTCCCGGGTATCCAAATATGTGAGCACATGCCCCATTTGTCCCGAATCATGGACAAGTGCATACCGTTGCGCGCCGTGGTCGGTTCACCGAACGGTTCGCATGATTCCTACATTTGCTATACGGGGCGTCCTAAACCCAATGAGCCGACCGGAGGTTGGCCATCGGTGGGTGCCACGGTTTCCAAGCTTCGCGGGCCGTCAAGTCCGGATGTCCCGGCATTCGTTGGTTTAGCCCCCAATGCAGGACACCCTCCCTATGGCTCTCCGGGACTGCCTGGATTTTTGGGCATATCCCATGCGGCGTTTCGTCCCTCAGGCCCTGCCGAAAAGGATATGCGACTCAACGAGGGTAACCAGGACCGAATCGGAACGCGCACCGAGCTGTTACAACAGTTTGACCAATTCCGTCGCAAAGCGGATTCCAATCGTGTTTACGAACAGGTGGATGACATTACGGCGCAAGCCCTGGGAATCCTTACCTCAAGCAAGTTAGCCAACGCTCTGGATCTAAGTCAGGAAGATCCGGCAGTCGTTGCACGTTACGGCACGGGGCATGAGGCCCGATACGGCGATGGTGCACCCCGCAACAACCAACACTTTCTCCTCGCCCGCCGACTCGTGGAGGCGGGCTGTCGGGTCGTCACGCTAAATTTCGGTCGTTGGGATTTTCATAGCAATAATTTTTCCGAGGCAAAAAACACCCACCTTCCCTATTTTGATCAGGCACTGGCTGCATTGATTCAGGATCTCCATGACCGGGGTCTGTCCGACGATGTTTCGGTCGTGGCCTGGGGAGAATTTGGCCGGACTCCTCAAATTAACAAAAATGCCGGCCGCGATCATTGGCCGCAGGTGGGGGGCGGACTGCTGGCCGGGGGCGGATTATCCACCGGACAGGTCCTGGGGGCTACCGATAAACACGCGGCATTACCCAAAGATCGTCCGACACATTTCGGTGAGGTGATTGCCACCTTATATCACAAGATGGGTATCAATCCCAACACCGCGACCGTACCGGATCTGACCGGACGCCCTCACTATGTGACGGACCATCCACCCATTGCCGAACTTCTTTAGAGACCGATCATGCTTTCCATCCGTCCCTCGAAACATAGTCGGCGTAGTTTTTTAACTGCCGGTACGCTGGGTCTGGGTTCATGGGCGCTGACGGATCTGTTGCGGGCCCGTTCCATGGCGCCCTCGCTGATTCGCAATAAATCCGTGGTGCTGCTTTTTCTCGGCGGCGGCCCGCCGCAACATGAAACCTTTGATCCAAAAATGGATGCGCCCCGTGGTTATCGCGCCATGTTTGGCGAAACACAAACATCGCTCGCCGGGGTGACTTTCGGAAGCCATTTTACCGGCCTGGCCAAACATGCTGACAAACTAGCCATAGTCCGCTGCTTTCGTAACGGAATGACCTCCCACGGAACAGCAACGGCCTATATGGCCGCCGGGGGAAATCCCACCAAGGCCCATCTCGCCAATCTGTATTCGCGAATCGCCGGGACGATCAATCCCACCACCGGGATTCCCAATAATGTCATGTTGGGTCCCCGTGCGGCCGGGGCTGATTTTGTCGGGAGCCCGGACTATACGGCACGACTGAATCCGGTCAATCAACTGGGCTCAAACTGGGGACCATTTGACCCTAGTGGCGCTGGCAATTTACAGTCGGACATGACGCTGGGAATTGCGTCCCCCCGCTTCGATGATCGTCGCGCATTATTGCGGCAGTTAGATACGCTGAAACGGAATCTCCATAACCAGCAAACTCTGGAAGGCGCCGACCAGTTTACACAGCAGGCCTTTGATGTGTTACTGAAAGGTGTCGCGCGTTCATTTGACCTGACCGATGAATCTCCCGCCACGCTGGACCGGTACGATACTCATGAATTTGAAATCCCTTCATCCGTTTTTAAAAAGAAACCCAATAAAGCAGGTTTTGAAAACCAAACACCGGTCTTCCTTGGGCGTCAGATGTTGTTGGCGCGACGCATGGTCGAGGCCGGATGCGGATTTGTTACGGTCACCAGCACCGGATGGGATTTACACGGTAATCGGTTTGGTGTCGACGACGGCATCCCCTGTCTGGGAGGGGCCGTCGATAAGGCCGTGACGGCATTTCTTGAAGATCTGCAGCAGCGGGGCATGTCGGACGATGTGCTGCTGGTCATTACCGGTGAATTTGGGCGGACGCCACGCATCAATAATAAAGCAGGCCGTGATCACTGGGGGGGCATTTGCCCACTGCTGCTGGCGGGCGGCGGACTGAACATGGGGCAGGTCATCGGTCAGTCGGACAAAACCGGCGGGAAACCCATCAGTGAACCGGTCACCACAGCCCAACTTACATCAACCATCCTGCATACACTGGTGGACCCCGGAGAAGTACGACTACTGCCGGAGATTCCACAGGCAATTCAGGACACACTGTCACGCGCGGAACCCATTCGGCAGCTCTAGCAGCACGCCGCTGGGATCCCCCGCTTTGTTACGGTTCCCGTATTTGTGTTAAAATGATCCATCGACACGAACGATTAACCCAAGCCAGCTCATTCTTTTTTTGGATGTTTCCTATGTGCCCTGTTTACCGTCTGTTTAGTGTGATCCTGATAACCTGTGTTCCCCTGGCAGCTTCCGCCGAAAATTGGCCCGGATGGCGCGGTCCGCGCGGCGACGGTAGCAGTACGTCTCAATCGCTGCCCATGCAATGGGACGCGGCTACCGGAAAGAATATACTCTGGAAAACCGCCCTGCCTGGTACAGGTCACGCATCCCCAATTATCTGGGACGATCATGTGTTCATTGCAACCTGTAATGTTGAGTTGCAGTCGCGACAGTTGATCGCTCTGGACCGGAAAACCGGAAAAATTCTCTGGAACCGTGAGGTGCTGAAATCCCGCCTCGAAAAGAAACACTCCTTAAACAGCTTTGCATCCAGCACGCCGGCGACCGATGGGAAACAGGTCTACGTGACGTTCTTTGAAGCCGAAGACCGGGAAATCCCTGCTCCCAATGTAGGCAGTACGCGACAAATCTATCCCGGAAAGATGGTAGCCGCAGCCTACGATTTTAAGGGAAATCTTCAGTGGCTGGTAAAACCCGGGGAATTCATCAGCGCTCACGGATTTAGCACCTGTCCGGTGCTCTATAAGGACCTGGTGATTCTCAATGGCGATCATGACGGCAAGTCCTACATTCTGGCACTTAACAACCAAACGGGTGAAACCGTCTGGAAAACGGAACGAAAACACGGAATCCGCAGTTATGCAACTCCCATTTTGCGAACCATCGACGGCCAACAGCATCTGGTCGTCTCAGGTTCGAAACGGGTCGTGAGCCTAAACCCGGATACAGGTCAGGTCCGTTGGATTGTCGAAGGCCCGACCGAACAGTTTGTCGCTTCCATGGTGTTTGACGGAAGTTTGTTTTTTGTATGTGCAGGGTTCCCCACGTACCACGTGATGGGCATCGATCCCCGTGGTTCAGGCGACGTCAGTGAGAGCCACGTCAAATGGCACGTTACCAATGTCAGATGCTATGTCCCTTCACCGGTGGTGATCGACAACTTTTTGTTGGTGGCAGACGATCGCGGAACCGCCAATTGTTTTCACACCAAAGACGGGACTCGTTTATGGCAGGACCGACTGGGAAACCATTTCAGCGCTTCCCTGCTCAAGGCCAATGGACTAGCTTATTTTTTGGCCGATGACGGTACCATGAAAATCGTAAAGCCTGGCACCACACTTCAGGTGTTAGCCGAAAACCGACTCGGGGAATACTGTTACGCGTCTCCATCCATTGCGCACGATCAGTTGTTCATACGCGGAGAAAATCATTTGTTTTGCATAGGGCATTCGAAATAGTCTACGTGCTGGAATGCGGGCATTTCGTTTACCCGCAAATTTCAAACGAGCATTTACCCATCACAGATTCATGTTAACAATGACCCATCACCGACCTAATCGCGAACGTCGCGCCTTGATACAGGCCGCCGGAGCTGGTCTGCTCGGACTGAATCTTCCCGAAGTCCTTGCCTCGGAGAAATTCCGTGCAGGACCTGCTCCTCGGGTTAAAAACGTTATTTTTCTTTTTCTTTTTGGCGGCCCGAGTCAACTAGAGACTTTTGACATGAAGCCGGACGCGCCAACCACCATTCGGGGCACCTGGAAACCTACGCCGTGTAAAACTCCCGGTCTACAGATTTGCGAAAAACTTCCCCTGACGGCCTCCATTACGGATCGGCTTACCGTAATCAAAACGATGAGCCATGACTTTAACGACCATAGCGGCGGCGGCCATTACGTGCAAACCGGCCACCGCTGGCAGGTTCCCATTGGAGGAGGCTTTAATGTCACGCCGCAGGACTGGCCGTCGATGGGTTCCGTTGTAAAACACTTCCAACGACGTCACGGTTCCACCAGCAATAAGCCTTCCTATGTTGTTCTTCCCAATTCTCTCGGACGACTGCAGGAATACAAAGTACGGCTGAAACGACCCGGGGAAACCGCCGGCTTCTTACCTCCTTTGGATGAGCCGCTGATCACAAGAATCGACAAGAAAGACAATAAGGACAATCCGTATTGGCGTGACATGGCCGATACGGAACTGAACTTCGAGATCGAAGGATTACAGCTACAACCGGATCTCCAGTTAGAACGTCTTGCTCATCGCAACACGCTGTTGGAACAATTCAATCAACAGAGGAATCGGCTACAGACGCATTCCGGCGTCGGAGCCATGAACGATTTCCGCAGAAAGGCACTGGAACTGGTTTCCTCAGAAGAGACCCGGATCGCCTTCGATGTCACCAAGGAGCCTGACAAACTACGAGACCGATATGGCCGTCACCTTTTTGGGCAATCCACACTCGTCGCTCGCCGACTCATCGAGGCCGGAACCCGATTTGTGACTGTGCATTATGACTGTGTCGATGGTTACAGCTGGGATTCGCACCGAAATTGTGAATCACTCGACAAGCACCTCCTGCCCACACTCGATTCCGCGCTATCATCACTCGTGCTGGACCTGGAAGACCGTGGACTACTGGACGAAACTCTTGTCGTTTGTATGGGTGAAATGGGAAGGACGCCCAAAGCCAAGGACGGATGGGGACGCGATCACTGGAGCACCCTTTTTCCTGCGGTGTTGGCCGGCGGTGGTATCAAACGGGGTTTTGTATATGGGCGTACTGATCGGGATGCAGCTTACGCGACAGAAAACATGGTTACACCTGAAGATCTTTCGCGGACTATATTAGAGTCACTGGGGGTTGACCCTGCGTGGATGATCCCAGGGATCGGCGGACGCCCCCACCTGGTTTCCGATGGGAAATTCATCTCTGATATCTGGACGTAGGTTCCGGACTACGGCAAAATACCTGACATACCCCATCTCTTTTCACCTCACCTTTTCCGCTGGACTGGATCTCTCCCCATGTATTCGATTTTTGTCACGATTGATGTCAACGAAGAGGATATGGACGCCTTCATGCAAGCCAGTTATGGGGATGCCGAGGGCAGCGTCCGGGACGAACCCGGCTGCTTTCGTTTTGACATGCACCGCGACCCGACGGTCTTAACCCGCTTTTATCTGTACGAAGTCTACACCGATGAAGCGGCATTTAATCAACATCTGAAAACGCCCCATTTTTTAAAATGGCAGGCTGAGGTTGAATCCATGTTCTCCAAAGAACCCGAAATCATACCCATGGAAACCTTGTTCCCCAGCGACACCGGCTGGGACTCCCAGAAGGCAGGACTGCTGAACTGGTAACGGGCCTCCCATTTTTAGCATAGGCTGCTTATGAAATCGCACACATTGGTTCTATGGCTATTGCTTCCGCTGCTAGGCCAGGCAGCAGAACGCCCGAATATCCTGTGGTTGTCCGCGGAGGACATTTCTCCTCATCTGGGGTGTTACGGTGACCCCCATGCCATTACGCCGGCGCTAGATCAGCTTGCTTCCGAAGGTGTTCGGTACACCCATGCGTTTACCACGGCCGGCGTTTGTGCACCGTGCCGCAGCGGTATCATCACCGGAATGTATCAAACATCCCTGGGCACGCACCATATGCGCTGCCAAACCGTGTTGCCCAAGCACATTCAACCTTTTACAAAGCCCCTGCAGGATGCGGGTTACTACTGCACCAACAATTCAAAGACCGACTACCAGTTTACGGCGCCTCCGGGAACATGGGACGCCTCGTCCGGAAAGGCACACTGGAAAAACCGTCCAGACGAATCCACGCCGTTTTTTTCTGTCTTTAATTTAACCCGGTGCCCTGAAAGTGGAATTGCAGGCACGTCCAAATACAAATCCGTTACCAGCCACCTCAC
>JAYZPA010000240.1:0-18256 GCA_036150515.1 Planctomycetota bacterium
TAGCCACTTCGATACACTGTTTCATATCGTCGATCGGGTTTTGAGGATTGGCTTCATATTCAAGAGACAGCGAACCATCGGCTGGAAAACGAGTCTCCTTAAGCGCCTTGAATAAACCAACGACATCAAGATGGCCTTCGCCGATGACAACATTGTGTGACTGTTTTTCCTGTTTCGCTTCGTCTTTAATATGAAGTGCATAAACGCGACCTTTGAGTTTGTGCACGGCTTCGACGGGATCCTGCTTACTGCGGATAAAATGCCCCGTATCGATACAGGAACC
Organism: Planctomycetota bacterium; assembly: GCA_036150515.1. Classification (GTDB taxonomy): domain Bacteria; phylum Planctomycetota; class Planctomycetia; order Pirellulales; family Pirellulaceae; genus UBA721. The sequence continues at coordinate 284 of JAYZPA010000240.1, forward strand.
GATGAGGGGGTGATGTCCTTTGATCGCGGTGACGACTGAATCAATCGAATCGTACAGTGCGCCGGGGCCATGGTTATGAATCGCAATGCGGATCTTGTATTGGGCCACAAGTTTGTCAAGAGATTCAAACGAATCAGGATTTGGATTGGCCGTCAGGCACTTGATACCCACTCGCTTTGCAAACTCGAAAATACTCTTATTGGACTCATGATTTTTGTTAAAACCCCAAACCCCGTGTGCGCTCATGTTAATTTTTGATTTGGACAGCAATTGCTGTAGTTCCTGAAGTGCATCGCCGGCGATTTCTTTCGCAACATGTTTCGGATAGAACTCCACATAATGCAGGCCCATGCCCTGAATATGGCGGACAGCTTCCAGCAAAGGGAACCCACGCAGCGAATAGCTTTGGACACCCACAGGCAATCCCAGAAATGGATCCTCAGCCGCATGCAGGTTAGGCAGATCAAACAGAGCCAACCCGGTGGTTACAGCGGTACTATAAGTTAAGAATTTTCGGCGGGCGATGGATGTATTCGTCATATTTTATTTGTGGGGGGTTAGTATGAAAAACCAGCAGAAAACGATCACGGACCATTACCTGAGTATAGGGGATTGTGGCGATGAGGATAAGTATTGAATCGTCGGCTTTTTCATCGTCCGGATTTTGCAATCCGCCGGTTGAAGCAACCTGGTTTTCCCTGTTTTGCAGGGGATTGATATGCAGAACGATTCAAACAAAACAATTATCGTGTGCTATACTTGCCATGAGTGAATAAACTAGGAACAATCCGTTGAACCGGCTTTTTTGGGATATAACGCACGACGGCGATTTGGAATCCTCTTCCCGACTTTTTTTCAACAAAACTTTTCAATATCAACTGTACGGAGCATTTCAAGATGGCATCTACTGAGCAATCCACCCCCGTTGCCGATGAAGACCAGGCTCGGTTTCTCACCAAGCGAGAAGACCTGGAGGTGGACAAATTGTTTCGTGCTCTTGTGAAATTAGAGGGATCCGATTTGCATCTTAAGGTAGGCCGGCCGCCGATTGTCCGTGTGGATGGCGTATTACGGGAATTGAGTCGGGGGCCGATAGGCCGTGAAGAGATGGTTCGGTTGCTATTCCCGATGATGAATAAGCGGCAGCGAAAGATATTTGAAGAGGAAGGTGGTGCGGACTTTGCATATACCGTGGATGTTGATGGTGAAACATGGCGTTTTCGAGTTAACATGCTGACCCAGCTAAGTAATATCGGACTCGTGGCTCGGCGCGTGAATAACTGGATTCCTGATTTCGCCGGACTGAACCTGCCGCCGGTGATTGAAAGTCTGTGTAAACATGATCAGGGGATGGTTTTACTGGCGGGTGTTACAGGGTCCGGGAAATCAACCACCATTGCATCGATGCTCAACTGGATCAATCAACGTGACACAAAACACATTTTGACGCTCGAAGATCCGATTGAATTTGTTTACAAGGAAGATAAGTGTCTTATCAATCAGCGCGAGATAGGTCAGGACGTGGCCGATTTCAGCATCGCCATGAAACATGCAGTGCGGGAAGATCCGGATATTATCCTGGTGGGTGAAATGCGGGACGAAGAGACTTTCATGACGGCGATCCATGCAGCGGAAACAGGGCACCTTGTGTTCGGTACGATCCATGCATCCAGTTCTGCCACAACAATCGGCCGCATCTTGGATTTATTTCCGGAAGAAATGCATGGTGCGATTCGCAGTGCGATTGCATTCAATATGAGAGGCATTGTTGCCCAAAAACTGCTTCCTTCGATTAAAGACGGCGTGGGTCGTGTACCCACCGTTGAGGTTATGACTTTCAATCCGACCATTCAAAAACTGGTTTTAGAGGGTGCGGACGAAAAACTCCCGGATGCGATTCGAATCGGATCTGAGGAAGGAATGCAGGATTTCATTATGAGCCTGAAAAATCTAATTGATGAAGATTTAATTTCCCGTGAAACAGCATTCCGTGTTGCACCAAACCGCGATGCACTGAAAATGGCAATTAAAGGTATTAATGTATCGCAACCAGGGATTCTGTAGTCAAATACAGCCAGACAATTCATTTTTCAGCGAGAGATAGGTTCAACGGACAGGAACCGCAGAGTTTGATGATTCTAAGTGAGAGCTAGGAGTACGATGTCCAATAACGTTGAAGCAACACCACCCAATGAATTAGGACCACCGGTGGAATTTAAATCCACGACAGGTGAACTTGTTGCCAACCAAACAGCGGAGATTCAGTGCCGGCAATCGATGGGAATTGTGCCAGCCAAACATGTCCTGTATGAGGCGATCGCGGGAGGGTCGGATCGTATCCTGCTGGACTTTACTGCTCAGGGTGTTGCATCTCAAATGGATGTCGACGGTCTATGGCAGGCACTGCCACCTTTAGATCGTCAGAATGGCGATATGATGTTAGCTGTCTTTAAAACGCTGGCACATCTTAATCCTCAGGATCGCGTCAGCCAACAAACCGGTGAATTCACCGCTTCGCTAGCTAAAGAGACAAGACACTGCCTTTTTACCAGTGTGGGAACACAAACGGGTGAACGCGTCATTATTAAACTGTCCAACAAAAAAGAGAAATTTGATTCGATAGATCAGTTGGGGATCCGGGAACCTGTGTTAGATGCTTTTAAGCATCTTTCTGGTCGTCATGAGGAAGATGAGAATCGTCAGATTTCGGCGGGACTGATCGTGATTGCAGCCCCGCCGAACGGTGGTGGGCTTTCGACGGTTTGGAATTATGCACTACGATCGACGGATCGCTTTATGAGGGATTTTCTCTGTTTTGAACCAACGGGTATGAGTGAAACTCATGTGGAAAATGTGGCTGTCGATCAGGTGAATATCGACAAGGGTGAATCGATGGCTAAAGCTATTGATAAAGCGTCGCTGCGGCAGGTGGATGTTTATCTGGTGCCGGAATTGGCCGACAAAGCTACTTTGTCACAAGTCTGTGATGAAGTTTTGCTTAACGATAAAATGGTTTTCATTTCGGTACGTGCCGCCGATGGAGTGGAAGCGATGATGAAACTCCGCAGTACCGGAGTGGCTCCGGATAAACTGGCCAAAGCCGTTAATGGTGTCCTGCATATGCGGATGTGTCGTCGGTTATGTGATAACTGTAAACAGCCATTTCAACCGAACCCGCAGTACGTTCAGCAATTAGGCTTGCCCCCTTCTCATGTTCAGATTTTATATCAACAATATCAACCTGTTCCCGATGAACAAGGGAATATGCCGGAACCGTGCATGGCGTGTCATGGACGGGGTTTCCGTAATCGCACTGGTATTTTTGAGCTTACGGCCATGACGGAGCCGCTCCGACAGGCATTTGCAACACAATCGGACGCAGCCACGTTAAGACAACTATCTTTGCAGCAGGGAAATCAATCGACGCTGAAAGAAGGAATGCTGTTGGTGGCTCAGGGTGTCACTTCGGTACAGGAATTACAACGTGCGATGAGCAGCTAGCCTGCTGCAAAATTTAGTCGTCCGCCGAGAACCACGGCGTTCCTTTTTACGTAGAGATTCATACGATGTCGACCAACGAAACGAATAGCGATCAATGGGAAAGCGTAAAAGGCTATAAGCGTTTACACTGGGCGGCTGTGGTTGCCCTCATCATTGCCCTGCTCTCACCCATTTGTCTTGTGGTGCAGTGGTTTACTATCATTCCTGTGGCGGGAATTATTCTGGGCATTTTGGGTTTTATGACCATCAAAAAGATGCCGGAAATCTACCATGGAAGTAACTTCAGTTTGATTGGAATTGTGGTATCCATCGTAATGTTGTCGTGGAGTATTACAGGTGCTATCAAATCCGTCGAGTATTACAACGACACCGCTTTCAACAATACGGTACAGTGGCTTACCTATTTTAAAGAAGATGAGCTGCCCGCGGCACATCAGGTGATGGTCGGAATGGAATCCCGACAACATAACGTTCAGTTTTTGAATACTCATTATGCCAACAACCGAGGGTTATATAGCGACATGTTGACCGCTTTTGAGAAATCGCCGATCAATATTCTGCTGAATACCAAAGATCGTTGGGAGCCACATGATTTACAGTTAGTCAAGAATGAAGGTCAGTGGGACCTCAAAAAGAACAAGTTGCGGGTTACTCAACATTATCACTTGCCATTAAATGGTTCAGAGGAAGAGGTGATTGCGTTTCGAATTCAGCATTACCGAGTCTATGATTCCGCCGGACGGGCAAGTCAATGGCAGATCGAATCGATTATCGATGCGGATGAATTACCCTAATTGAATTTGGATCTCCGCCCCAGCCGGACCCTCATGCTAATTGGATGTCCCGGCAGGATTCTCATACCACACCACGTTGAGGCTTAACTGACCGGCAATCAGAAAATCTAAATCTCCGTCACCATCCATGTCGATCGCCTGCATATCATAAGCCGCCTGATTCTGCCCGATGACATGCGTTTTAAAATTGCCTAATCCATCATTTTCAAACCATGCGACCTGCTGACTATCCTTGCCACAGGTAGCGGCATCAACATCACCATCGCCGTCAAGATCCTTAACAACAAGCGAGTGGGGACCCTCAATCGCGGCGTAAATCATGTGTCGCTGCCAGTTTGGCCCCTGATACCACACAATTCCTGCAGCGTGGCCTCGGGAAGCAATAAAGTCCGTATCGCCATCGCCATTCACGTCAGCCATATGGATATTAGTCGCACCAGCTTCATCGCGGGCGATGAACTCTTTTTTCCATTTACCTCCTTGTCTTCGAGGTTGTTTCCACCAGGCAAAATACTGCCCCCGTCCCTCAGGATCCTGAGGGCCCCCTTTGGCTCCCGTCGCGATGTCCTTTTTGCCGTCACCGTCAACGTCACCAAGTCCCATATAGTGCGTTAAACCGGGCGCATCCTGATCAGCGGCAATATGACGGATCCATGTTATACGACCCGAATCTTTGATTTGTCGGGAATACCAAACAATGGAATGAGGGAAAGGAGGGAGATTTTGGGCACTGTTAGCGATTAAATCTGTAGATCCGTTTCCATCCACATCGCCCACCAGGAGCCCGTGAATTCCCTGTACCTGAAGATCGATCACATGAATTTTCCAGCGATCCGTTTCCGGATGAACGGGGCATTCAAACCAGCAAATATATCCTGGTTTATAACGTACACCAATGAAATCCATATCTCCATCTTCATCTACATCCATGATGGTAGCATGTATCATCTGCAAGGATTCCGGATCAGGCAGTTCAATTACATTCCAATTTGGGGCGACAAGTAATCGAGTAACACCTCCTGCATTGCAAACAACATCGATTTTCCCATCACCGGTAAAATCGGCCGCGACCGCTGCGTTGCAATGGGCTCCCGAAAAAACGATATGCCGCTTCCAGGTCTGTCCATCGGCAACAGCAAGGAATGTCAGGCTGGCCGTCAGGCACGTCAGTGACAGGATAAAGGATTTCATCATGGATTGCTTCCTATGGGTGAAAGTGATCTTAGCAGCCATTGGTATTTGATAGAGATTTCCCCTATCCGGCATTATAGGCCACAATAGAATCGATGTTACCCAGGTATTTATATTCCTTTGCCGCAACCCATCTGTCTTATGCTTACTTCAATATTGATTTTAATGGTGGCTAGTTTCTTGTTGGGGTATGTTTGTCGCGGTGGCTGTCGGGCTTCTGCGAGGCGGGATTTTGTTACGGACTTGCCGACACGAGCCGCATTTCAAGATTATCTGCAGCAGCAACTGGACAAACCCGATGTCACCACATTGATCCTCATCGATCTTAATGAGTTCAAAGTAATCAATGATCGCCATGGACATCTTGCGGGAGATCAGGTGCTTGCCTTGGTGGCGGGTGAAATAAAGGAACGGGTGGAGCCTTTGGGAACCTTGTTTCGTTGGGGTGGTGATGAGTTTGCCATTATTGTGGAGTCACAATCCGCAGGCCAAGCCGAAGTGGTTCAGCCGTTGCGGATTTTTTTTGACGAGGCAGTATTCCCTGTAGGACAGGAGACGATGGCGCTTTCCTGTTCTATTGGCTGGGCTTGTTCTCAGGCCGATGATACGGTTGAATCCCTGTTTCAAAGGGCCGATGAAGCGCTTTATCGGGACAAGGCACCGCCGTTGGCGGATTGAAAACAAACTGGCCTTGACGCTATTTAGCTTTGTTCAGTAATCTCCCCCACCGTAAGGAGTATCCAAATGCTCTTTGCCGATGGTAAATCTCCTGCGTGATCAAAACGACACGGATGTTGTTTCACGATCTAGGAGGTTTAACATTTATTGTTTTAGATTGATCTGGGCGGCAGGGAAGCCGTTGAGGATCAACGAGAACCAATCGCTCCCGGAACGAAGCTGCTGTCCTCAACCCCCCTGGGACTTGCTCTGTTTCGGGGGCTTTTTTTGTCTGCATGAATGCAAGAGTTGGCAGTTGAGGAAGACTAACAGGGAACGGTTTTTCCTGAGACAGCACTTTCCAGTACGGCTGAGGTGAATTCCATATAGCGAACCCCGTCCTCAAAAGTGGTAAACCTGACAGGTTCCAATCCACGAATTGCATTGATGAATTCTTCCTCAACGCGCCATCCCCCTTCATCGTCGCTGGGGATCATAACCTCGGAGAGCTCTTGATCCCCTGCTTTGCCGAAGAATAATTGGTCATGGTCAAACAGATATTTCAGAGTACCGGCAGACCCATACAAGTGAATTTGGTTTGAGGGTCCGTGATGGATGGCTGCACTGAGATGATAAATGCCTCGTGCTCCACCAGGTATTTGTGTGATGGCATGGACTACATCCGGAGTTCCAACAACGCCAGGCTCCTGATTGTCCGGGTCGGGGCGTATCGTGGTAAAGGTTTGGGTGTGGGCCATGACCGACTGAGGGTGTGGAATCCAGCGGACCAGTGGTTCATGCAGGATTCCCAACGCCAACATATTGATCCCACTGAATTCTGCAGATTGTCGCCAATGCAGAGGTGTGTCCCCATCAGCGAATGCAGGATGGGTTCCCAGCACAACGGCTTCTCGAAGTTCACCCAATTGCTCTTCAGCCAGCATTTGCATGATGGTGTGATGACCACGTAATCCAAGTGGACTTGGGACAATCTGAGTAACCAGATCAGGTTGGTTCCTGCTGGCGGCCGCCATCTCTCTTGCTTGTTCTGCATTCATTGCCATGCGTGCCTCGGTAAGGACGTGCTTATTGGATTCCAATGCAGCGAGCGTAATGGGACAGTGTAAGTAAGGCCAGGTACCAATGACCACGGCATCAAGATCCGGGTCATCAACCAATTGTTCCCACCGTTGGTACGTCCTGGGGATGTCAAACTCGCTGGCTGCACGCCTGGACGACTCCTCTGTGCGGTTGCAGACACCACAGATTTCGACTTGGTCACATGCCCGTAGTCCGGGGACATGCCGTAATCGTGTATTTGCTCCAAGTCCCACAATGCCAATTCGGATGGTATCCATTTTCTGCTTCCTTATCTATTTCTGCTCAGTAGCATCGGTTCTGCAAAACACGACGGTTAATGACTACCAATGAACAATACCCAATCCGGCTGACTGTCAAGTTTGTTCGTGGTCCAGTGTTCGACATCCCGAAAGCTGTTTTGAATGATGGTGGCGCGGCCATCGGTGACCATCCATTGCGGCAAGGGGAGCAGCAATTTTCCGGGTGGATATCCCTTATACGTTCGCCGTTGTAATTCTTCGTGGGTCCGCAGGTGGGCATGTTCTTCGGTAAATAATCGTTTAGCAGACAGAGGGATTCCTAATGCCGGATCGGTGATAAAGATCATATCTTGCTCACCACACTGCCGATTCAGTTCGTGGAAAAATGCCTTGGCGTTTCCCGTGTCGGATAGCAAGTCATGCCGCAGTCCCTTAGGTCCGGTACGTGCAGCGGCCACCTGAGAGCGAACGAACGTTTTATGCCCCAAAGACAGGACACCATAAAGACAAGGGATCAGGACCAGAATCACCGCCAGCGCAAACGCAGAGATTCGGATAGGCCCGGTCAGTCCGTTGCGACAGCGGCTGATCAATGGTGGAATGACCCAGGGCATGACCGCAATTGCGGCTGGCCGCAGAAAACGGGTATCCAGATGAATGGCGCTGCCCCGAACGAGCAGCCCGGCCAGCACGATGGAGAATCCGAAGAGGTGAATGATGACGAATTGTTTTTTCAGAGGATGTGTGGCTCTGTCTGCGGATTTCCCGTTTTCAGGTCGTAGAATCAAGAGGACCAGAAATGCAAGCGGCAGAAATAACCAGCCCTCCGAACCGTCACTGTGCGTCCCCATTGCCGGCAGCAAATCCCCGGTGAATTTTTCCAACAGCGTTCCGAGATCGGTCATTGCAAACAACCATGCCCCCGTAGCCCACAACAGAGGAGTCCATTGGACAGGGGAGTCGATTTGAGTTGGATTTCCTGCCGGAAGCATACCGAGTCCCACAATGAGCCCGGTGGAAATTCCCGCACCGATTGCCCAATAAAACAGACGGAGTTGCAGTGAGTGTTTTCGATAGACGACCCAGATCCATGCAGCCGCGAATCCTATGGAACTGAGCCCGGCACTATATTTCAATAAGACCAATCCAGGGGTCAGCAAACCGGCAAGCACGGCCAGGGTGATGGTCGTTTGGTGGGAATCGCGGGTTTTTAAGGCAGCAATGTTAACCAGCAATACGGCCGGAAAAATGGCCCAGTAAAAAAACTCGCCCCCATCAAATAAATAGCCATTGGAATGGCTATAGCGTGTACACAATAGGACAACGATCATCCACGGCAGGGCAGTTGACGAGGTTGATAAATGGAAAAACCAGCTCCACAGCAGGATGGCCAGAATCCAGCCGCAAACGACGATCCAGCGGATGGTTTGCCCCAAATCAAAATCAAATCCCAGCGTGGCTGCGATCTTTTGAGCCCTTCGGGGAATTGCGCCATAACTGCGTGGCCACCAAGTTAATTTTGATTTGCGCAATTGGGATAAATTCTGAGGATCCACCGAGAGCAACAAGTCCGGTTCCGTCGTTAATCCGGCTTTGAACTGCTCACTGGCCAGAGTATAGGTGGCAATATCTGAGGTCATTCCCGGTCGCTGGACGAAAAAGGAGAATAGCGACAGCAGGCTCATTAATAAAACCAGTAACCAGCCCGTGCGGCGTAATCGAATTGACCTGGCAGGGGGAGGAGGAGGTTGACTCATCGATCATGCCAATAAGTCATCGAGAGGGGGCAGCCAAACAGGTAACTGTGGAAATAACGTCGCTGCCAACTTGCCAGCTATTTTTGTTGACGCTTGCAGTTGGTTTTTGGCAGCTGCCTCTTGAGCTCCAATGACGCCTAAGAGTAACTGGGAAAAGAGAGATTTAGAAAGGGTTATATAATTTCGGCTGACCTTTCTACGCGTCAGTTTGACGGATCGGGGCGTAATGGCCAGCGAGTATTTCTTACCGTCAATACAGAGGCCTAATTCAGCAGGCAGGGGGATACCCGCCTGGACTGCACGTGCGTTGATTTGATTCCGCATTTTCTTGACCAATGCCATCGGCTTAAAAACCTTGGCTAAAATAACGACTCCTCCGACAACCGTTCGTTGATAGTAATTTCCCCCGGCAGCCAGAATGAATTCGTGTAGTGGATCCTGGTGAGGGGCATGGAGGCGTACCGGCACGTCTTTTTGTTCTATGACATCACCACAAACGCGTTCCAGTAGTCCGGGTACAATGTCGTTCCGGCTGTTGTCGGTCATCATTTCCAGGATGTGTCCATTTTTTACGATGGCATAACCAACGATGGAATCGTAGCCACCCTGGATGGTCAGTTTCTTCGGTCCGTTAATGGCGACATACACCTGCTCAAAATTATGTCGATTTAACAACCATCGCCAGGTGGGGTCACTGCGGACAACAGGACCGTATGTATTCGTCGTCTTTTCCTGATATAACCTCATCAACGCTTCCTGTTCTACATGCCGCCAAATGCGAATGTTCAGGGGTTGCTCCGGAGCGGATAAAGGATTGTTGGTTTGTTGTTCTGCTTCCGGATCACGTTTTCTTAGCAGTGAAAGCACGTTTCGGGCACTGGCTTCGCTATAACTTTGACGACCGCCGACAAACCAGTTGTGATTCTGATAAAAACGAACGGCAGGAGTTTTCAGCAATCCTAAGGCGGCACCCTGTTCGAGCATCAGGTCATGAGCCTGCTCTAGAATGGCTGTACCAATACCATGATTGCGATATTCCGGTGCGGTTGCCATTTCACAAAGGTGCCCGATGGGTAATTGGATATTGCCAAAATGGATGTCCCGCATCTGTACGCGGGCATGACCGATAATCTGGTTTCCAATTCGGGCGACGATCCGATCGCGTGGCTCGTATTGAGGGTCTTCGAGTTGCGTCGCGTAATCGGTCGATGTTGGTTTGCGAAAGATATTCTGCAAAAACCGACTGATGGCTCCATGGTCTCCCGCTCGTGCAGAGGATACCGTAACCGTGCGACGGTTTGCCGGCATCCCTTCAAGCAGAATGATACTGGTTAATGATCCGTCCAGCGCGATTGTACGCCGTGTCGTAAGACTTGAACTCATACCGTGCGAATCCCTCCTCGCGGTTCAGTTGGTTCCATCCACATCTGTACTCTAAGGAGTATTCAATACAGTTTCTAGTAAGGCGGTAAAAGTTTTTTGAGGAAATAAGACAAATGGAAATTCTCGGGATTGCAGTAATAACCGGTTCTTTTGAATTATTTTTAGTTGTTGGAGTTGTTCGACAAGCTGTGAGGGCACATTGGGAATGGTTAGTCGGAGTTGATGATTAATGGATTGCACACGTTGATGCCATTCATGTTTGCATTCGATCAAGTCATATTGGTTGATAAGTTTTTGTTTTTGAGCGATCAGAGTATTGTCGGTATGGTTGTTGGCATCTTGCTGTTTTTTAATATATTTTTCCGGTGAGAATTGAATGTTGCGTAAATCGGTCCTGATGGTATCGATTTCGTCCGAGGGATCTTTCGGGGCAGGAACCGATAGATGAAGTGTGGCTGTGGCGATTGAGACATCCGGAGGAAGACTCCCAAAAAACCGCTGGATGATCAGATCCGTAACCTGGTCATATTTGCCACCCCCAATTCCGTGGATAAAGAGATCTCCCAATAGCAAACGACTGTACATCGTTGTTGTCAGAGCACGTGATCGTATTCTTAACCCCTCTGTCTGCCAATGTTGGATTTGCTGTACACAGGCATCGGGGCCCTCATCCAGTTCCAGAACTAAATCCAGGGATTCGAGTTGATCGGAGATTCGTATTTGTTTGTCTGTAATAGTACAGAACATACGTTGTCGTTGTGGATTACCGGATGACCAGATCCAAAGTGGCAATTCGAATCGGTTCCCCAGTTGTTCCAGTTCGGGCACAGGATGAAATTGACTGCGTAGCCGGTGAACCTGACGATATTCAAGAACGGCATCATTATAAATTTGTCGGAATGGTTCCGCATGCTGCATTAGGTGGAAGGTAAAGCGAGCAAATGACGAGGTGCAACAAATATTGCTCCACGGTACGTCCAGATTACCCAGCCCCATTTGTGATTCCAGTTGATGCCGCGCTTGTGCGAATTTTAGACCGACCAGATCGGTTTTTGCTTCCAAAGCAAGGCTCCAAAATGAATGCAGTATGGAATCCTTGCTTAAGTCACCGAGTTGTGCCTTCACACGATCGGGAAAAGACTCAAACAGATGGTTGTCCTGTAAACGGTAATCTTCGATGGCGATGTCGGGAGCATGAACATCAAACTCGATATTCTCAATCAAGGCTAGTTCAGGTGTTCCACCGGGGCATTGTATGGTAGATGGGGTGGTTAAATCCTGATCCATAATCAGGTTGATTCCTAATGCCTGAACCTCCTGAGAGATTGCTGCTAAACAAAAGGATTTAAACCAAACGCCGGGATGAAAGAGAGTGGGTTGGTGTCCGGTAAGCGCAAGAGTGCTTAATGCATGGATAGTATCGGTATCCACGGACTGATAGGCCTGGGTATGGTGGATGGCCGCATCCTTTAATTCCCGTCGCGCCGTCTTTTGTAAATCCTCAAACCGGACTCCAGCGATCATCAACTCAGCAAATGCCTGTAGTCTTTGCTGGTTTTTGTGAAGCAAGTCACCCGTCTGCGTGACCGGCGGGTCCAGTAAAATTTCACCGTTATCCCTGGGGGCCTGGAGTTTCCTATAGGTAATCGCACCACGGTTCATGACAATTTGATTTCCGCTGGAATTGCCGGATCCCCCTAAGGTCAACTAGGTCAGTATCTGACACTGGGCGATGCTGCGGTCGATTACCAGATGATAGTACTCGAGTCGCGTGGCTGCATCATCCAAGACGCCTCCAAAAGAGCGGGCCTCATCAAGGTAAATCAAGGGTACCGGCAATTCGACAATATTCAGGTTGTTTTGTGCTGCCTGAACCCACAACTCCAGAGGCATTGCATATCCATTTTCAGTGAGATTTAATTGCCGTAATGCGGCAGTGCGGTATGCTTTGAATCCGCAAAAAGCATCGGTCAATTCAATGTTCAAGCGGCGTCGAAGTTCAGCGGAGACCGTTTCATTGATGATGCGCCGTTGTTCAGGGGGTGCGGTGTCATCCGGAAATTGGGTGAGATAGCGACTGCCGGAAACAATGTCGACTGCTTCAGTACAGGCGGTGACAAATTCCGGAATGCGCTGAGGTTCATGTTGTCCATCACAATCAATCGTCACGATAACGTCGTACTGATGTTGATCAGCAAATCGAAAAGCTGATTGAAGAGCTGCACCATATCCCGTGTTTTGACAATGCGTGATCAAATGGATATCATCGCGTGACTCCAGTTTGTCATTCGTTCCATCCGTTGAACCGTCATCAATCACTAAAATATGATTACTGTATTGTTTCACCAGATCCAGCACTTCGCTCACAAATTGAACTTCGTTGAAAACGGGTAACGCAGTAAGAAAACGGGGGACATTCATGGTATGCGTGGTGCGGATGGTGGGCTAAGCAAGTCGTAAGGCGTCGTCATCCGGGATCAGAAAACCCCTCTGGTAACGGAATACAACAACGTTTATTGTATCGCCTCTTGAGCAACTCTCAAACCAGAGTACAACCAAGTAAAAACCGTGATTGAGAACTTCCGACCGAGATGAAGAAAGGAAAGACCCACGTTGTTGAGAATACGTCCCGCCGTGCGATTGGCTTGTTTTCAACAGCCATTGCGTAAAGCGCTGGCGACTGCCTCCGCCTGCGGAGCCGAGGCAGTGGAATTGGATGTATGGCAAGAATTGCCTCTTGCGGAGATGAGTAAAACAGCCATTCGACAAATACGTAAACTGCTTGAAGACCATCGTTTGCAAGTCAGTGCGTTAGCGTTTCCGACACGACGTGGTTACCATATCCAGGAGAATCTGGATCGCCGCGTCGAGGCTACGAAGCAGGCTTTGCAGCTAGCAGCAAATTTAGGTACTCAGGTGGTTACGAATCGAATAGGCATTGTCCCTTCCGATACAGAAGCTACGGATTTTGTTTCCCTAAAACAGGTGCTGACGGATCTTGGTCACTATGGGCAACGTGTGGGTGCGATCCTGGCAGCACGGACTGGTGGAGAAGATGGTGCGGTTCTGGCTACCCTCATGCAGACGCTACCTGAAGGCTGTGCGGCCGTAGATCTCGATCCCGGAAGTCTCCTGATGAATGGATACTCTGCAACCGAGTCGACCTCAGTTTTGGCTGACTATATCGTCCATATGAGGGTACGGGATGGTTTACGCGATGTTGCGCGAGGTCGTGGTGAGGAAACCGGGTTTGGCTCCGGGGCGGTCGACTTCAATCAACTCTTTGCAATATTAGAAGAATATCATTATCAGGGGTTTTTCACGGTGGAACGAGAGTATTCATCGTATTCGACAAGGGAAATTCAACATACAGTTAAACAATTGCGTTCGATCTAAATCCATTCCTCGCTTGAAGCCTTCCGTTGGAAGGTTCACAATAGTAGAAACAGCGTTTGCTGGAAGATGGCTTCATAGAGGAAAAGTCAAAGCGCTGATGACTTAGTATCCGTGGAAGGAACATCACGATGATCTTAATGAAAAGCAGATTCACAATCAAAACGACATTACTTGTAATGGGATTCATGATTTCTTTCATCCCACCGCTTCATGCGAATCCACCTGTGGAAGAGAGTATTTCGGCGGAAAAGCAGAAACTTTATGACTTGTTTGAAAAAAAGCTGTCCAATGTCCAGTTCAAAGGCAACTTTACGGTTCTTGGGAAGCAACAGGAAAATCTACCTCCGGAATCCTATACGATTAAAAGTGTCAAGAAGTTACCCCAAGGTGAATACTGGTTGTTTACTGCTCGGATTCAATACGGGAAACAGGATTTGACATTACCGATGCCTCTGGAGGTCAAGTGGGCCGGAACCACACCGGTGATTACCCTGACCAATGTTGCGATACCTGGTTTGGGCACTTTTAGTTCCCGGGTTGTGATCTACAAAAACAAATATGCCGGAACCTGGTCCCATGGTGATGTGGGCGGTCATCTATTCGGAACGATTCAACCTCAAGCGGATACCCCAGATCCGAATGACAAAAAAGAATCGACGAAAGAATAATCCATATGACAACGGTAGGTGATTTTTGCAGTTATTTGGAGCAGTTTGCTCCGGTACACCTGGCAGCCGATTGGGACAATGTCGGTTTGTTACTGGGTGATCGTTCCGCTTCGGCGGCCAAGGTGATGACCTGTCTGACGGTGACCGATGAGACAGTTCAGGAGGCGCTGAGCCAGCAGGTTGAACTCATCATTACGCATCATCCCTTCCCTTTCTCACCGGTAAAGAAAATCAGCACGGACACATGGACAGGAAAAAATTTATGGCATTTAGCCTCTGCCGGCATTTCGGTTTACAGTCCGCATACGGCTTTTGATTCGGCCCGGGGGGGGATTAATCAGCAGTTGGCCGAGGGTCTTCATCTCACGGACATTCAGTCTCTGGAACCGTTTTCAGATGTCAACGACGGGGAGTCCGAAAGTCAATTAGGTGCGGGTAGAGTTGGATGTTGTGAGCCAACGACGTTAGTGGATTTAGCGGACAGACTTAAGTCCTTTCTTGGGATACAAGTTCTCCAGATGGTGGGAGACGAATCCCGGCAGGTTGATAAAGTGGGAATTGCATGCGGTAGTGCAGGCGATTTTATTCAAAGTGCCTCACGACATGGGTGTGACGTATTTATTACTGGAGAAGCACGTTTTCATGCGTCATTGGAAGCACGTTCGCTGGGGTTGGCGATGATATTGCCGGGTCATTTTGCCAGTGAAAGGTTTGCAATGAATATCATGGCGGAACAACTTCAACAGCAATTTACAGGTTCGGTCGTGTGGGCCAGCAAGGAAGAAGCGGACCCTTTACGATGGCTCTAGCGGCCTGACTGT
This sequence comes from Planctomycetota bacterium, assembly GCA_036150515.1. Lineage (GTDB taxonomy): Bacteria > Planctomycetota > Planctomycetia > Pirellulales > Pirellulaceae > UBA721. The sequence continues at coordinate 15,792 of JAYZPA010000240.1, forward strand.
TCTTGACGCGTTTGAACGACGAAGCGTACTATTTTGCAGACGGGAAGCACTTAATCTCCTAGCCACAGGGCTCCATATGACACGCCGTTGGGTAATGAATCCGCCGCGATTACTGACAAATGCATGGTTCATATTGTTGTTGACAGTCCCTTCGCTTTTCGGGCAGGGTACGTTAGAAACCATACGTAATCCTTCCTCTCGACAGAGTAGCTCGGCGCCTCCGATTCCCCGCGATTTCGAGGAGCATCATAACCAGACCCCATTAGGAACCGGCGGTGAGACGGTTTCCATCGATCTGGAAACGGCAACGGCCAGTTCGGCATTAGCCGCCTGGGTTTTGTCATTACCGTTTACGGTTCCACAAATGATATTTGAAGACAATGGTACGAGTGGTTCGTTTGTCAAATATCCATTTGCACGAGCTCACGACGGGAATATGGTCATCAATCCGTTACAGGGAGAGCGTGTCGAAAGCAGTCATTTGAGGCTGCGTTTGGATTATGGGGATAATTTTCGTGATCAGCAGAAAATCAGCACGCATTTCCTGTTCGAGTCACGAAACCGACTGGGGGTGGATACGAGTTTTGATTATTTACGCGAACGCATTTCACCGGGCGATCACGATCAATTATGGTTAGGGGATGTTAATCTCGTTTGGCGATTTGCCCAATCGGAAAGAGCTCAAATGCGGGTTGGTTTGGGAATGAACTGGCTATGCGATCCGGTGGGTTCTCAGGAAGGGATCAATTTTACCTATGGCGGGGATTTTTATTTGAAGGAATCGCGAGTGGTTTCGGCGGATTTGGACTGGGGCCGTCTTGGCAGGGTTGGATTATTTCGATTTCGAACAACGTATGGTCGTCAAATCGGGCGGACAAAATTATACCTGGGTCATGAGTATTTGTCGGTTGGAGACTTTCAACATCACTATTTCATCACCGGCTTGAGCTTTGATTTCTAATGGCACACCGATATTATCTAGATGCTCCTTTAGGTCAATCCACACAGGTCGTATTGGCGGGCAGTGAAGCACAGCATTTAATCCGGGTTATGCGAGCGGAATGTGGTGATGTGGTGGAGGTTTTTGACGGAACGGGCTGGCAGTGGAATGCTGCGGTTCGTGAACTTCGTCGCAACGAAGCCACTCTGGAAATCCTTTCCGGCGAACAGGTGGATCGGGAGGCTGATATTTCGTTGACGATTGCGTTGGCCATTCCCAAGGGAGACCGTCAAAAATGGATTATCGAAAAGCTGGTTGAGCTTGGCGTCAGGAAGGTGATTCCGTTAGTCACGGACAGAGGAGTGGTCCAGCCGGCAGAAAAAACTCGATCGCGTCTACAAAAACACGTACTGAGTTCAAGTAAACAATGTGGGCGGAATCGTTTATTGGAAATAGGGTTAACCGAGTCATTTTCCGGCCTTTTGCAACGTCAGGCAGGGCATCGGTTGATTGCTCACCCATCGTCAGCCGAAGGGGGTAAAGAGGGGATGAACATCCGGGATTTTAAGTTGCAGGAAAAGGAAATTCTTGTGGCGATTGGTCCGGAAGGTGGTTTTACAGCTGAAGAAATACAGCATGCATTGGATCAACAGTGGAGTATGGTGGATCTTGGTCCCCGCATTCTGAGGATTGAAACCGCAGCAGTGGCGCTGGCCGCACAGATGTTATTAGGCGTGTAAATAAAACCAGGTCCGGTCATATGGAGTGTTCGGTAAATCGGTCCTTGAGTACAATGGATAACGTACGCTTACCACATTGAAGGAAAAATATGGCAGTTGAAGCAGGCCTGGAAGAAACGGCAGATAACGCCGAGTCCCTGGATCAGGATTTCGGGATTGATATTGATCTTAAGAACTCCTATGTTGCGGCACTGCTGGGTTGGTTGGTTCCTGGTATGGGTCACGTCTATCAGGGTCGTCGTGCCAAAGGGCTGACGATTTTTGTCGTGGTAACGTTGCTGTTTATCAGTGGTTATCAGATGGGCGGGGGCAAAGTGGTGTACTGTTCGTTTAGCGGGGAAGACTTTCGCTGGCAGTTTGGAGCGCAGTTTTTTCTGGGGTCGGTTTCCATCCCGGCGATTATTCAAAACCGATCGATGCGCAGCCAACCGGATTTAAGGGATCGGGAAGAGTTGATGTGGAATGGATTTGTAGCACCTCCGGTCAGCTCATATGAATTGAATTCATGGAACCGTGAATACCATTCATTTTTTCAGATGGGTACGTTGTATACGCTGGTTGCCGGGCTGCTGAATCTGTTTGCAATCTATGATGCCTATGGTGGTCCAGGAGTATGGCATGATCCCGCAGATCGTAAAAAACGTCTGGCCGCTGAAGCGGAAAAGGAGTCCTCCTAGATGGTGCCATGGAGTTTACTATTGCTGTTCGCTCAACGAGGCACGATGTCCGGTCTGGAACAATTGCTCTTGTTTGTCCCTTTGATTCTGGCAGCCAGTTTGGTTTAT
>JAYZPA010000241.1:0-20679 GCA_036150515.1 Planctomycetota bacterium
TCCTTTCCCGCACGTCCCCGTTTGGTTTGCCACCGTTGTTCGGTGGCAAGCCGGATCGTCATGGCATCATCGGCAATTTCCGTTACGGGTGACGTCACGAGTCCCTGCATGTTATTGCGGTAGGCATACAGTCGTTCATCCCATTTGGAGGCGATGTTCTGTCCAGCCAGGCCGCCAAACGTATCGAAGAAGAAACGCCTTCTAAAATGTTCCTGTGCATCATCATCCAGTGCATCGTACCGCGGGAATCGCTCGAGATTTTCGCTGGCATCCGCCCAATATGCATCCACGGTCCAATTGATTTTATGGGCCAGTCCATTGACATTAAACAAGGTGCTTTTGATGTTACGATCGATGCGGGTCAGGGGAATATTCGATCGTATTCCAACTTGCCCGTAAGTTCTAGTTACATCGTCCTGAGTAACATCGTTACCCCAATAGGCCGCCTCACCCAGAACATAGGGCACGACCTTAAAGTTTCCCCACTGCATTGGATAATCCAATTCGTGTCGCGTCGCCGCACGAATACCGGACAGTTTTTGTTCTTCGCCGGCCATTAAATCAAATTTGGCCTGTTCGGCAACATCGTCCGGAGTGGAGGCGGGTTTTAGTTGAGCAAACCCAACGCTGGTGTGTTCGTGCCATGAAAGGCGGTCACCCAGAATGGATTCACCCAGCCAGTAGTGGTCCAGTTTTGGCAGCCAGTCAGTTTGCGTAAAGAAATCATTCATACGGAGATTGGCAGTAAGATTCCAGACGCGGTTGTCGGTGATCCGTTTGACCTCGACACGGGTCATTTGATCTTTGTCCTGATCCCAAATCCGTTCGTAAAACTGTTCCATAAAATTGCGGTCGCTGATCAAACCGAATTCCACACTGAGCTGATAACCATCATCCAGCAATTGCCGGTGCTGCCAAAAGACCCGCCCGCGAAAGTCTTTTTCGGGCGCTACATTACGACGGTCGCGTCCCAGATTATCGGTCCCCTGATCCTGTAGACCCCAGGCGTCGAGTTGTCCGCGGCTGATTCCAGGAAAACCAAACATGTCATCCCGCTGATACTCATAGAGCGTCCCAAAGGCGAATCCGCGCTCACTCATCAGGTCCGTAGACAGCGACCAGGTGCTGTTTTTAGGTACTTCCTGAATTTTGAATAGCTGAAATGCGTTCCAGTCAATGAGTAGTTGTTGTCCATAGACGCGGTCACTCTTGACTCGGATACGATCTAAATAGAACGAGGAAGTGTCAACACGGGATGCCATTACGGGCCAGTAGAATACAGGGACTCCGTCGAGAAACAAAAAGTTGTCTTTACTCGTTGCTGTGATTTCATGATCAAACTGTAATTCACCCGTTTTGGAATTTCGTTGCTGTTGACCGGTTAACGGATCCATCGCCGGTGTCTGATGATCCGTGAGTTTAATTTCGTCGGATTGAAACCAATACGTCGGGATGCCCATACGACTGGAGGTAATTGCCGCACCGTAGGCACGATAGGTTTGCCGATTGACCTGTTGTAATATCTCTGCCTTAACCCGCATTAACCCCTCGTGTTCCGTAATGGGAGTAAGGACTTCGGCATTGAGAATCATGCCGTATTCACGGGTGACGTTATAGTACATTCGATCGGCATAAATCACTCGGTCTCCCTGGCGAAAAATGATATTGCCTTCGAGGTAGACTTCGATAGGGGTGTTGGCGTCCGTGATGGGATTGTTTTTGAGCTGATCTAAAACAGGACCCCAAAGCACCATACTGTCGGTCTCGATCGTGACCACACGAGTTGATGATTCGGCCGGTAACTGGACTCCTTCAATGGTGATACGGACTCCTGATTTTGCGATCGCCAGAGAACCACCTGTTTCCGCATTTTGATCAACATGCAAACTCCAGTCGACATTACTGCGACCTTGTAAACGTAATCGGTGCTTTCCCAGCGAAAGGTTGCCGGCAACGTTTTCAGCCGTGTCATTGTCGGTAGGCGTTGCAAGATCCTGATAAACAGCGAATTGTACAGAGTTGGACCTCGATTGGTTGCTGGTCGTCGGAGGGGTCGTTTCTGCCAGATTGGCGCGCCAGGCATTGGACGCCCGCTCGATTACCTCCGGCGGTGTGCGTGGTGCGCGGGTTGTTTGCTGAACATGAACGGTGATATCTGCTGTGGAAACCATGCGCCCAAACCATTGCGTGTCCGAAAGGACTCGAGCATTGGATGGATTCCCCTCTGCTTGAACAGGATGTAATCCTTCCTGTACCTGTTGTTCAAGGCGAGTATCTTTTCCTTCAAGATAAACAATTACCTTTTTGCGCGTTTCGGACTCTGATAGGGTTCGATCAATCCAAACGACCGCCGTATTACTTTTTGCCGAGAATAATCCCTGTCGAATTTGGCCGTCGTGAATATGCCAAACTTCATAATTTCCCTGTGTCCATGAAGATCCGCTGGTGCCTGTGATCCGAATTGGTTGTAACTCATCCTCGGCAGGGAAGTTGATTTCTGCTGCTTGCACGAGTGGGGTCGTAAATGACAAAATCAAAATCAGGAAGATTATCCGCGCATGGTGACCCCAGAGGATGATTCCAACGAATTTTGTGGCCGCAGTGGTGGACAAAGTTTTGCTTACTATATGCACAATCCAGTCCAGTGGACGTGTTTGTCGGTCTGGATGGGAAAGTTCAGAGGATTCTTCCAAGAAGCAGAATAGAGGATTCCTTTTTCTGCTGCTTTTGAAGCCGAATTGTCGCAAAAGTATACGGATTTAGGGCACGGGAAACAATGGCAACGCAACCACCGTCGGGGAGGGTTGGAAAGACTTTGGCCGTGGTCTAAACGGACTTACTCAGGGCTTCGCATCGGCGGATGCTGGTTTTGCCAGTGCCATGGCGGCGACGAGGTACAGAATTGGCATCAGAGGTGCTCGCATCCGCATATCTGACCAATAGAACGCATGAACAAGAGAGAATGCAAGAATCATCAGGATGCCTACATGCAGGGGATTTCTTACCCATTTTGCACCGTATTTGACCGAAAACCAAAAGACGATCGCGTACAGCAGCAAATACCATAAAGCAACGGCAAAACGGAGTATGAAAGTGATCGCGGATTCCTGAGGAGTTAGTTGCTGGGGCAGGGGACTCCACAATTTCCCAATTCGTACCAGCGCGGCTCGTGCAAATTGCTGCGGTTGTTGCTGAATATGGTACCAGGCGACTTGATAGCTAAAGTGGTCACGTTCCCATTCATTTCGAGTAATGACTTTTGGATGTTGTGCGGCAAGAGGTCCCCAAAAGTCAAACCCAGGATTTTCAGAAATATTGAAGCGCCGTACACCGGTGTCAAAATAAGTAGCCTGATAGAAACTGGTTGGCTGATCTAAATGTTGATAATAGAGTTGATTGTTCCCCAAAAGCAGGGTATAGCCACCATGTGTTGTGGCGATGATCGGTTTACCCAGACTGATTTGGTTTCGGATTACCCAGGGGCTGATGACTACAATGATGCAGCATCCAATCAGCAGCGTCACCCGCAATCGCTGGTAGAAATTATCCCTGCCTCTAAGCAGCATGCATACGAGTGCCAAAGCGGCAAAGACAAAAAAGGTGGGTCGGCACAGCCCTGCCATAGCCAATGCACCACCGGCACAGATGATATTCGACAGATTTGCATCCCGTTGCACTCGTATCCATTGCCATAGAGCCAGTACACCGAGAAATGTCGCGGTGGTCTCGGTCATGGTCAGGCTGGACTGGTGCAATAGAATCGGATCAAAGATCAGCAATAAAGTGGCCAGTACCGCAACGGTTTGATTGGTACACAATTTTGCCAATCGAAATGTGATGAACAGAGTGAGGATCCCTAATGTCGTATGCAGGATCCCAACCCACACAACCTGCGACAGACCCAGAAAATAACCGACGGCAAGCAGCAAAGGATAAATCGGCGGTCGAAACGCGGTTGGATCCGATCCCAGACTGTACGTGCCCTGATCGACCAGATTAACAGCAATCGCATAATAGCTGTCCGGATCCTGATTGCTTGTCGAGTCAACCAAACCGATGTAAACACCGGACCGGACAAGCAATGCCAACAACAGCAACCCGGCGATCCAGGTTCGGTGACGTGCGGTGGATTCCATAGCGCCCGTGTGCCTCTTATTGTTGGAGGCTGTAGAGGATGATATTAGCTCCGAGCCGCGCAGCATCCTGCCGTGTATAGCCTTTACATTCCAGCGAGACCTGATTTTCCAATGCGCAGCTTAAATCATACGGTGAAAAGGCAACGGCAAGTCGGCCATCAAGATGAACTGCCTCAACATGAGGGATGACTTGGGATTCCCGGATCCCAGCGGTTTGGGTTGCATCTCGTTGGACAGGCGTCCGTAGTGTAATACGGGTTGTATCAAATCCACCATATTCCGCGGTAAACAGTACATGTTCTGCTGGAAGCCGGCGCAGGGGAGAAGCGGGAAAAATCAGGCTCATTTCACGGCGAAATGATTCCGTAAAAGCTCGACTGGCACAAATGGCATCGCCAAACAGTACTCCACCATTTTCTACAAACTTTCGCAGTGCCTGACGTTCCGCCGCTGTAAACTGAAAGCGATTTCGGCCATGGATGAAGACTAATGGATAGGGTTGCAGGGAGTCGGTCAGTGCCAGAACTCTTCGACCCGTGGTGACTCGAACGTCCAGTTGAGAACCAAGTACGGCAAGCAAGTTGTCCAGTGCACGAGGAGCATCTTCCGTGCCTCCACTATGGGAGATTTCCGGTATAGTCAGGGTTCTACGGATGACAGATGTGGTGTTGGAATCGAGAGCTGCCAGGCTTGGTTTGTCGAGTTTATCTCTTAATTGCCGACCTGTCGCATAGGTGAGAATATTGGTTCCCACTGCCAGTCGTTGGGAGATTTGCTCTGCAATATCCGCTGGGGTTGTGTCGTCACCGCGAGGGTTAAAGAGTTCCCAATAGCATCCCAATTCAATGGTGCTGTACACGATACTAGTACGGCAGCACGTTTGAACTCCGTGTAACTTACCAATCATGTTAGGCTGAATACGGGAATCGGCAAACCAAATCGCATGATGGGGAGGCAGCGGTGCCAGTGGGCTTGCGGGAAACAATTCCTTGATTAACTCCCGAAAGTTCATATCAAACTGAGGTTCATTGCAGCTATTTTCCACAAACAGGAATCCACCCTGATTGACGTACTCAACCAGATTTTGTTTTTGTCTGGCAGATAGATCCAGACTTCCCTTACCGCTGATGAAAAGGACGGGTGTTTCCAAAAGATCACTGGAGCTCGCTAAATCCACATCGATTGCCTGCCACGTGAGATACATATTCCAACGTTGCTCGGTGTGCAGCACAATATTTTGTAAATCATGGGGATGTTGATTCCAGCGTGTGTCCCCCGCCTGGCCGTATTTAAGTTTGGATATAACGACCGGCCGGCGACCTTTGGACAGAAAAAGCAGTGCAAATGATGTGGCGACGGCGGGTTGGTGTTCACCGTGGGCCAGTGATCCCGTCCAGGAGCCACGCAACGTATCCTGAAGACGAACGATGAATTCACAGCCCGTGCGGTACCAATCGGTGGTTCCCAGATATCGCTTTCCGGTTAGTCGACCGACGCGTTCAATACAATACAGATAGTAGAAATAGGAGTCATCTTTAGTGAAGGTATTCGATCCGACACGGATATGCCGCGAGAGCCACTTCAGGCCCTTTTCAATCTGATCATTCGTTGTGACGTTGCCGCAACACTGGATCTCGCCGTCGACCAGATGGCCCTGAAGATCGACCTGCTTGCCTCGGGTAATCACCAGAGATGCAATTCCTGCGCAGGTCATGCTGACGGTGGGTGTCGGTCCGAAGGAACTGTCGTAACTCCAACCACCGGTTCCGGACTGTCGGTTCGACCAATAGGCATTGGCGGTCTGCCATGTTTGTTTGGGAACGGCGATTCCCTGTCGTTCCGCTTCGTGCAGCGCAAGCAATGCAAATTGGCTGTTGGAGGGGTCGGTTGAGGGTAGCGTTGCACCGTATCCCCAACCCCCGGAAGAGGTTTTCTGGGCTTGAATTAACCACTCAGCGTTGCGACGTATCAATAAACGGTCCCGCTCAGGTTCTGCCTGACAGAACACCATGAGTTGAAGCGAAACAACATAGGTGTGTTTGGACATGGGTGCTGAGCGCAGATAGGAAAGAGCACGACTTACCGTAGGATCCGTTGAATCACTACCACAGTTAAGAAGGGCCAAAGTCGCCAGACTGGTCACACCATCTGGAAACAGAGCGATGCCGGCAGGCGCGGTAAACTGAGGAAATGAGCCATCGCTTTTTTGTAACCCGCGGAGGAATTTGACTCCGCGGTCAATCGAATCATTGACCTGTACCGCTGAAATTTCTGCTCGACCTGACTGCACAAACAGACTAAGTACGATCATGATGAGCAGTAATTTTTTCAAGGGTCAAATTACCTTAATAACGTGTACACGGTGGGAATTTCAGGGAATCGCCATGTGTGGAAGACGTGGGTACTGTCAAGTGTAGCAATTCATCCTCAAGACACTGTTAGGGATTCAATAATAATTATCTGATTGCATATTAATTTAGGGGTGATTGGTAAACATGGCAACGTGAATTTACGGGTGTCCGGGAACGAATTACTTTCCATGCATTGGATAGCAAGGTCTTAGTGTTAGAATGACCAGCAACGTAAAGTATCGTTTTTCGTTCGGCACTTGCGCGGGGCATGGTTGAGGGACAAAATTGTTATGGACACAGACCCTGTTGTAATAAAAGATACATAGCCGCATTTAAAGTAACACAAACGCAAATGGGAACAGATTGTGTCAAGTACGCAGAAGAGTTTAGGGGAGATACTGCAGGAGTTTTCGCAGCATCGACAGGTCATGCAACAGGAGTTGCAAAAAGTTATTATTGGTCAGGATGACGTCATTGAGCAGTTGTTTGCAGCCGTTTTTACCGGTGGTCACTGTTTATTGGAAGGTGTCCCTGGTCTAGCTAAAACGATGATGGTCAGTACATTGGCCAAGATCTTAGATGCTTCATTTAACCGCATCCAGTTTACGCCGGACTTGATGCCCAGTGATATCACGGGTACCAACATTCTGGATGAGGACGCTTCAGGGAAACGTAGTTTTCGATTTGTCCAGGGTCCGATTTTCAGCAATATTTTATTAGCGGATGAAATCAACCGAACCCCACCAAAGACCCAGGCAGCGTTGTTACAAGCGATGCAGGAACGTGAGATCACGATAGGTGGGACAACGTATGAGCTACCGCAGCCATTTTTTACGATTGCAACGCAGAACCCGATTGAACAGGAAGGGACATATCCGTTACCGGAAGCCCAGTTAGACCGGTTCATGTTTAACATCAACGTGAATTATCCCAGTTTGGAAGAAGAAGAGAAGATCCTGACGGCTACGACGCGTAATGAGAAGCCAGAAGTAAATAAGGTACTATCCGCTCGTGCGATCATCAATCTGCAAAAACTGGTGAACCGAGTTGCAGTGAGCGAGCAGATAGTCAAATATGTGGCCAGCCTGGTTCGAGCAACTCGTCCCGGTAATCCGGAAGCACCGGAATTCATCAGGGAAATGGTGGATTGGGGAGCGGGACCACGAGCGGGCCAGTTTCTGATTCAGGGTGGCAAAGCCATTGCGGCGATGGATGGACGTTTTAGCATCGCTGTGGATGATGTGAAACGAATCGCCATTCCTGTATTACGTCACCGAATCAATGCAAATTTTCAGGCGCAGGCGGAGGGGATGACGACTGCGGATATTATTTTGCGACTCCTGGATGAAACTCCCGCACCGACAGCCGAAAAATATGAATAGCCTGTCAACCTGCACATATAAAGAGCTAGAAACATGGCGGCCGTTGAATCTTATTTAAAACCCGCGGTGATTAACCAGATCAAACGACTTGATTTGCGGGCTCGGTTCGTGGTGAAGGGCTTTCTTCAGGGATTGCATGCCAGTCCGTTTCAGGGGTTCTCTGTTGAATTCAGTGAGCACCGGAGGTATGCACAAGGGGATGATCCGAACGATATTGATTGGTTAGTGTATGCCAAGACAGACAAGTACTATGTAAAGAAGTTTGAAGCGGAAACAAATATTACTGGATATCTGGCACTGGATTTAAGTCAATCCATGGCTTACACCTACCAGCAGGAATTGAACAAATTTGATTATTCCGTTTGCCTTGCTGCGGCTCTGGGATATCTTATGATCCACCAGCAGGATCCGGTGGGATTGGTTACTTTTGATGATCAAATTCGCGATTTCTTACCACCGCGATCTAAACGCTCACAGCTTGCCAATATTCTTTCCCGCCTATCCAAACTTCAACCTACAGGTCAGACGGATATTCATAAGAGTTTAAATCAACTGGCAGCACGGTTAAAGCACCGAAGTTTAGTGATGATATTCTCAGATTTACTAGTTGACCCTCAATCCGTACTGGGTTCGCTCAGGCGTCTGCGCCATGGTGGTCATGATATTATTTTATTCCACATTCTTGATGAGGCAGAGGTTACCTTTCCTTTTGCGGGTATGGTTGAGTTGAAGGATCCTGAGACAGATCAGACGGTCGTTGTCGATGCGGATGGGTTTCAAAGTGACTACATCGCGGAGATTGAGGCATTTCGTAGTATGTACCGGCGGGAATGTCAGCTTTGTGGAGTGGATTACGTGGAGTTGGATACGAGTATGCAGTTTGACAGAGCTTTGACGGAATATCTACTGAGTCGCCGGGGGCGCGGGTAACCGATGGCTGGGTGCACGAGTGGAGCACCTCTAAACTAAAGGATAATGGGATTGTGGCTTTTCTCAATGCTTCTATGATGATCGGGGGACTGTTGGTCGCCGTCCCGTTCCTGATCCATCTTGCGATGCGCCGAAAGCCAACCCTTGCCATCTTTCCTGCTTTGCAGTTTGTTCAGCAGAAGCAGGTTACGAACAAGCGGGTCTTACATTTCAAGCAGTGGCTGTTGCTGTTCTTGCGAAGCCTGTTGATTGCCCTGTTGGTATTCGCTCTGGCAGGTCCGTCGGCGCATCGTATCATTGCGGGAAACTGGTTGATGATTGGCATCCTTGGCTTGTTTATGTTGTTGGTGATGGTAGTTCTGGCCGCAGCGGTGGTTTCGCGGGTCCATCGCTATGTGACTCTGTTGATCGCTTTTGTATTGGTTTGTTTGACGGGCGTCAACGGTTTTTTTCTTGTCCGCACTTTGACTTCAGATCAGGCAAATCTCCTAGGGGATGAAGATGCGGCGGTCAGTGCCGTATTCGTGTTTGATAATTCGCCCCGGATGCAATATCAACAGAACGATGAATCGCGTTTGGCAGTAGCGCAGTCGATGGGTGACTGGCTTGCGAGGCAATTGCCGGAGGAAAGCCAAATTGCCGTTGTCGATCTGGATGAGACCGAACATGTCTTCAGCCAGGATCTTAATTCCGCGATTCACGCAATGAACCAATTGCGAATATCGTATACTCCCCATTCGCTGGATATTTCACTTCGTCGGGCATTGGAATTAATCCATCTTAGCGATCTGCCACGAAGCGAGATGTATGTGTTTACGGATCTTTCACAAGCTGCCTGGGAATCGGTGTCCCCGACATTGCAAAAGTCGATTGAGGCGTTAGGTGTGGAATTGTTTTTAATTGATGTTGGAGTGGAGCGACCGAGCAATGTGGCGCTGGACATCCCAAGGCTCAGCCGTGCCGTCTTAACGGAGCAGGGCGCGATTCAACTGGACGTTCGTGTTCAGTCCATAGGAGAATTAGCTCAGCGTACCGTGACCTTGAAAATGGAAAATCATAATCCTACCCTCCCCATTATATCCGATGGTCATCTTCAGACACCGACCACCCGGAACTTAGCAACCCAAGTTGTATCGTTTCCGGACTCGGAAACCGCGACTTCACAGATGCTCTCATTTACACTGTCAGATTTATCGCCGGGGGAACACCATGGTCGGATCGAATTGACAGGGGTTGACGGATTGGCTGTGGATGACCGCCGTTTTTTTACGGTTTCGGTGCGACCCGCCTGGCAAATTCTGATGGTGGCTCCCCCAGGGATTCCTACCCGGTTCTTAACTCAGGCGATTGCCCCGGAGAGTGAGCGTGCGAGTGGACAATCGCAATATCAGATTAAAATTCGACGTGATTGTAACCTTGCGGGTGAAAATCTGGAGCCCTATGCCAGTGTGGTTCTGATCGATCCGACACCCCTGTCTCCGGAATCCTGGGATCAGCTGGCCGGATATGTATCGACTGGCGGAGCGTTGTGTTTATGTCTGGGCCACAATATGACCGTTTTGGAACAAGGCGTAGGGCCGGAATTAATGGGGGGACGGATCCGTCGACAATGGCGTGCAGCGGCCAATAATTTTCTAGAGCCTCGGAATCAACAGCACCGGGCATTACGTTTGTTTCAGGGATTACAAGGGTCGGTACCATGGGCGCAATTCCCGGTCAGTCGATATTGGCAGATGGAGAATCTAACCGCCTCATCGCAGGTTGTCATGCAATTCAGCAATACACGTCATCCGGCACTGGTGGAAAACCAATATGGTGAGGGAATGGTGCTAACCCTTTTAACTCCAATCTCTGATCCTTTCCAGATTGCAGACCGTGCTGCCTGGAACGAATTGGTTAGCGGCGACGATAACTGGCCTTATTTCCTGTTGGCCAATGGGTTAGCCGATGCGCTGGTAAGCACGGGTGAATCGCAGTTTAATTATCAGGCAGGTGAAAAAGCAGTTCTGCGAAACAATCCCCATATGTATCCGGATCGATATCAATTGTTTACTCCCGATGCGGACGTTCAGGAAACCCGGGTAGTCGACGGGAAGGTGGAGGTGGGGTTTACCAATGTACCGGGGGCTTATCGGTTGAAGGGGAATTTGGCCGAGACCATGGTGCGGGGATTTTCTGTGAATGTCGCACCGGTTTTCAGTGAGTTAGTACGACTCGAACCATCGGCACTTGATCAGCGTTTGGGTGCGACCGGATTTCAACGCGCACGGAGCCGGGAAGAAATCGAATTTGGAGTGCGGCAGCAGCGGATCGGTCAGGAATTTTATCCGTTGCTGTTGGTGTTATTTGCGGTGGTCTTTTTTCTGGAACATCTGTTGGCAAGTCGCTTTTATGGACAGCGGCGTGACTCGAAGCCGTCCGTTGTAAATTTAGAAAGTTCAAGGTAGACAGCATGCAACAGTGGTCCTTTGACCCCGTGTTTGGCAGTTATCTGACAGTACTGACAACCGTACTGTTATTGCTGTGTACGTTCTTTTTTGTACGTCCATGGGCAGGTATTGCACGACACCGCCGGTGGGGGTTGTTCATTATTCGATGCCTTGTTGTTTTGGTTCTGGCCGTGGCGATGCTGCGACCGGGTACAACGATTTCTGAAACGCGAACCAAGAAGGCACTCATTTTATTTTTGGTGGATGAAACGGAAAGCATGAACCAACCGTCGGTGGAACCACAAATTACCAGGTGGGAGCATCAGATGGCCACCTGGCAATCGGTGCAGTCGGTCATTGAAAAACGGGCGGACGAAGTATCCGTTCGTCTTTACAGTTACACCGATGCCATCTCGGAAAATCGCCTTACTCCTGAGGCGCCTTCGTTTCCGGAAACACCTGCCGGTGAACAAACGGATATCGGGACTTCGCTGTTCCAGGCCGTTACCAGTGAGCCGGGTCGGCAAATTCATGCCGTGGTTCTGTTGGGTGACGGAACTCAAACCAGTTATCGGCCCAAAGTTGATTTGCGCGAGGCCATGGATCAATTACGCAATCACGGTATCCCTCTGATAACCGTTCCGTTTGGGCGAGTTGGAGATACATTTGAAGCACGAGATATTGCCATTGAACAATTTCCACAGCAGTATCGCGTCTTTTCAGGAAATATAATCAGCCTTGATTGTTTAGCGAGATTGCGAGGTGTGAAGAATCGTCCTTTGAAAGTTCAACTATGGTTGACGACGGAACAAGGTACCCCTCAGGTGCTGGATACCGTTGAAGTCGTTGCGGATAGTGCAGAGGCAGTTGTGCCCGTCAATTTTCAATGGACGGCGGCAGAACCGGGGAACTATCAGTTTTCGGTTCAGGCGGAAACGGTTGAGGGAGAGCTTTTGGTTCAAAATAATACGCAAACCGCTTTTCTTACGGTGTTGGAAGGTGGCTTGCGGGTACTGTATTTTTATGGCAATCGCATCGGCGAACAGCTGGAACTGCGACGCTCGCTGGCCGCCTCACCCGACATTGAATTGACAGAACATTACATTCGTCATAACCAAAACCCCTCCTGGCCAGATTCCCGTACACAAATCGTGGTTGATGATGAATATGATGTTTTGATCATCGAAGATGTCCATGCACAGGCATTTGGAAAGGACCATTTAACGGCGATTGCCAGCGCGGTGGAACAGGGTAAGGGCCTGATGATGGTTGGTGGCTATTATAGTTTTGGCCCGGGTGGATATCTTGCGACGCCGGTGGATCCGGTTCTGCCGATCAAGATGGAGGTTTTTGAAAAGCAGGAAATTGGTGTCGAGAATCCCGTTCGCACGTTATTTCATTTGGATCGCGAGCTAACTTTGAAACCCGTAGGTGACCATCCGATAACAAGCATCCTCGTTGCCCCGTCGAATTGGAGTGATTTACCATCGTTGTTGGGTGCGAATCGATTTCAGGGATTAAAACCATCGGCCAAAGTGATTTTGGAGTCCGGGCAGCAGGATCCGCTGTTAGTAACCAATCAGTATGGACTGGGTCGCGTTCTGGCCTTTGCGGGAGATTCGACTTGGCGTTGGGCGCGGATGGGGCATGCAACTTCGTTACGCCGTTTTTGGCGACAGAGTATTTTATGGTTGGCGCGTCGGGAAGACCTGCAGCAGCAGGATATATGGTTGCGTATGGACCAACGCAGGTTTACACCGAATATGGAAATTCCATTCGAACTGGGAATGGATTCACTCGGTACTCAGATGATTCCAGCCAGTTCGGTGAGTTGGGAAGTGTCGTTGATCCAGGGAGAACAACCACCTAAACCACTAACGATTCACCGGCAGGATGAACAATGGGCCGGATTGCTCGCCTCATTGGCCGATCCGGGTAATTATGAAATCCATGCCACGGCCAAGGTGGAACAGGAGATTTTAGGACAGGCCCGCGTGCCATTTCAGGTTATTGACGTGCAACCGGAGAAGAGTAACCCGCTTGCCGATATTCCACAATTGAAACGACTGGCAAACATGACAGATGAGCATGGTGGCCAAATGGTTTCGCCTGAAGAGATCGCACAACATCTGGATCAGGTAATTGATCAGACAAAACAACTGGAGGTGCAGGTGGAAGTGACATGGCAATTTGGAAGAGCAGCAGGGAGCGCCTGGTTGATCCTGACGATTATTTCAAGTCTGTTGGCATTGGACTGGTTCCTCCGTAAGAAATGGGGATTAGTATAAAGCGATTCCGCACTTTTATGGCGACCCGGAACCTCTTTAGCCATCGTGCCAGTGGGGATCCCGGTATTTCGTCTCCAGTAAATCGTTGAGTATGGATTGAGGAATCCTGTGAAATTCCGACCGGGGTGTCCAGTGTTCAATCAGCGCCTGTTTAAGGTGTCCCATCTCACAGTTCATGTTCTTGACGAATTCGAGATGCTCCCGCGTCTTGCGGTATTCAGGAATGCGGTCCGGTACGGTTAGATATTGAGTCATCAACGGCAGGTCAAAGTGGCACAGAAAGGTGCCATGGTACAATGTCTCGTTTTGCTTTCTTCGCAGGCTGTTACCGGAAATTTTCCGGTTTTCCGTGACAAGATCACTGGTGCCTAAAATCTGGCAGTCAAGATGGAGGGTCTTCAGGATTTGGATCATTTGATTCAGCACAAAATCATGACAGGACTGTATTTCTTGGCTATCGGGATGGATTTCATGATTGAGGATGAGGGCATACATGAGGCATCCGGGTCCGGCAAGAATGGTACCGCCGCCGCTTGAACGGCGAATGACAGGGATATGATCATGCTTACAGGCGTCCGGTAGGGTTTCTTTATGGACCTGACCCGAGCGCCCCATGACAACGGCCAATTGCTGAGGTTCCCAAATCCGCAGGAATTCTATGGGTTCCGATCGCTGTTCGGCATCGAGTAACAGCGCTTCATCGAGCGCGACATTTTCGACCATCGTAGGAAGGGTACAGTCAATCAGGAACATAAAAGTGAGTGAATTCAAAAGAGGGAAAATGGGGAGGCGTAAAACGGGGTTTTTTCGTTAGAAACACTGATAGTATCTCGAAACGACTTGACGCACCTA
Source organism: Planctomycetota bacterium (assembly GCA_036150515.1). Taxonomy (GTDB): domain Bacteria; phylum Planctomycetota; class Planctomycetia; order Pirellulales; family Pirellulaceae; genus UBA721. The sequence continues at coordinate 14,369 of JAYZPA010000241.1, forward strand.
GTGACCAATCTACACTAAAAACTTGCAGGTTTATGCATCCTAAGGAAGAGAAACTGGAGTTCGCAAGTCATTGACTGAACAAGCGGAAAAACAGGAACAGGACGTAGCCGAATCGGTTTCACCGGAGGCTTCGAATGCGGATTCTGCTCTGCCGGATATTCAGCCCCCCAATGCTGGCTTTATTTTACAGTTGTTCCTCATACCGATGATGATTGTAACGGTCATCATCGGTGTTTGGTTATTGTTCAATTTCATTTCACGAGATGAGTCGCCAACGGAGTTGGTGCGTGGATTGCAGAAAATGAACAATGCGAGTTGGCAAAAAGCTTATACGCTGTCAAGCATGTTGCGAAATCCGTCATCCGCTGACCTCAAGAATGATGAGGCCCTGGCCGGTGAGCTTATTGCCATCCTCAATACGGAATTGACACCGGAGACGACAGACGAGAACCAAATCAAATTACGTATTTTTGTATGCAAATGTCTGGGTGAATTTGAGATTGACGCAGGGATGCCTGCCTTGTTACAGGCAGCTCAACAATCGCGAAACGAACATGAACTGGCGATTGCGTTAACCGCAGTTGAATCCTTAGCGGTACTCATTCAAAACCTGGGTCCGGATTCGTTAGACCAACATGGAGATCCGGGTACCACCCTCATCGCCATTTCCAACGCACCATCGGAGAATCCGGATTATACGTTGCGTGTCAACCAGATTCGGTCAGCAGCGGGTTATGCCTTAGGTGTATTAGGCACGGAAGCGGCAAAAGGACGGCTTGAATCGATGCTAAAGGATGCTTATCCCAACGCCCGTTTTAATGCAGCGGTTGGCCTGGCCCGGCACGGAAATTTAAAATCCACTCCGGTATTACTGGAGATGTTGGATCCGGACAATGCGGCGGTTGTCCAGGGAGAACCGGAAGGAAGTTATGGATTTAAGCGGAGTGTGGTCATGATTAACGCCATTCGGGGCGTAGATCGTTTGGCGGAATTTCATTCTCCGGAAGAACTGAAGCCACTGCTTGATGCGTTGAAGTCCCTGGATGACGGCGAGAACATTGACTCGGAGACACGTTTGATTGCAAAAGACGCGGTTCGGAAAATAACCACCAAGTAATCGATCCCCTTTTATTTTCTATCAAGCGTTTGTGTAATGCATTAAATTAGAACGGGTGGCTTGGCTTATCAAACATAGCCTGTGGAATACATTAGATCTCTGGTTCATCCAGAGTCATAGCGAAAGCCGATTGCATGTCAGAACTTTCAGATGCTCATCCGCTGCAAGGCAAACGCATTGCGTTTGTTGGCAAACTCGGTGGTGTGAACCTGCGTGAAGCCCGTCGATTGGTCAGCCAATCAGGCGGCTTTGTGATGGATGCGGATGATCTGGAAGATGCGAATGTAGATATTGTTATTCTGGGTGCGGAACAGTGGCCACCGACGGAACCGGAAGACTTGTTACCTGCCGCCGTGTTATCAAGTGTTTCCAATGACCAGGCCATCATTATTACCGAAACGCAGTTTTGGGAACGACTTGGCCTGCTGGAAGAGGACCAACATGTCCGCCGACTCTATACGCCGGCAATGTTAGCCGAATTACTGGAAGTGCCCGTTGCCATTATTCGGCGGTGGCACCGGCGAGGTCTGATCGTTCCTGCGCGTGAAATCCACCGCCTGCCGTACTTTGATTTTCAGGAGGTTGCGACCGCCAGACATCTAGCGGAATTGTTGGCAGCAGGTGCCTCAGCAACGCAAATTGAAAAACGTTTAGCGGAACTGTCAAAATATGTACCGGATGTTGAACGTCCATTGGCCCAACTTTCGGTGATCGTTCAGGGGCAACAGATTCTGTTGCGGAGTGGAGAAGGCCTGATCGAACCAGGTGGCCAGATGAGAATGGACTTTGAAGCTCTAGAACATTCAAATTCCGATAATGCAAATGTGATTGAGATCCATGAGCAGGACGTCGTGGCAGCTTTGGATCGCCGTAGCGATCCGGAAGAACCCCGTATTCTTTCGTTTGGAGATGCTTTGGATCGAGCAATCCATCCGGAGAACCCGGAAGAAATGTTGATGCAGGCCAGTGAATATGAAGAGGCAGGCGAATTGGAGTTGGCCATGGATGTGTATCGTACATTTCTGGCAGTTTATGGCCCCCGGGCCGAGGTCTGTTTTCATTTGGCGGAATTGTTGTATCGTCGCAATGATTATACTGCGGCCCGAGAACGATATTTTATGGCGATTGAAATCGATGAAAACTATGTGGAAGCGCGGGCAAATCTTGGTTGTGTGCTGATCGATACCGGAGAATTGGAATTGGCGATTGCCGCATTGTATGGCGCGTTGAAATATCATCCTGATTATCCGGATGTTCATTATCATTTGGCACGGACACTGGATGACCTTAGTCGACATGAAGAAGCCTTAGATCACTGGCGCGCTTTTTTGGTGCTGGCTCCGGATAGCCCATGGGCTCAACAGGCCCGGGATCGGTTGATGCCATGACCGGTTGCTGCGTTCGTACCAAAAGGACGGTTATCAAATCTATGGACCATAAGCATGCTGGGAATCCTTATGTTTGAAAATGAACAACTAAACGAAATATTCTTTAGTTATGAGCATGTTGAATCAACAACATGGTTGTACCTGACTTCGTTGTTGACGGTTACGCTGTTCTTCAAGTTCGGCCGGGTGTTCAGTATTCGCAATTTGGATGTTATCCTGCTTTCTCTGTTTGCTCCCTGCTTCCTGCTGGTTTCATATGGAATGACCAACGGATTTCCGGATATTGAACGACTGGGCTATATAACGCTGTGGGTGATCGGAGCGATTGCTCTGGTCAGAATGGTTTTTGATTGCACACTGGTGCGACGGCCATTGTTGGAACCCAATATGTCTGCCGGTGGCCTTTCCTTCCTGCTGGTTTCATTACTCATCTTATTGGTCAGTAATGTAACCATGGGGTATTTAGGAAATAATCGGGAGGTTCAGATTGAGTTGTCATCCCTGCAAATGCCGGGTTATCGAATTCTCGAAGACGTTCCACCGGTTCCGGTTGCTTTTTGGGAATCACCGTATGAGATGAATCAGCAGGGAGGCGCGGTACCGGGCAACTATAGTTTTGAAATGAGCCAGAAACTGGCGCTGATTCTTGTCATCCTCTCGCATTTGGCAATTGTGTTTGGCATGATTCTGGTTGGGTACGTGCACTACCAAAATGTAAATATGGGATTGGGAGCGGCAGTGTTTTATCTATTGATCCCCTACACCGGTGAATTAGGTGGACATATAGATCACATTCTGCCGGGCGCGTTATTGGTTTGGGCTGTCCTGTGCTACCGTAAACCGATGGTTTCCGGCATCTTCCTGGCGCTGGCCTTTTGTATCTACTATCCGATTTTTCTGCTTCCGTTGTGGATTAGTTTTTACTGGCAGAAGGGTTTGTTGAAACTGCTGGCGGGCGTTTGCATTGGTTGGGCGCTGCTGGTGGGCGGACTGGTTCTGACCGCTCATAACAATCCTGATCTGCTGTTACAATTGAAACGAATGCACGGCGCACTTATGCCCCAGATGGATCCCCGCTATCTGAAAGGGCTGTGGCAGTTTGGTTGGGCACCTGCATATCGAATTCCACTGATTATCGCGTTTTTCGGCCTTAGCATTACGTTTGCTTTGTGGCCGGCAAAAAGAAATCTGGCAACCCTGATGAGCTGTACGGCAGCCTTGTTGTTGGCGACTCGATTCTGGAACGGCGAAGGTGGAGGATTATTCTTGGGGTGGACTTTACCTTTGATCATCTTGGTGGTATTTCGACCGAACCTCGAGGATCGAGTCATGTTGCAACGCGAGTTGACGACCTGAGGAATGATGCTCTGGATTGTAATGATATAACGTAGTTGAACGGGAGAATGTAATGAATGAGTCTGTTGACGAACATCGGGGATCGTCGCCGCAGTCATTTCATTGTTGTGTGGTTACTGTCAGTGATTCCCGTACTTTAGCTACGGACCGAGGTGGGGCACTGGTAGTGCAACGGTTGTCCTCGGCCGGTCACGTTGTTCATCGACGGGAGATCATTCCGGATGAACCGCAGCAAATGACCACGCTTCTGCAACAATGCCGTGATGATGAGGCCGTTCAGGTTGTCCTGCTGACCGGCGGTACCGGCATTTCCAGTCGTGATCAAACCTATGAAACCGTTTCGGCAGGACTCACCAAAATTCTCCCGGGCTACGGGGAATTGTTTCGCAGCCTAAGTTATCAGGAAATTGGCTCAGCGGCCATCATGTCACGAGCGGTTGGCGGTTTACTGAACCAAACGGTCGTGTTGACCATGCCGGGATCGCCCGCCGCTGTCGAATTGGCAATGGATCAGATTATTTTGCCTGAGCTTCCGCATCTCGTCCATGAAGCCACTAAGTAAGAAAGCGGGTAGATCCGAACGGAGTGAGACAAAAACGGCAGGTTTGCCGGGTTCGTTTATTCTTTAACGGTGGGAGTTCCCTGTTCATTGATCATGTTGACCAACTGTCGTAAACGGCCGTGATCGCGTCGCTTGAAATGAAAAATAAGCCGTGTTAGATGATCGGTTTGAGGATCTTCTTTTTCGTCATCCAATTTCCCCTGATGCTGTTGAAAGTCGCCACCATTAAGCAAATCGGCAAAATCTGAATTAATTTCGTTCAGCAGAGATTCGCTAAGTTCACCGTTGAGTCGCAATACAAGATGGCGCCCGACATATCGCATGCTATGAAACATCCGATAGTAATCCATGATTTCCTTAGCCGCTGCCTGATAATCGTCGGTAATCGAATAGAGGTGAAGGTCGTTTGGCGAGATCATCCCGTCCAGTAGAAGATGTTCCCGAATAAAGTGATCCAGTGTTTTCCAGAAGTTTCCCCCGGGGGCATCGGCAAAAATAACCGGCACAAGATCCCGTTTTCCCGTTTGGATCAGTGTCAGGACTTCCAGTGCTTCATCCAGTGTCCCAAATCCTCCGGGGTAACAGACGACCGCATCACATTCTTTGACGAACATCAATTTACGTGTAAAAAAGTACTTCATATTGACCAGTTTGTGGTCATCTGCAATGACGGGATTAGGTTCCTGTTCAAATGGCAGCATGATATTCAGGCCCATCGACATTTCCCGTCCGGCACCAACATGTCCTGCTTCCATAATTCCCTGAGCGGCTCCAGTGACCACCATCCAGTCGTGTTGTGCCATGGCAGCACCAAATTGAACACAGGCGCGATAAGTTGGAGCATCCGCAGATGTTCGCGCAGATCCAAAGACAGAAACCTTTCTTTGATTTCGATACGGAGCGAAGACTTTAAAGGCGTACCGTAATTCACGTAACGTACGACTGAGGATTTTAAGGTCGCCCCGATCGACGCGGTCTGCAACAAGGCGTTCTGCAGACCGGCGAATCCGAACGATCAAATCATCAATACGGTTTTGTTCGGACTGGTCGCTCATGGTGTGTCCCTTTTCTGAAACCCGCGTTTGCCAGGACACCGTTGAACATTTTCCATGCCTGACATTCTACTGTTAAAAAAGCTGTTACGATTATATCCAAATCCCGCTCGTCGTGGGCAGAATAGACCTTGGGATCAGGGATCACCAATACAAAAGCTGCCCGATCGACATCGGAATGCTCTAGGCAGCGCGATTCATCTGCTCAAACGCCATGATCACTTCGTAGAAGTCTTTACTGATCGAAATCTGGTCATCAGCAAAGTCACGAATCCATACTCGTTGAGATAACAACGCGTCGGTTAACGCCGGGAGAATATCACCTAACTGGACGTCGATGTGGGTTTCACGCTTGAGATTTTTGGCGACGTTGGCATGACCCGGAGGCGTTGAAGGCAGTGCAATGATTTGACGTCGCATCGAAATATCTCAGTAGGCAAAGGTCTTTTTGTGGCTGCGGCAAGCGAGCTTCCTTGCTCGCTGTAACATGTCAGACATGCAAGCCGTAGCCTGGCAACTCCATGTTGCGTGGAAACTGAATCGTCCGTAACGTCGTTTCACTTTGGTGAAAACCATAGAATTCGGCAGAAAAGCAAATTTTTTGGTGGGTTCAGCAGCTCTTGTCGGATGCGGAAAATAAGGGTTGCGGATTTCAGAATGCCTGCCGAAGTGGGAAATGTTTAACCCCAGGGGTTACTCCAATCACCCCAGTTGTCTAAATACTGTTGATAGATCGGATGTTGTTCGGTGTTGGATTCAATCCATTGTTTTGCCTGACGGACTCGTTGTTGTTCCTGTTCGAGTGTCAGATTACCAATGAGTACACTGGTGCGCAG
>JAYZPA010000242.1:0-50858 GCA_036150515.1 Planctomycetota bacterium
GCGCTGGCCGATGCCTGGCTGGACATTTCCGATTCGACGGACCTCTGTGTGATCGTCCATGTTGGCGATAATTGTATGCCCCAGGCTCAGGCAATGGCGGCTCATGCCCAAGGTCGTGGTGCCGATGCCATTGCGGTCATGGCCCCATGTTTCTTCCGGCCAAATTCGATCGATCAACTCCTGTCCTATTTACAGGAAGTTTCCTCGGCTGCCCCCGACACACCGTGCTATTTCTATGACATTCCGATCATGACTCATGTTGAACTGTCGATGGTGGAGTTACTTGAACGCGCCAGGACTGAGCTTCCTAATCTGGCGGGCCTGAAATACACGAATGATAATCTGATGGATTTACAGAGGATTCTGCGGGTGGATCCTGAGCGTTACAACATTCTGTTTGGATTTGACGAGATCATGTCGTCGGCCTGGGCCTATGGCGTAAGGGGGGCGGTAGGATCGACCTACAATCATTTTGCTAAACTTTATTACGCAATCATTGCTGCGTTTGAGGCGAACGAGCCAGCCAGGGTACGGGAGCTGCAGAATTTAAGTGTGGATATCATTCAGGTTTTGCGAAAATACAATTTTGGTCCGGCGGCCAAAGAACTGATGAAACTTTGTGGAGTGAATTGTGGTACGGTTCGCAGTCCTCTTCAGCCATTAGCCGCAGGAGAACTGGATCAGCTGGCCTCTGATCTGGATGCCCTGGATGCCATGCAATGGACCTCATAAAGATGCTCGTTTTAACGGATCCGGTGGACTGATTCATGACATTATTCTTTGCCCGGGGATCATCCGAAACGGTCATTACCGATGACCAGATGCGAGAAGCGCTACAGCAGATTTATTCAACGATCGGCGTTCGCAGTAAGGTGCTGGCGATCCCCCCGGATTTTACTCGATTCCATAGCCGCGCCGGTCAGCTTACCGGCATGACCTACGACTATTTTCAGGACCGTTTGGTGGACGTGATGCCGGCACTGGGGACGCATGTACCTATGACCGGTGAACAATTGGATACGATGTTCCCGGGAGTACCCCATGAACGGTTCCGTGAGCATCGTTGGCGGGATGATGTTGTGACCATTGGCGAAGTTCCAGCTGAATTCGTGAGTGAGGCTACTGAGGGCATTTGGAATCGGCCCTGGCCCGCGCAATTAAACCGACTCTTATGGGAAGGAGGCCATGATTTGATTTTGTCGATCGGGCAGGTGGTTCCCCATGAAGTCATCGGAATGGCAAATTACAACAAGAATATTTTTGTTGGCACAGGAGGTGTGGAAGGGATCAATGAAAGCCATTTTATCGGTGCTGCCTATGGCATGGAGCGCATGATGGGCAGGGCGGATACCCCGTTACGACGGATCCTGAATTATGCTCAGGATCAATTCTGCCAGCATTTACCGTTGCTCTACATTCTCACGGTTGTGGGGGCGGATACATCGGGAGATCTGGTGACACGTGGGCTGTTTATTGGTGATGATCAGGAGTGTTTTCAGCGTGCCTGTGATCTGTCGGTACAGGTTAATTTCAAACAACTGGATGAACCACTGGAAAAAGTGGTGGTTTATTTAAATCCGGATGAATTTCATAGTACCTGGCTTGGTAACAAAGCGATCTATCGTACCCGCATGGCGATTGCTGACGGAGGCGAACTGCTGGTGATCGCGCCACGGGTAGGAACCTTTGGTGAAGACCCTCAAATTGATGCCTTAATTCGAAAATATGGTTACCGCACCACCGCAGAAATTATGGAGTTTATGGAGAACCAGCAGGATTTGCAGAACAACCTGTCTGCCGCGGCCCATCTGATTCATGGTTCTTCAGAAAACCGGTTTACCATTACGTACTGTCCAGGAGAATTGACTCAACAGGAGATTCAGGGGGTTGGCTATCAGTATGCCGATTTATCCCGGGTACTTGAGCAGTATGATGTTGAGAATCTATCCGACGGATGGAATGAAACTGCGGGCGGCGATCGTTTCTATTACATCAGCAATCCGGCATTGGGACTGTGGGCTTACAAAAATCGTATTTAAGATAGTGAAATGGGTTTGCCCCCTATTTTTTTCGAACTGGGTTTGATTCTAATAAAGTGAACCTTTGTTTTTAATCAACGGCATTCTGTTTGCCTTTAGAAAGGAAATTTAAAATGGTTTCCAGATTCTGTTTAGCCAGTTCTTTATGCTGTCTGCTGGTCGTAAGCGCGACGGCACAGGCTCAGACGATCGATCTACTTGCGGATCAAAAACTGGATCAGTGGGTTACCGCGCGAGGCGAGGAGGTTCAGTCGGGCTGGAGCTTTGAAGATGGGGCACTAAAATGTGAAGGACGGGGGGCGGGGTTGCTGCTGACGAAAAAGAACTATCGGAATTTCGAATTATCGTGGGAATGGAAGATCAGTGAGGGCGGGAACAGCGGGATCAAATATCGGGTGCGGAAATATGGTACATCGCTGTTAGGATGCGAATACCAAATGCTGGATGATCCGACAGACCGTTATGGCACGCATTCCAAGAACAGCACGGCATCGCTGTATGCAATCTGGGAACCCGTGGGTGAAAAGATCCAGCACCCCGCCGGCCAGTGGAACCAAAGCCGTATTGTGCTCAAGGGAAATCACATTCAACATTACCTGAATGGTCTGAAAATGGTCGATGGGCGCATTGGCTCGCGGGATTGGTTTCGACGTGTACAGGAAAGCAAATTTAAATCCGCCGCCAAATTCAGTTTGAACAAGAGTGGTCAGATTATGTTGACCGAGCATGGGAACCCAACCTGGTTCAGACAGATGACGATCACAGAATTGAATTCCGCGGGAAGAAAACGTGGTCGTAAAGACCGGGTTGCCCCATGATATTCAAAGGCTCGAAATTCTCAAGATGAGCTGTCCGAAAACACACGATTATGTCCGAACCAGCACCTGTATTTACGATTTCCATCGGCGATCCTTCCGGGATTGGCCCTGAAGTTGCGGTGAAAGCATGTGCGGATGAGTCGTTACATGCGATTGCCCGCTGGGTCATTGTCGGAGAAGCGTGGCAGGTTCAGAAACTGGCTTCCGGGTTTGGCTTAGTGATCGATCAGGTCATTGGAAATATAGACGAGTTGTTGCCCGATAGCCGTGTGTCCGTTCTGGATGCCAATCAGATTCAGCAGCAGGATGTGAAGATGGGGCAGGTTTCGGCTGCCTGTGGTGAAGCGGCTGTGAATTATGTGCGGATTGCGACTGAATTGTGTTTGGCCGGGAAATCAGGTGCGATCGTTACGGCTCCCCTGAACAAGGAAGCGGTTGCCGCCACCGGGCGTAAGGACTTTTGTGGTCATACGGAATTCATCGCCCGGATGTGTGGCCGCGATACGTCCCGTATGTTGCTGGTGAATGATCAACTTTGCGTGGTACACGTGACGACCCACTGCAGTTTGCTGGATGCGGCCACCCAAATTGATATCCGTCGGATTCGTGAAACCATGGAACTCGGACATGCTGCTATGTTGCATTTGGGGTTTGAGAATCCACGCTTGTGTATTTGTGGACTGAACCCCCATGCGGGTGAAAATGGAATGTTTGGCAATGAAGAAGCCACACTCATTACACCTGCAGTGGAGCAGGCCCGGGCACAGGGGATCGATATCAGCGGTCCCTTTCCGGCGGATACGCTGTTCATGCAGGCGGTTCGGGGAAAATGTGATATGATCGTGGCGATGTACCATGATCAGGGACATGTTCCTATGAAGCTGCTGGATTTTGAACATACGGTGAATGTCACTCTGGGCTTACCCATCATTCGCACGTCGGTGGATCATGGGACTGCTTTTGATATTGCAGGGCAGGGCGTTGCTGATCCGGAAGACATGAAGACGGCCATGCGACTGGCTGTAAAGATGTCAAAATAACGAAGTCCTTTTTTGAACGAATTCATAAATTTAACGGAACGATCATCATCATGAAAATAGTACGATTTATTAATGACGCGGATGAAATTCGATTTGGTGTATTGCACCAGGACGAGCGGGTTACGTATCTGGACGGTGATCCACTGGATACGCCGGCCGATACAGGTCAGGCCGCGACGTGTGTTAAAATGCTCGCACCGCTACAGCCCCGATCCATTGTCTGTATTGGATTGAACTATCGGAAACATGCGGCCGAGGGTGGTGCCGATATGCCGGAACATCCGGTGGTCTTTATGAAAATGCCCAGTACGGTACAGCATCCGGGTGATCCGATTGAGATACCCGTGCATCTGACCAGTACGATGGTGGACTACGAATGTGAGTTGGCGGTGGTGATAGGCAAAGCAGCCAAAAACGTTTCCCGGGAAGATGCGCTGGAATATGTACTTGGCTATACCTGTGCTAATGATGTCAGTGCACGCGACTGGCAAAGTAAATGGGGTGGTAGTCAGTGGTGTCGTGGCAAAACATTTGACACGTTTTGCCCACTCGGTCCGGTTTTAGTGACGACCGATGAAATCACCGACCCGAACCGTTTGGCGATCAAAACCATCCTCAATGGAGAAACGATGCAGGACTGGAATACGGATGATATGATCTTCGATGTTCCCACACTGATTGAGTTTCTCAGCGGGAGCAGTCTTTTAGAACCGGGGACGGTGATTTTAACCGGCACGCCTCACGGGGTGGGATTTGCTCAGGATCCCCCCCGGTTTTTGACCGAGGGAGACGAGGTGACGATCGAGATTGAAGGGATTGGTGCCCTGATGAATCCTGTGATCAACGAACCGTAATCGCAGTAAATATGAGTCTGAACTGAATCGTTGAAAATTAAGGTCGGGCTGGAATCGTCACGAAATCATTTCAGATTTCAGGGCTCTGGCAGGCTAAGCGGCTTTTGCCTGATCGCGTTGAGTTTCCATCTGCGATTGCTCGGCCTGATCAGCTGCGGTCGTACCCGTAGGATGAATGATGTGGTGGGGAACTTCTTTGAGATCCCAGACCAAACCGACCCAGGATAGTACCTTTAATACCCAATAGGTGGGATCAAACTGCCACCACAGAAATCCGTTTTTAGCAGACGATTGGAAGTGATGGTGGTTATTGTGCCAGCCTTCACCCATCACGAACAGCGAGATCAGGGCATTGTTCCGACTGGTATCGGTTGTCTTGTACGGGCGTGTACCCCAGAGGTGGGCTAAGGAATTCACACAAAAGGTAGCATGGTAGAGGCAACAGGTTGAAGCAAAAAACGAATAGGCCATCATTTGCCAGCCCGACAATGCCCAGGGGCCTGTTGCGTTGGGAAAAATGAACTGCCAGCTCCAGCCAATTCCATAACAGAGCAGGGCGAAAAGAGTTGGCATGACGATGTCATGTTTGGTGATAAACATCAACTCGGGGAATTTGGCAAAGTCACGAATCCGGTCGATTTTTAATGTGTAATGTTCTTTCGTCATGAACCAGCCAACATGGCTGAACCAAAAGCCGCTCTGTCGTGGACTGTGAACATCCTTGTCCGTATCGGAATGCAGATGGTGATCACGGTGATGGGCAGCCCACCAAAGTGGCCCGCGCTGAACCGAGGTTGCGCCGATACATCCGCCGAGAAACTGAAACCACCGCGATGTTTTAAATGCCCGATGCGCAAAATAACGGTGATAAAAACCAGTGATGGCCAACGCGCGAATTACGTAGAATCCGACGGCAAAGCCGACAGCGACCCAGCTAAAATCAACCAGAAAAACCAGCAGCACGCCCACGTGCATTAGTAGAAACGGGATGCAACGCACCCAGTCAATGCGATACTCTTTGTTACAAGTCATCTTCTAGGGTAAAGAAAGTTCTGATAAATCCGGCCTTTTCCAAGTCTCAAAGGTTACCAGATGAGCTCGATACAGGTAAGACCGACTGGAAGAGAAAATGGTCCCCGGACAAGAAAAATTCACCGACTGCCCGTGGGTCTCCCCAGGGCTGTCATTCAGCTCAGGAGACCCTGAATGAGCTTACCTGGCTGGCCATCAAGCAGCGTTTGTTCACGTCCGTTTTGTTTATATGACAGCGTTTCTGCATCGAGTCCAAAAAGATGGAATAGGGTTGCGTGGTAGTCGAAGTGGTTTACGATTTGTTCGACAGCGTGGTGTCCAAACTCATCGCTGACTCCGTAGGTTCCTCCCGCTTTGAAACCTCCTCCGGCAACCCACATGCTAAACCCGTAGGTATTATGATCACGACCGAAGTTTTTCAGCCCGGTATCATTCTGAATCACGGGAAGCCTGCCCATTTCCCCTCCCCAATGCACGACGGTGGAATCGAGTAGTCCTCGTTGTTTTAGGTCTTTCACGAGTGCGGCTGCCGGGATATCCACTTTTTCACAGGAGGCAGGCAGCCGTGACTGGATACTACCATGATGGTCCCAGTACTGATTTTTCGTAAACAGTTGCACAAATCGCACGCCTCGTTCCACCAATCGGCGGGCGATCAAACAGCGTTTTCCAAATTCTTCGGTAGCCGGATTATGGATTCCATACATTTGCTGTGTCGTTTTGGTTTCCCGTGAGATATCCAGTGCATCTGCCGCAGCGGACTGCATGCGCGTTGCCAGCTCCAGATTGGTGCGTCGTGCGTCCAACTCCAATTCCCGGTGACGGCGGCGGTGATGTTGTTCATTTAATTGGGTCAGCAGAGACAAAAAGTTCTCCTGCGTTTTTCCCTGCAAGGGTTTCGGTGGATTGAGGTTCAGGATGCGTGGTTCCACCGGTCGGATGACCGTACCCTGATATAGAGAAGGCAGCCAACCGTTGGACCAGTTCAACACGCCCTCAACCGGCAGACCTTGGGGGTCCGTCATGGCGATATACGCGGGTAATTCCTCAGTTTCGGATCCCAGTGCATAGGTCATCCAGCTTCCCAGAGCGGGGCGACCTTGCTGAGTACGGCCGCTATTCATTGCATGAATCGATTGTCCATGGTTATTGACACCGGTATGCATCGAGCGAATGACGAGAATATCATCAACCACTTCGGAAAGACCGGGTAACAATTCAGACAGCGCAGTACCGCTTTGACCATGTTGTTTGAATTTCCATGGTGATCCCAATATGCGTGAACTGGCCTGAGCGGCATTATCGTATTTGATTTTCCCCGGGAACTTTTGCAGGTGCATTTTGTTCAGGATCGGCTTGGGATCCAGCAAGTCTACCTGACTGGGGCCCCCCTGCATGAACATAGAAATCATGGCTTTGGCCTGACCAGCCCGGGGGGGTTGCCGAGATTGCAGGTCAAATCGCTGTACTTCCAGATTCGGTTTTACAGGTTTAGCAAGGAGCTGTTGTTGATTGGCATAGGCCAGTGCCATGGGGACGGCGCTGAGCGACATTCGCGCAAGGAATTGACGGCGATCAGTTTTTCGGATGCTCATTTGATTTTGGTTATCAGCAGACATAGCGAAGTGCGGTTCCCTTGGACGTTTTCGTTGCCATTCATTTTTTAATCGATGTATAAGAACTGGTTGGATCCCAGCAATGCCTGACAGGCGATTTCCAGAGCTTTGATCTGGATCGCTGCCGGGGTTAATTCGGGATGATCTGCTGAAATCTGTTTGGTTTGCACCGCTACAAATTCTGTAAGGGCCTGTAGATTCTCAGGGGATGCTTCTTCGGCAAATGCCGTTTTCCAGGCAAACCGCAGCTGATCCTGCAGATGAGGGCCTGCTTGTCGATAGGCGGAATCGGCAAAGCTGCGTGCGTATTCAATCATAAAATCACTGTTCATCAATAACAGCGATTGCGGAGCGACATTGGATGCGGCACGTTGCGTACAGTTAGGTGTCGTTGTGGCGATATCAAAAGTCGCCAACACTGCCAGAGGTCGACTTCGCCGCACTTCGACATAAACACTACGACGGTGTTGTTCTCCATCGAGTCCGGTTGCTGCACGGGGTTTTCGTTCTCCATCGAGATCTTCGATACCGATTACAATTTGGCCTACCCCGTCCTCCATCACCGGGACGACTGGTCCGTGCATTTTATTATTATAGAGTCCGGATACCATGAGGATCGAATCCCGGAAGGCCTCTGATTCCAAACGTCGCAACGACTGCCTGGCAAGAAGCCGATTGTCCGGATCCCGGGCATCGAGTTCGGCTGTCCGGTCTGAACTCTGCTGATATGCATGAGAAGTGACGATCGTCCTATGCAATTGTTTGATATCCCAGCCATTTTCCATAAACTCTGCGGCGAGCCAGTCCAGCAGTTGCGGGTGGGTTGGTCGCTGACCAAGCATCCCAAAATCACCGGTCGATTCGACAATACCGCGACCAAAGTGATGCATCCAAACGGAGTTGACCAGGACGCGGGCGGTCAACGGGTGTTTTCCACTGGTTAGATGTTGGGCGTAGCTCAGTCGTCGGCGGGTCGTTTTTCTGTCGGCTTGATTCGGCGCAATGGGGACCGATACAAATTCGTTCAGAATGTCCAGTTCACCTGGTTCCACGGCAGATCCGGGAGTTTCATGATTACCACGGAGAAACAGTACGGTTTGGGGAGAGTGATTTTCCGGTTCGGTTAATGCCCGAATAAAATGTTCCTCAGGAATTTCCGATCGGATTTCGTCAATGGTTTTTTGCAGGGCCTCTAACTGCTTCGTCGAATCGGTCTTTCGGCAGACCTCAGCGATCACCCGATATTCGGCCAGAATCGCTGCACGTTTTGGGGCAAATTGTTTGAGTGTCGTTGCGTCGACGAGTATCCCCGGATAGGCTGCCAGAGTTTTCTTTTGGTCAGATGTACGTTCGTCTTCTGCGATGTTCAGGATCGCCGTGATGGACGCGCGTTGATCCGCCGGTATCATCTCCTGCTGCTGCTGCCGGATGTTTGCAATCAGGAGATTTTCTTTTTCAAGGATCGCTTTTTCGATTTCAGCTGCACGGTCTGCGCGTTGGCGACTGTAAAGATAAAGGGAACCGGAAGTAATCTTTCCAATACTGGGATATTCTTCGAGCAGCAGGGTTTGGGCTTCGGTGCGGTCTTTTGGATCTGTCTTAAAGGCCGTTCTCAGCGGTTCACGCAGCGCATCGGAAAAACGAATGAGTTCTTCGGTGAGCGTGCGGTCAAGGTGTAGATCGATTTGTGCCTGTCGTTCGGCTGTGGCTGCCTGTGCCCGTTTTTCGATAGCAGCTCGTTTTTCCCGGTCCTGGTCTGTATACAGTGAAATGCGGCGGTTGACAGGGGTCCTCCACTTCTGCGAATCCAGTGCAGGAGCGAGAATGGCGCGTAGTTCATAGTAATCCACCTGACTGATGGGGTCATAGCGGTGGTCGTGACATTGGGCACAGCCAACGGTTAGTCCCAACAGCGAAGTGGTCATGATATTCAAGGTGTCCGCGATGACCTGATTGCGTGCGACCTGAGCATCCACGCCTGCCTGGCCTGTCCCGTCCGGTGCCATACGAAGGAAACCCGTCGCCTGTAATAATGTAATTTCATGGGGCTGCAGTTGATTTTGGGCTGACTCGACCAGTTCGTCACCTGCGAGTTGTTCGACGATGAACCGGTCATAGGGCATGTTTTGGTTAAAGGCACGAATGACATAGTCGCGGTAATAATAAGCCCATGGCCGCCGGGCATCCGAGTCGCTGTAACCTTCGGAGTCTGCATAGCCGGCGACATCCAGCCAGTGACGGCCCCAGCGTTCGCCATAATGGGGCGACGCGAGCAGTTCGTCGACAAGCTGTTCGTACGCATCCGGTGCATCATTGGCAAGGAATCGGTCGACTTGTTCGGGGGTCGGTGGAATTCCGAGCAGGTCGAATGTCAGACGACGAATGAGGGTGTTTTTACCGGCTGCGGGAGACGATGCCAGTCCTTCAGACTGCAGGCGATCCACAAGGAAACGATCCACCGCGGATCCTGTGTGAATTTTATCGGACAGCTCAGGGAGCGACGGTTTGACAATGGGCTGAAAGGCCCAAAAACTCCGTTCTTCCTGTGTAAAGTACTGGCTGTTTTCCAGTGATTCAGGTTCATCGTTTAAATGGATGGCACCCTGCTGGATCCATTGATCGATCGTGTCGATCTCCTGATCGCTCAAGGAGTTGTCCGTGGGCGGCATTTCACCGTTGATGATTCGCTGGAACAACAACGATTCCTGTGATTTTCCCGGTATCGTCGCTGGGCCACTGTCACCGCCGGACTGAATAAACCGGTTCAGTCTTAAATCGAGGCCCCCTTCGACCTCTTCACTTTCTCCATGGCATTGAAAACAGTGTGCCTTGAGGATGGGTCGGACATCCTTTTCATAGGTTATCCGAGCTGCGTGCAGGGAAATGATGGATGCCAGGAAAATAACCAGCGTTAAACCGCAGAGTTTAGGATATCGCATGGCAGGTGATTATCTGGTAGGCAGCGGGGTTGGAAATGACATACACTAGTATATCATGAGAGTGGAGTTTGATGCCTGAATTCTAACGACCCAGCCATGCACCTTTTCACCAAAAACTATGCGATTGTCTGGATCATTCTTTTGCATGGCTGGCTTCTTTTTCTAATCGGCATGGAGCCGATTGTTGGTGGGATACCGATCATGGTATTTCCACTGCTACTGGTTGTGGAGTTTGTTCTGGCCAATATCTGGCTTTGGTATAGTCGTGAAACTCACTGGTTTGACCGCCTCACAGGTTTTGTCGTGGCGACAGGGTTCATTCTAATCAGCCTGCAGATGATTGTATGTTTCATCGGGGCACGCCGGGGAGGGGATGTTGTCCGATATTTTCTGGTGGTGGCCATGGCTTTGGCCTGTGTGATTCCGGTATGTATGGTTGCGAGATTTGTTGTCCGCCGGGAAATCAGGTTGTTAACAAAATACCGGACGGATTTGTCTAAAACATGGAAGCAGCAGTTGTTTTGTCGCATGGTGAACAGTTTAACGGCTTTAGGAACCATGGGTGCCTGGTGGTATTTCGAACAGCGATTTGGAATTCTGGAGGAATATGCCGGCCGAACCTTAAACATGGATTCGTTGGCGGATGCTTTTCCCTTATCCCATATCATGGCGACATTGATCATTTTGGTGCTGGCCTTTTTTTTGACATTGACCCTGCTGGCAATGCGTCGCTGGGCGTTCTTCATTTCATGGCTTGTCAGTACGTTGATGATGACGTTTGCCGGATATCCTGTTTGGAGAGCGGGCAGAATATTCTTATCTGCCGGACCCCGTAACGGGAATGGGGCAGTGGAGAGTGTAGCGTTGTTGGGGATTGGTTTGATGATTTTTGCCGTTCGTGCGACCGGCAACAGGATGATTCCACTGGAAGAACGACCGTTATCGCACGAGATTGGAAACCGCTGGTGGAACCGATTGTCCCGTCGCATACGTCCGGCGGGGATTTGGATTGCCTTGTTACTCGTTGTGGTACCGATTGTCCGGTCTTCTTATTATTTTCCCTATCGAATGATGTGGATGGGCGGACAGCAGCGTGAATTGGATATTCGCATTGATCGGGGACGCCGGACACATTTACGAAGCGAGGAAGAAATTGCATTAACGGATGATATGGTTGAGTCATTTCTCAGTTATCCGGTGTTTCGAAGTATCCAGATGCATGATTGCAGTGCCCTGTCACCCCAGGTGTTGCGTTTGGTAACGGAACAACCTGATCTGGATCGATTGCTTTTAGCCGACGTTCCATCGGGATTACGGGAAATGGAGCTTGGGAGTCTGCATCGTTTGCAATCGCTCAATGTACAGGGGCCCGGGATAACCAGTTCCTTCTTAAAAACCCTGCGCAGCCGACGTTTTTTTGTTTCGTTTGGCCCGCAACAGGGTCATATTTTCGATCGTGGACGTCGTGGTTACCGGGGATTTGTTCAACCGGATCCGATTCGACCCAGCCCGTTTGGAATCGAGAGTGTCCAGTTGCAATTACATTCCACCTCTCCGGGATTTGACGGGATGTTAGTGAATCAGTGGTTAAAACGTAATCAACGGGCAGGTGAAGACGGGGCGGAGGAATTACGGGTGAGGATGGATCTGGTCGCCGTTGAATCGGTGGTGTTTGCGGAATTTGCAAAAATTCAGAATCCCAGTCGCTGCTTCCTGATGGTTCATGACGATCGGGTGTCATTGAAGGATCATCAATTTGGGCAACTGCATCAGAATCCCCATTTGCGGTCATTGGAAATTCAACAGCAGTTACCGCAGGATGATCCTGACGACCTGATTCTTCCGCAGCTGGAGTTTTTACGTTTACCGGAAGGAATCACCGATGGTTGGATACAGTGGCTGGCGCGCCAACCCAGGCTGCGTTGCCTAAGCATTACGCTGCGTAACCCTGATCCGGAATTTAAGTTGAGTTCGTTGAATGCCCTGCGTCAGATAGGATCCCTGAGAAAGTTGCAGGTACATGGATCCATGACGCCCGCACTCGTCGAGCAGATCCGTTCGCTTACCATGCTGGAGTCGCTGTTGATTGATGATGCGATGATCACCGACGGGCAACTTGCACAAATGGGCGGGTTGCCGAATCTGAAGGAGTTTCATATTGAAAAAATCATGTCGAATCGGACGTTACGGCAGATTGTGGCGGATCCGGAACAGTTCAAACGTGTCTTTCCTGATCCGATCCGCTTAACCGAACAGGGGATCTTCTCATTCATCTCTCAGGTTCCTGATACGACGATCTACCAGTTTCTGGAACCTCGGTTGTTGCAGCAACTGATGGGGACAGGGGGGCGTATTGAAGAAAATGACCTGATTGTCTGGGGAAGCCTTCTCAAGCACGGATATTCGCATGAGTCCATTGCAGCCATCGTTTCGACACTTCGCCGGAAAATCGGGCCATTGAGTGATGCAACGTTGTTTCCGTGGTCCGAATGGAATGAGGAATCGATTGACCAGCTTAAAGGGATGGTCACCCTAAATGGAAATACAGATCTGGATATGTTTGATGCGTCACCACAGCCTGTCGACGGAGCGATCGTGCTGGGGCCGGGCATTCGGGAGGAATGGCTTACGCGTGAATCGGTTCCTCAGAAGTTGGCTTTGTTAGCGACCGGTATCAGCGGTCTGTTTGTTGAGGATCTGGACGTTCAGCCCAATACGTCCATCGTTCTTGCCGGAGAGATTCGGAATCCACGGGCGGTTATCGAAGCGAGTATCCACAAGAAACTGAATTTACATTTACAACAATTCTCCCAACAGGGCGGCCTGTTTCAGTTGGCCAGTCAGTTTGAACTGTTGCATGCCGAGCCCATCCAGTTAGCGGCTGATGACGGATCTGGATTTTTGAACAACGGAGATGTCAGTGTTCTTATTGTTCATCAGGATTCTCAGGGTGTGACCTCGTCCTTACCGGACAACCCAAAGGTCAACGTATTGGCATTGGATGAATCGATGTTGACCGAAGCCATGACGGACTGGATTCTGTCTAATTCTCATCTTTCGATACTTTGTCTGGACCCTACTCTGACAGCGTTAAGCCAGTCGGCAGGAAACCAGCAGATTGCATTTTCCGAGTTGTCATCAGAAAATCAGGAGGCTCATAAATGGGATTTGATTTTGCCCTTGTTGCGTAAGAAACAGGAATTATCCATTTACACAAGATTTGGATCGATCACGCCTCAATCGGCCATATTGAAGAACAGCCGTCTGGAGAACATTCTTCCCCAGCTTTCACTCGCCTATCCGGATATCCAATCGGTTGAGGCCTTTGGTTCGATTCTGACGATGGAGGGTGAGAACGAACCGCTAAACGCCGTCACGCTTCTGGAGCTGAATAATGGTTTGATTGTCGGCTCGCAAAATCTGTTTAGTGAATTAGCCACATGGTTTCCCAATCTGACCGTGCTGCAACTCAGTGGCACGCAAACGGAGCATTGGGATTTAGACGGACTTCGCTCGTTAGAACACCTTCAGGAATTAAATTTGACCGGGTGTGACATTGGAGATAAGGAAATACGTGGACTGGAAGCCATGGAGCAGTTGAAGATCCTGTCGTTGTCACGTACGCAGATTACGAATGACTCGTTAGGTGTCCTGGGGACGTTGACTGGTTTACGGCGGTTAAATGTCTATCAAACCAGAATGGATGCGGATGCGGTATTATCTCTGCGCACCTTCCTGCCCCGCTGTAAAATTTACGGTGCCCTATCGGACAACCACTGAATTTTAAGCAGGCATGGTTCTTTTTTCCCAGGCCGGTTTGCTCTGCCATTCTGAATGGGCCCGGGGCCCCGATGGCCACTTATTTTACCAGTCGCCGAAATGAATCGGTCTTGATTTCACACTGAATAAGTTTATTTAGATCGTCGTTGGCGATCCCGTTGGCAATCAGTGTTAATGTCTCGTTCAGGGCTGTCAGTGTTTCACTGATTTCTGATTCGCCATGAGCGCCGTTAATCGCAAATCCCAGTGGAGCGTGGATCCCTCGTTTGGCCATTTCCTGAATGTAGAGTGTACCGAGCAGATTACGGGTAGCGTCATCACCCTGAAATTGGATGGTTGGGTTGTATGCAAGCCCGCTAACGGAAAGCGGTAGTTCAAGTTGTTGTCCGAGTTCCATGATGCCCGTTCGCAGTTGGTTGCCAACCGCATGAATGTGCTCGACTGTTTTTCGCGAACGGATTTCGTTGAGGGTTGTAATGGCAGCCCGGATTCCGATCGTATCACTCCAGTAGGTACTGGAAATGAACATTTGCGCGGCAGGCTCCATGGCTTGCCGGGAGCCGACAACGGCGCCCATGGCATAGCCATTGGATATGGATTTGGCAAACACCGCGATGTCAGGATGCACATCCAGCAGGTTTTGGACGCCGGAATCGGAGGGTCGAAAACCGGTGGACACTTCGTCAAAAATCAAGAGCGCGTTATGGTCATGCGCGAGTTGTTTGACGTTGGCAAGGTAACCCGGTTCGGGCATTTCGCTGCGAAAGGGTTCCATAATGATTGCGGCCACTTCGCCCCGGTTGGCATCGAGTGTCTGTTGCAGGACATCGAGGTCGCCATAGGGAAATGGAATGGCGGTTTGTGCCAGGGCACGGGGAATGCCAATCGGTTCGATGCCAGGGAATAAATGGGTATCCAGAGACTGGTTCGGGTCGTCTGATAAATTGGCCGCAAGATACCAGTCATGCCAGCCATGGTAACCGCAAAAAAGGATTTTATCCCGGCCGGTCGTGCCACGGGCAATTCGTACAGCGATGGCACATGCATCTCCACCGCCTTTTGCAAAACGGACCATTTCCGCACAGGGAATGCGTTCAATCAGTAACTCGGCCAGTTCCAGTTCGACTTCGTGGTTTAAAGAGAAAACCGAACCCCGGTCGATCTGCCGCTTAACGGCATCGTCAACCACTTCATCACAATACCCCAGGATGATGGATAGGATTCCGCTTCCCCAGTCAATGTATTGATTTCCGTCAACATCGGTAAAGCGAGCGCCTTGGGCATGATCAATAAAGACAGGGGATACTCCATAGGCGAATCGGTGCGGTCGGCGGGAAATGAGCTGAGTGGCACCCGGGATGATCTCGGATGCACGATCGAATAACTGCATGGATCGTTGGACACGGGGGTGGTGGTTCATAGTAGCTCGGGACGGGAACGGATGGATTCAGTAGGTTGAATTATTCATAGCTTACCATGGACCGGTTCCCCTTTCGCCAAGACGAACCCGTTTCTCTCCCCTCTCGGTGGGTTGATTACGTCGTTTTTTTATAAATTACAGAAATTTGTACTCCACCGTGACCAAACGTGTCACACCCGCAGGCGATACTCCTGACAGACAGCGGTGAAGCGTTGATCCGTTGTGATTCCGAAACGGGATTTGTGGTTATTTGGTTGAAAAGGAGTGTTTTATGTCTGCACGTTGGTTACCTTCGGATTTGGATCAGCTATGGGTAGATAAGGAGCCGCTGGAATTAGGAACGATGGAGGTAGACGAATTCTTTGCGGAGTTGATTGAATTGATTCGTCAGCGCGAAAAACAGAGCGACCGCGGTTCTTAAGCGGATGGACACCGGGTCATTAGAATTCACCAACGATGGACGGTTTCAGGGTGCGTTGCTTATACGAGCGTCTTCATTGGTTGCTTGTTTCACGGACAGATTCAGCAGTTTTCCGCGTTCGTTGCGATGAATGAATGCGATTCGTGCCGGGTGTCTTCCGGCTGCGGGGACGACCGCGACCTGCAGAAAGCCTCCGGATGGCGGATCCTGCAGATAATGTTGTTTGATTAATCCTTCGGGATCCGTACTCAGTTCTTCACCGGATTTACGACCTGGGCGTGAGTTGGCATCGACCAGTGCACCGGTTGAGAATTCCTGGATTCCTGTGGGATGTTCCGCGTGATATTGCCAATGGCGGTCACCACAGATCAGGTAGAAGTGATCACGAGTCAATCCGTTGTCGGTCAGGAACTGGAAAAACGCATCGCGTTCGTGGCGAAATCCGCCGAAGTTGGTATGATTGTCAAATTTACGTTTGTCATCCGGACCAACCATCGGCGTGGCAGAAATCATAATTTTGAAAGTTGCATCACTGGCTAACAGCGTCTTTTGCAACCACTGCCTTTGTTCCGCACCCCAGATGGATTTTTCAGGCCCATCTTCCATCGCGTTATCGCTGCGATAGATCCGTCCTTCAACAAACCAGATTTGGAGGTCCTGGCTTACGCGGACGGTTCGATAGGTCTTTGTTTCCCGGTCTCCGGCGCCGGCATAGGGCAATTGCTCGTACATCACGCGTATAGCCGTTTCGGGGCTGGGCAGATGGTCGCCGGAATTATCGCCGTCATCGATTCGGTAATCATGGTCGTCTACTTCCCAATACGTGGGGGTATTGGCAAACAGTTTCCGATATCGAGGTTGCACAAACTGTTCATGCCACTTTTGCCGCATTTCGTCAATGGTTTGGGCACGCGGTTCTTTGGGGGTGTCGTAGTAAACGTTGTCGCCAGTACCGACAAAGAAATTGGGACGTAAGCGCGCGATGGCTTCCAGGGCGGGATATCCCAGATGTTTATCACGCCCCTGGTAGGGTTCAGGTAATTCGGTATTATTGTGCTCCAGGTGAATCTTTCCATCGATGCGGTTGTCACCATGAAATTTGGCGTAGTTCATACCGGTCACCACGACGAAATGTACGGGTTCATCACCCGCCTTGCCCGGGTGGGTTACGAATCGTGCCGTCGGTCCCTGATGGAGTGCATTGGCATTTTCACCGATCATGGTGGTGATCTCGTAACGGGTGTTGGCTTTCAAACGGTCAAATGTAACCCGGGCGATATAGTCGTTGTCGGCAACGGCCATGGCTTCCAACGTGGCAACCTGATCTGCATTGTTTTGACCGGCGGAGATGATACGTTTCCGTTGCAGACGGTCGGTAAGCGGTTGGATAGTAAATCTCACGACTCCGGTTATTCCTGCAACATCGCCATCGACAAGCTTGTCACTGGTGGTCAGTCGCAGTTGAACATGAACTCGACTATCGGTAAGTTCGCCGAGCATGATACCCTGGCCAGCCATCGGTACCGCGGGTGGGCGTTTGTCGCCGTGAGCATTTGTGGTGAAACAGAGAACGAGGCCCAACAGGGATAGGAAACGAATCATTTTTTGGTCTTTCTTAGCTTAAGTCAGTCTCTACAATCAATGGTGATGTGCGATTTAGGAAAGCCTTTTGGATTCTACAACAGGAGAAAATCAGGCATGGAATCCGATGAAATAA
Source organism: Planctomycetota bacterium (assembly GCA_036150515.1). Classification (GTDB taxonomy): domain Bacteria; phylum Planctomycetota; class Planctomycetia; order Pirellulales; family Pirellulaceae; genus UBA721. Next base: position 17,677 of record JAYZPA010000242.1, read on the forward strand.
AGCTTGGGCGATATCGCCATTATAAGAGCAAAGAATATACAGTGCTAGGAACGGTACGGCACAGTGAAACGGATGAGATCATGGTATTGTATCGTCCCGAATACGGTGATCGGAATTTGTGGGTACGTCCCCGGGCGATGTTTTTCGAGGATGTAACCGTTTCAGGTGTTTGTATCCCCCGGTTCGAGTACCTTGGTCCGGCTGAACCCGAAGAGAGATAACGGTCCATGAAGACTTCATTTGAAAACGGTTATGCATTGGTGGATGGCGTGAAAATGCACGCTGAAAACCACGATCACTTTCATATTCCTCATGAACTCTTGAAAAAGTACATTGTGGCAGGGTTCTATGTCGAACTGCGTGTCGATTCCCCTCGATTTTCCGTTCATCCGGATGCACCGGATCAGTGTCCATGTTCGATTTGCAAGGGGGATGCAAGCAAGCCGATCATCAGTCATCACCATCCCCGGTCGCTGGTTGACCTTCCGAAAAACGAGATTCCCTCACGAGGCTGGGGAGAGGATTTCTGGGTGGCTGTAATTGCCCGTGACGGTAATCGTTTTACCGGGCGTATTGATAACGAGCTGTATGAATCGCGATTACACGGTCTGTCATTTAATGACACTTTGGAGTTTCAGGCGGATCATATACTGGCAGTCCATCCGTTTCATCGTCATGACTTAGTCCGAAGCATGAAGCCTGCCGAAGTGAAAGTATTTGCAGCCTGGTTAGGCGAGCAGCAACGTTAGTTCGGTAACCCTGGGGGGTTGCCCGAAAACTCATTTTACTGGCATTAACGGCTTGAATGGAATGAGAGCCGGGTCGCCAAAAATCACGTACAACAACGTATTCTGGGGTATGGATCCTGTGCTGGTACCCGGATCCGATACAACAAAACGTCCCGGTCCAAATCCTCGCATATCGATGATCCCGTTGACTAATTGTTGATAGGCCTCTCCCACACTCTTTCCGGCCGTCCATTGTTCTAATACTGGATAGAGATGGGGAAAGCCTGAGCTGAGCCGCATATGTCCGAAGAAAACGGTGGCTCCCCGATCAATATACCGAGTGGCAAAGGCCTGTCGCGGTGCGACGTTATATCCACCAGGTGCCCGGGTCATGCGTGGAAAGTCCGTTTTTGTCGGCGCTGCGGCAAAGCAGGATCCGGAAAGGACCACCTGATTGTTGGAGTTGACGGGAATTCCATCGATATCCACCGAACAGGACATTCCTGGTATTCCATGGCCGTGCATGACGACGAGGGATGCGTTGGTCAACGCGGCCATTGCCGGCGGTGCGAACTTTTTAACAAAATTGCCTTTATCTTTTAACTGAATATTCCAGACCAGGTTCCCCTCGAGTTTCGGAGCCTCTGTGGCTGTCGGAGTGTAAATAGCCACAATCGGCGTTTCCAATCCAAAGTCGCCGAAGACATTACGAAGAACGCCTGCTTTTTGCAAAGATCGTGATTCGCGATTTGATGGAACCTGACTGATGGCCATCGGCTTCAAGTCCGTCTGAGCAATGGATTTGTATTCCATGGTACGTTGAATCAGCGATTGAAATGATTCGGCGGAGGATGCTAAGAGAATCCCCGGAAAGACATCCAGATATTTATCATCGTCGAGCGTACTGAATAATTCCCATAGTCCTAACAGCATGTTTTCGCGATACGATTCCAGGCGAGGTGCCACGGCTACATATTGAGGCTTATGCTCAAGTAACTGTTTACGCAATAACCGGGAAGTCTCTTCGTCATAGACCTTTCCCAGATCTTCAATCTGGATCACCGTCCCCTTGCGATGAGCCGCTAGTTGCTCCAGTGGTTCCAAAAAATCCGGGACCTGATGGTCCGTGATGATTACATATCCATCCCCCAGCGGCGCATGTTCATGGAGCTTAAGAATGAAAGCAGAATTACGTAAAATGGCCGTTGGTGGTCTGGGCGAGCCCTTTTCAATCCGGGGTAAATCACGGATATCGGGGATTGTAAAATCCTGTGCTGATGTTAACAGGCACGGTAATGCAAAAACGAAGAACAGCAGAAGTTTGGATTTCATAGCGAATTTCTCTTATCGGTCATGGTGATCCCGCACGGAGATCAGCTTCGTTCGATGTGTCAGCCACGCTCCGTCGTTTTAGAATGTCGGGGCTTTTGCCCGGTCAGAACGGACTGAACGGCTTCTTCGGCAAGCTTCATATCACCCTGTTTGAATTGGCCGAAATATTGCAGGGTTCCCTGGGCATCAATCACCACGGTGGTGGTTGTCATTTTAGCGCCGAACAAATCTGCCACGTGGCCCCGGGGGTCCATCATGACCGGCATAGTAAGACGATGCTCTTTTAAAAAGGCAGCAACTTCTTTACCACTTTCACCAACGCTGCTGTCGATAGCCATGATGGCTACTTTGCCGCGGTATTTTTGTGCCAGCTCGCTTAATGGACGTTCCACACGCCGACAGCTTCCACAAAAAGAACACCAAAAGGTAAGGACCGTAATCCCGCTACTATTTTGTTTTTTGTCCGCGGCAAGCTGGCTCAGCTTGATGGTTTTACCCTGAAGGGTTTTCATGGAAAAGTCCGGGATTCGTTGGCCCACCGAGAGCGGACCGTCTTTTGCCTGAGTGGAATGGTTTAACGGTTCGGCGGACCACAAAAGCAGTGCGATCAGTAGCAATCGAATTTTCATGAGCAGGGGATCCCTTGGTTTGAAAGTGTATAAGGATGTTTCCAGTTTATCATGCTTTTGAATTGATGTTACCGTGAAATTTAGATTCTCCAGGGCACTCCGGGGGCAGCACAAAGTAGGGTTGTGTTGAGTAATCTTGATTTTTTCTTAGTGTGGATCCGGGATAATGGGAGGATGTTGTGTTGCTAATTCGTAGTTCCGTTCAGCAACGGGGGGATGGCCAAGTGGTCCGTAGGTGCCGAATTCATCACATTGATCTGCACCCAACTCAAATTGGACATGAATTCCATCGTGGGTAACTTCACACCGGTGGAAACCAAAGCGAGTGTCTGAATCTTTCCAGCGTTCTGACAACTGCGATGTGTTCCCCGCAGCTTGAGTCCGATAGAGTCGGATACCATCGATGGATTGGGGAGTACGCCCGGTGTGAACATGGCCGCAGAATAAGATTTCAACATGACTTTGTTTCAGTAAATTCCACATTCGTTGTCGGTGAGGGGGATCAATCGAAAAATACCAGTTGTCGTATTCTTCCGGGTTCGTCAGATCCCATGCGGGTTCCGAAGGCGATTCCATGAATGGCCAGTAGTGCATCACGGCGACATGGTGTTTTACCCTGGGTAGGTTCGGTAGTGTTTCCATGAATTTCCAGAACTGGGTTTCGTGGGGTAGTCCGCTTCCTGCAACCGCAGCGTAGAATCCTGTAAAACGTACCTGGCGGTGTACGAAAGACCATTGAATAGGCCCAAAGTACTTGGCGAATAAGTCCAGTCGTGTTGCCGTCATATTCAGATCCGGGTCATGCCAACCCAGTCCAAGGGGATCCCATCGTTTCTTTGATCCATTGATAATCGCATGTTTATTCCCAACATCCATGTTTCCCGGAATAACATGTACGGGACAAGAAAAAACTGCCAAATCATCTCTTGCTTGTTCATATTCAAATTCATGAGTATCGCCATCTCGTGTCAGATCGCCTCCATGAAGTAATAATTCAGCATCGACAGCGAGCATTTGCTGTCGAATCGCAGCCCATCGTTTGTTGATCGCGGGACGAAAACGGTAGCTGCGCGGACTTCCCATATGGCTGTCATTGACATGCATGAATGTCCAGTTGTCTGCGGGATCAGTCATTGCAAGTGGGTCTTGTTTAGCAGAGGTTGCATGTGATGGCCATCATTTTTTCATTTTATCGGATGCAGATATCGGTTTTCAATCCCTCGGGCCGTGTCTGACTGCATGGGAAGGGACCGCGGAGGATTGCTTTTTAGTCATGCTGGGGCCTTTTTTGATATATAATGGGTACTCAGCAGAGTGTGGTAGTCGTGAACGGAATTGAAGAAACCGGATCAGGTTGAATCCAGCCTGTGTATGTCATGCATTCGATGAATCGACGGGAATTAGTACGCATTGGTGGCCTCTGTATGGGTGGGCTGGCGTTACCCGGTTTACTTGAATCAGCCACCGCTCCCACAGGCGGCTTGCATGGGCCTGCATTTGGCAGGGCTCGAAATGTCATCTTTCTTTATCTCAATGGTGGCCCGCCACAGCATGAGACATTTGACCCTAAACCGGATGCACCGGTAGAGATTCGTGGTCCGTTCCAACCCATCCAGACCAATGTTACGGGGATACAATTCTGTGAATTGTTGCCGCGCACTGCCCGTCTGGCAGACAAGCTGGCGGTTATTCGCAGCATGGCCACCGACGATAACATTCATTCCAGTAGTGGTCATTGGGTACTGACCGGTACCAAATATCAAGGGCCTAATGCGAGGACCATTCAACCGACGGACTGGCCGTTTTATGGATCTCAAATTAAACGGTATCGGCCCAGCGATCAGATGCCAGCGCTCAGCACGGTCATGATCCCCGACGTAATCCGCCTCAATGACAGTGTAACCCCGGCGGGACAAACCGGGGGTTTGATGGGAGCACAATGGAACCCTGAGCGATTTGTTGGTGATCCATCGCGCGATGATTATCGAATCGAAGGTTTGGAACCCCTGGGAATCACGCTCAACCGCATGCGTCAGCGGCGAAATCTACAGCAGAAATTTGAAGATCGTTTACGGGAAATCGATTCTTCCAGAAGTCTCGGCGTCTTTTCAACGTATCAGCGACAGGCGTTTGATTTGCTGACCAGTGGTAAAGCACGGAATGCATTTGCCATTGATCAGGAACCGGCTGCTGTACGCGACCGCTACGGACGTAATCGCTGGGGACAGTGTGTTTTGCTGGCACGGCGGCTTATTGAATCGGGGGTTCGTTTAGTCCACGTCAACTGGCCGAGGGAACCAGGTGATAGTGCCTCGGATAACCCATTGTGGGATACACATGCACAGAATCACGACCGACTTGAGGATGTCTTGTGCCCGATTTTTGATGTGGGTTATTCAGCGTTGATTCAGGATCTGGATGAGCGTGGTTTACTGGATGAAACACTGGTGGTTGCCATTGGTGAATTTGGACGAACACCTAAAATCAATGCCAAAGGAGGCCGTGACCATTGGGGCCCCGTTTTTTGCTGTACCCTGGCTGGAGCCGGAATTCAAGGTGGACAGATCTATGGTAGCTCGGATCGGGATGGAGCCTACCCACTGACAAATCGAGTGGAACCGGGGCATTTAACAGCAACCCTGTTCCATCTGATTGGGCTGGATCATCAAGGAACGTTTACGGACCCGGTGGGACGGGAATTGGCGCTGACACAACAGGCACCGCTGTTTGAGTTACTGGGGGAACCCAATCAGAATCTTCAGCTAGTATCGTCGACAGGGGATGTGAGTCGGGTGCCGGTGTTTGACGAAAAACGAATTATCGCGAATACCCGTTTTGAAGGAAACGCTGTAATTCGCCCAGCAGAAACTCCGTCACGGCCGAAAGGCTGGAGACAGCTCGTGAACAAACCGGATGCGGGCTTGAAGATATCCGTCGCACCGCCACAGAAGGCGAACGGGTTGGAACTAAAACAACATGCCACCATCGCTGCAGGACATGATGGCCAACCGATCTCTGCTGATGCCACGGCCATTCTGGCACAGGAAGTACGTAGCCCGTTTCCGGGTGTCTATCGTATCCTGTTGGAATACACAGCGGACGGAGATGCCGAGGTACTGCAACACGTTTTTGATAAACGTGTTTCCTGTCATTTGGTCTATTTCCAGTTCACACAACAAAATAAACAGATTACCGGTCGCTCGGTTATGGCAGAATTGCCTTTTCAACCAAACGTGTCGATGGCAGAAAAACCCCAATTGCAGAAGGTCGAGTTTACCCGGGAATTCCTTAACCCTACGCCGGGTACTAATTTCTCCTTTGGTCTTGGTCTGGGGGTTGGTTTGGAACTGAAAAACCAGAGTCGACAATCGATTGAAATTTCGAAACCGGTGAGTTTACGGATCACTCACTTTGAACTTGAGTTCCTCGGCAAGACAAGAAATAAAGATGTTACTTCTTAGGCGATGGTGGATTCCGAAGGCGCCTATCTTTAAACAGAATACGATTGAAATGGAGCGGTGGTAATGAAGAGGGTGATATGGACGGTAGGATGCTGGTTGCTGATTTCACTAGGTTCGGGGCAGATTACGGCTGCTGAACGACCGAATATCGTGTTGATCATGGCTGATGATCTGGGGTTCTCCGACATCGGTTGCTATGGCTCGGAGATTCCAACGCCGTCGCTTGATGCGTTGTCAGAAAACGGGCTGAGGTTTACTCAGTTTTACAATACGGCAAAGTGTCATAGTTCTCGGGTATCGCTTTTGACCGGATTATACTGTGATCAGGCCGGAAGTCAGAAGTTGTCACGAGGGGCGACCATTGCTGAGGTTCTCAAGGAAGCAGGGTATTTTACGGCGATGGCCGGTAAATGGCATTTAAGCGGTCAACCGACGGATTTTGGTTTTGATCACTATTGGGGTCATCTCTCCGGCGCGACGAATTATTTTGAGGGTGATTCTACCTTTCGACTCAATGGAGAGAACTGGGAGGTTCCGCAACAACTCCATGGAAAACCGTTCTATACCACCAATGCGATTGCTGATTTCACATTGGATTTTATTGACCAGGCCGTGGAAAGTGGAAAACCATTCCTGATGTACACGGCATTCAATGCACCGCATTATCCGTTACAGGCACCCGAGCAGGACGTGAAACAACAGGACGGGAAATACGAAGGTGGTTGGGATGCTCTCCGTTCGTCCCGATTCAAACGGCAACTGGAAATGGGTTTGTTTCCTCCTGAAACTGTATTGAGTCCACGTTCAGCACATGTCCCCGCATGGAAGAGTTTAGATGCTGAAGAACAACAATGGGAATCGGATCGAATGGAAGTTTATGCCGCGATGATTGCTGTTCTGGATCGCAACCTTGGCCGCATTGTCAAACGACTGAAAGACCGGGGTATTCTGGAAAATACACTCATCCTGTTTTGCAGCGATAATGGCGGTTGCCCCTTTGAACGAACTCGTGGTCGATATTTGAAACCGTGGGACCCCAAGTCCTACTGGTGTTATGACGCGAGTTGGGCGAATGCTTCGAATACACCCTTTCGGCTCTACAAACAAAACCAGCATGAAGGTGGCATTAGTTCGCCTTTGATTGCCCACTGGCCCCGCGCTCTGACTGCCAAACCTGGCTCGATCACGGAACAGCCAGCTCATCTGGTGGATTTTATGGCAACCTTCTTAGAAGTGGCTCAGGCCACCTATCCCCGCCAGATTGGATCGCGCCAGATTGAGCCTTTACAGGGTAAATCCCTGGTCCCTGTCTTCCGTGGGGAAACCCGGTCGCCTCACGAGGAGCTTTATTTTCATTTTGGTACGGATCGGGCGCTGAGGCAGGGTGACTGGAAATTAGTCTCTGCCAAACGAGGTCGTTGGGAACTGTATCACCTGGGCCGGGATCGCACGGAGTTGCATGATTTGGCAAGTCAATATCCGGATCGTGTCCAATCCATGGCTCAACATTGGTTTGCGACGGCAAAAAATGTAGAACGATTGTCTGGTCAACAGCTGGCTCCGGTGAAGGCGGAAAAAACAAAACTAAATTTCCGTAAAGACACAACTTCCGGAAGTGCAAAGTGATTTCCAGTCCCGGCGTACTGCGGCAGCGGTGCATAACTCCATCCCCCATCTTATTTTGAAAGAGATCCACCCGTATGTTGAAATGGATTTTCACGTTCCCGTTATTTCTGGTCGTGTTGTTGTCAGCCCACGGAGGCGAGCAGTGGTACAAAGGGAATACGCACACGCATACATTTTGGAGTGATGGCAACGATTTCCCGGAACGGGTGACACGGTGGTACGTCGAAAATGGATATCAGTTTCTGATTCTATCGGATCATAATATCCTCAGTCGCGGTGAGAAATGGATGCCTGTCTCTAAACTTAAGGAGCGTGGTGGCAATGATATCTTAGATAAGTATGCAGCATCTTTTGGATCCGATTGGATCGATTCACGGGGACAACCGGGAACGGCCTCGCATCAGATCCGGTTAAAAACACTGGCTGAATTTCGAGAGAAGTTTGAAGTTCCGAATCAATTTCTCATGATCGAAGGTGAGGAGATATCGGACAGTGCAGAAGATGTCCCGGTTCATCTGAATGCAATTAATATTCAGTCGGTCATTGAACCTGCCGGCGGTGCGACGGCACTCGATGCTCTGAAGGGAAATGTGCGGGTCGTCGCACGACATTCCCGAGTTACCAAAAAACCGGTCCTTTTACATTTGAATCACCCAAATTTTCATTATGCGATTACGGCGGAGGAACTGGCCTCGGTGATTCAGCAGGACTTCTTTGAAATCTGCAATACGAGTTCTGACTGTAATCAACTTGGAGATGCATTTCATCCGTCGATGGACAGGTTTTGGGATATTGCCAATACGATTCGGTTAGGGAAGCTGCAGAGTCCACCTCTGTTTGGCGTGGGTGACGACGATGCCCATCATTATCATGGACGGGGAGACAGTCCTCCGGGGGGTTCATTTGTGATGGTCCGCAGCAACAGCCTGACTCCCGCCGCATTGATCACGGCCATGCAGGTGGGTGACTTTTATTCATCCTCCGGTGTCCTTCTCAAGGATGTCCGTTTCTATCAGCGCAAACAGAAATATGAGATTGATATTGATACGGAAGATGGTGTGAACTATACCACGCAGTTTATCGGTACCTTGCGTGACGCAGATTTAAGTTCGATGCCCCGACCGGGGAAAGGGGGGCAACCTCAGCGGGCCACACGTATTTATTCAGAAGATGTAGGTAAAGTCCTGGCAACGGTTCAGGGAGCCCATGCCAGCTATACGCTGTCGGGTAAAGAACTGTATGTTCGAGCCGTGATTACCTCCGACAAAAAGCACGCGTTGCCAACTTATCCGGGGCAACTACAGCAGGCCTGGGTTCAGCCCGTGGGTTGGCGGCGATAATTACGGAGCGACCGCGATACAGATCAGTTCTTTCAGCGTGCGAGCATAAAGGCGGCCGTTGGCATACGAGAGTCCGGACAGGGACCATGTTTTTCCCGCCTGCCCCAGATCACTAACCGATAACAGCGCCCGCTGATCGAGTACTTTAGCATCCCAGCGAATAACGTATACGGTACCAACCATGGTCGGGAAATAGATATTATTTCCTACGACGATCGGTGGCGGTGCGGACACATGCCCCCAGCCCGACCCGGCATTCCGTTTGTCCTGAGTGACCAGAAAGCCGTCCGCATTTCGAAGATCATTGGGCAGCGTGGTGTCCCAGCGGAGTACATCTTCCTGACCTGGGATTCGGACGACCTGAGCGGGTACCTGTAAATACTCAACCGCGCCGGATTCAATGTGAACTCGGCCAATCATCTTGGCGTGATGCGCCATAAAATAGTGGTAGTTGCCGATCAGTAGATTGGTCTGATAGGTCATGGGTTTTTTATAACTGCGGATGTAATCATGGAGGTCTTGATTTACTTTGCGAGTGTAGCCTTCGGAGGTATGGGCACATACGGCGACTTGTTTCGTTAAAGACTGCCGTTGCCGGATATCTCCCGTCTCGATATCCAGTACGAGATGTTCCGTTGCACTGAACTGACAGGCCACGCGTTCGTTCCAGCAGGCATTTTGAAAGGTAGGATATTTGGGGATGGCCTGGTCCCAGATGGATTTGCCGTTTTTCGCATTTACCAGGGACAGCCCGTATGGTTTTTCCAGCGGGTTGTGTCCCCCTCCGCGTCCGGTGAGAATGGCTGCCTGGCCATTGGCGAGGTGACCCAACAGGGAAGTGGAATGTATGGAGGTTCCCGCTTCAGCGACCCACAGGCGTTTTCCTGTCTTTACATCGAACGATTGCAAATGGGTCCAGTATCGAGAGCCTCCTTCGAGCGATCGCGCCTTTTCCTTGTCCAGTAAATCCAGCGGCAAGTCCTGATGAGGTGTTTGCACGACAACAAGGTGACCGTCATCAATCAGCGGTTCGTGCTGTCTTGAATGATGTCTGCCGAAGGGCGTCCACGCATACGACCAGATCGGGTTACCGTCAAAGTCAAACGTATGAATGGATCCACCTACATTCACAAAACAGATGTGGGTACCGTCGGTGGCAGGTGAAGCTGCCGTATTATCACTGAACAGGCTGGAGAGATCGATTTCGCGGACAGCGGGGATTTCCCGGCGCCACCTTTGCTTACCCGTGATGGCATCAAATGCCTGACCCACACACAGGGATCCGGTTTGGGTGTCCTGTTTTACGGGTGCATGCGACATGACGAACGCATGTTCTCCGGACAGGATTACGGTTCCCTGTCCGGTGTTTGGTAAAGCGGTGCGCCATAAAATGTTCTTGTTCGCCGAAACACTAAAGTACGGCGGAGCATAACCCTGAACCACAAAATCATGATTTGGCCCGGCGGCCTGATGCCAGTTGTCGCACCAGGCGGATGAGGTTCCGAGAAAAAGAAGGACAACGGTTGTCAAACCGCAGGTTCGTATACGTCCGGGAAATGTTCTAGTGGTTGTGTTCATGCTCATATTGCTTGTCGGTTTTGTCTCCCCGTGCCAGAACATAGGCAATCAAATCCAGAATCTCTTCACGAGAGAGTTTATTGAGCATTCCTTTGGGCATCAAAGACACCGTCGATTCTTTTTGAGCTTCGATGGAACTGCGCGGGATTACCGTGGGTTTTCCTTTTGCCAGAGGATCAATCACCACATGGAATGCATCGGGAGATTCCTCGACAATCATCCCCGTGATCACTTTTCCGGAATCCAACAGAAATGTATGAGAAAGGAATTTCTTATCAATTTCTTTCGACGGATCTAACATGGACTGCAAAATGTGCAGGGTCGTATGTTTCTTTACGTCCAATTTAGCGAGATCGGGACCGAATACCTGACCTTCCTCTCCCAGTTTATGGCAGGCGACACAACTGGCAACTTTAAACAGTTCCTTACCTACCTCATAGGATCTTCCCGGTGGCAAGGGATTGATGTCGGCGACCAGTTCTTCCAGTTTCCATTCGCGACCACGGCTGCTGATTTTCAGTAAGTCGTCCTTAATGGGCAACGGGTTATTGGCCAGATACTTGTCTGGATTTGCTTCGTACTGTTGCAGGTCGGCAACCACATACAGCGTTCCGTACATTCGTCGCCAGTGTCCGGGATAGGTACAAACGTAGGGATACACGCCGGGAGTTTCCGGAGCATTGAACAATAACGCCTGCAGTTCGCCGTTTTGCAGCAGGTTACTACGCAGCAGAACATGTTCGCTGTTCGGGACATAATGCCGTTGCATGGCATCGGCATCCCGACCGGTAGCTTCGGCCAATAGTCCGATTTCCTCCATGGTCCCGGGTTTGGTGATCACAAAGTTGTGTGGCATATTGTCGGTATTGGAGAAGCGGAACTCAACCGGTTTCCCCGCCTGCACCGCGATTTGTTCTTTGTCGTAAATCATTCGATGGGCGACCGTTCCAATAGCAATGACCCGCACGTCCAGATTTTTCAATCGGTCGTTCAGGGCAGCAGTCTGATCATCCGGCAGTTGTTTGCCGATGGCATTGGCCAGTTCAATCGCCTTCAATGCGGAGCCCGAGGTGCGATATTGAGCTGGTATTTCACTGAGGTAGGCAACCAGGTTGTCTGCCAGTGCGGGTAGCTGAGCTTTATTCCAGTGCTTTGGTGCAATGTTCAACAGCGCCTGGATTGCGGAATGACGATGTTGCCCCGTTTTGAATAGTTGGGTTAAGTCCCCGAATTTCTGCATATCGTGGCCGGGTACCACACTGATTGCGCGAATGGCATGATCATGGATCGTTTCCCCACCGCTCACGGACAGCCGGTCTGCGGCAATCAACTGTTTTTTGATGCCGGGACCGCTCCATTGAATGGAAAGACCATCTCCGCCACCATTGTCGAAATAGGTGACCACGATCTTATGAGAGCCGGCCGGTAATTCGATGGCGGCGGACTTTTCAACGATTCCATGCAGCCCGTCGTTGTTGACCAGTAGTTTGTCATTCAGATAAATCCGGGAACCGTCATCGGATGCAGCAAAGAACGTATAACGACCTGGTCGGTCGACTTGAATGAATCCGGTGAATTTCAATGCAAAGAGATCAGCGGCTTTACGCTGAGGTACATTGATACTGATTTGCTTTGCGATCCCCGATTCCTTGGGAGTCAATTTATTCAGAGTATTAATGTCGACGTTCCCTGCGGACGGTTGATAATAATCGACGTGGATCCCCGGGATCTCCGGACCCGCGGCAGCGGTTTCCACACCAAGTTGTCCGGGGAGCTCCCACATGAGCGGTCGTAATTTACTGTAGAGCTGTCCCTGGACCTCCGGGTTCGTAACCAGCGGTACGGAGGCCAGAAAATCCTGAAGCTGAGTGCGATTGCGAGTTGCCGCCAGGAAGGCATTGTCTCCATTGCCGTCGGTGGTGATCCAGGCAGCAAAGGCATATCGACGAACATCATCCGATTTTCCCTGCAGGGCAAGGCGTTCGATTGCCGGGATCCGTTTTTGCAGTTCGGTGGCGGGTTGCTGTGCTAACAACCGGGCGAGGCCCTGAGTGCCCGCGGTCTGTTCCGAGTCACGTTGCGTCAGAAGATCGACGATCAGATTGAGCGGATTTGTCTTTTGAATGGAGGCTAAGCCCGTAATGGCTGTTTGCAGGTGAGTGACGGATGCTTTTTCCCGCGTCAGAATGGCGGTATAGACCGCTTCGGTTGCTTCCATTTTAAGGAGGTCGTCGATGGAGGCATTCCGTAAAACATATAATTGTGCGGCATTGGATAACGGACTGCCATTGGCGACTGCATCTTTCACGATGGCATCGACGTTCAGAGATCCAGTGGCATAAGTCAGCACTTTTTGTAGTTCCGCATCAAGAGGTTTTGTGGCAACCTGGAACACCACTTCCGCCGCTGCCAGACCCTGTAATTCCACCGCGGCTTTGAGTGCTTCGGCTCGGACCAGGGGAGAGGCATCTTCAGCGGCGGCCTGAAGTATTTCTTCCCAATCGGTAACTTTTCCGGACCAATGTCCCAGAGTACGAATGGCTGCAGCGCGAATCCGCGGTTCCTCGGCCTGGAAGACATCTTCCAACAACGCCAGATTAGCGATTCGGTGTTCTTCAAACACCCACAGGCATTCCAGCAGGGCCTGGGCCTCTACCGGATCGGTAATATCAAGATTCCCCGCCCACTGCGTAACGGCCTTGGTGACGTCCACCGATTTGCGACCACTGAGTTCAAGTCGTGCACGATAGCGTACTCCGTTCTCCGGTAACAGGAAGGATTGCAATACGGTTTCGACCGGTTTACCGATCATTTTGACAGGAGGTACCAGAGGACGACCCGGGACACTGACCCGATAGATTCGGCCATGGTTGGCATCGCGATTCGGATCGCGCATGTTGTGCTGCATATGACCGATCAGCGCATTTGCCCAATCGGAAACATACAGTGCCCCGTCTCCTCCGACTTCAATATCGGTTGGTCGGAAATTTGGATCGGACGAGACCAGGATCGGTTCAATTTCCTCGGCGGTGATGTCCGCTCCGTCGTAATGAACCTGATGCTGTAGAACGCCCAGAAATCCAATGCAGTTACAGACTAGAAAATTGCCGTTATTTCGTTCCGGAAAATGGCTGCTGGACAGGATGCCGGTTGCCGCCACTGGCCGCACCCGTTTCTTGAACCACTGCTTATTGCCCTGGCCTTTACCAATATTGACATAAGACCCCGTGCCACTGGTTCCGTCATTGGCAAATTGATATCCCCATTGATCGAAGACATCTCCGTGGGGATTCGGGCCAATGGGAAAAACAAAACTCATTTCAAACGTTCGAGGGTCAAAGCGATAAACTCCGGATTGACCGGAACGAAATGTCTTGGTGGGTGTTTCCATGTTGGCCACATTGAAGATACCGCGACTCCAATACAATCCGCCATCGGGACCGATCACGAACGCATTGGCGCTGTGGTGCGTATCGGCACTGGAGACCCCCTGTAACATTCGCAATTTCTGATCGGCGACATTATCCCCATCGGTATCCTTGAGGAACCAGATTTCAGGAGGAGCCGCAACCAGTACGCCCCCGCCCCAAAACTCAAAACCGGTGACGCTGTTCAACTTGTCCGCAAAAATGATACATTCGTCTGCAACGCCATCCCGATTTTCATCAGGAAAACAGAGCAGTCGGTCCGTCCGTGGTTGAGTGGGATTCCAGTGCGGATAGGATGGCCAAACCGATGCAAACAGTACCCCGTTAGGATCCACGGCCATTTGCACCGGGTTAATCAATTCGGGAAACATCTCTTCGGATGCAAAAACATTAACTTTCATCCCTTCGGCAACCTGCATCTTTTCGATCCCGGCTTCCGCATCCAGATAAATGTGGGCTCCACCTTCCAGCGTGCCGGGTTTGTTGGTTTTAACAACGAGTTCTTCCGGTAAGTTATCATCGACGACCTCGATATCACGCCCCTGGGTGATGGCGGTTATGCGTTGGTCACGATTGGCCGTCATGACATCAAAGATCTCCATTTCGCGTTTCATCACATCAGCGTTGGATTGCCCGAACCAGGCAAGTTTCGATCTTCCGCCATAGACGTTGTATCCATCCACGACCCGATAACGACTAAACCAATAGTAGTTTCGATCCAGAACAGCGCTATGTATTTTCTGAAGATGTTCCGAGGTCGTTGCCTGATGACCGGAGCGGCCAAACAGGGACTGAGTGATGATGCGGGCCAGGGTTTCATTGCCCCGATCCAGCAGATGAACGCCATTGAGAGTAAGTGGGTGCTTCTGGGACTGATATGCTTGTAACGTCGGATGGAAAATGTCGACAAACCGAACCGACTTACTTTCACAAACCTGCTGCATGGCAGCGGTGAAGATTTGTAATGCAGCGTTGTTGGCCGATCCATCCGGCAGATGAGGGCTGTTAAGGTTTTCATGTGCGATGGGCGAGAAAATGACGATGACCGGTGCGGAGGTACCGTTGTATTTTTGCGCCTTCATCTGATCGATCATGGTTGCCAGATTGGTTCGAAAGGCATTGACGGTGTCTGCTCCTTTGAGGGCTTCGTTGTAACCAAAAAAGCAGAAGACCACATCGGCCTGTGTCTTCGTTAACCACTGATCGGTACTGCCAAAATTATTGGACCGCGGACGTTGGCTGACTTCATCTCCGGCGAAACCAAGGTTGCGAAAGATCAGCGTGTGCTTCGGATGCAGCGCTTGTGTATAGGTTTCCAACCAGCCGTGATGCTGCATGCGGTCTGCTAATGTATTGCCAATGATCGCAATGCGCGCCTGTTCAGGTAATTGCAGTGTTTGAGACTGAGTGGGAGTGATCCACAAGAGACAACAGAGTTGGACAATACCGAGACCGAAGAGTGGGATTCGTCTGGACATGCGCGATGATTCCTCAAGAGGTTTTTGTAATTGTCAAACCCTTGATTTTACCACGAACGGGAAATGCAGAGTCATCCCCTATGAATACAAAAATCCATTTTTCTGTGAAATTGAAAAATGCGATTTATTTCGTTGATGTTGGTGATTAGGAAATCAGCGTACGATGTTGTTGGAATTCATTAATTTGCCCAATCAATTCAGATATGCTTGGCTGACGCCGGGCGGGATCCTTGGAAAGTGCTTTGAGGCAGATCATCTCCAGTGGAGAAGGGATATGGCGATCGGGATTCCTGCGGCTTGGTTTTTCCGGCTGATCGTGAACAATCTTGTCAAACGTACTGTGGATGTCTTTTCCCATGAAGGGTACATCAAGGCAGAGTATTTCATACAAGACGACGCCTGCCGAATAGACATCGGTTCGCTGGTCAACATAATGACTGCCAATCGTCTGTTCCGGTGACATGTACAACGGCGTTCCGGGGCGGTGACCGGTCGCGTTTAGATTCTCCGAATCGACACCCTGTTCCGGCATGCGGACTTCGTTGGGCATCCCCCAGACTTTCGCAACGCCCCAATCGACGAGGCAGACTTCGCCAAATTGACCAATCAGAATGTTCTCGGGTTTGATATCCCGATGGATGACTCCGTGAGCATGTGCATTGGCCAGTGCCTGACACGCCTGACTGAGGATATCGAGCATGCGATCCAACGTGAATTCCTGTACCGCCTGCATGTCTCCTGATTTGACCCGTTGAATTTGAGTAAACAAATCCGTTCCCGCGATATACTTCATCGTAAAATACAGATTACCCGTGGGTGTTCGGCCCATTTCGTAAATGGGGATGGTGTTGGGATGCTGAATCTGCGCTGCGATTCGGGCTTCTCTCAGAAACCGCCGTCGTTCACGAGTGTTGTCGGCCAGGTGTGGGTGGATCGACTTGTGCACAACGACACGTCCCAGGCCCGCGTCCAGGCAGGTATGTAATGTCGCTTTACCCCCCTTTGCCAATAGTTTGAAATCTGAGTATTTGTCGTAGTCATTGCAAAAGTCCGGGGGCAGATCGGTGTCGGTTATGGAAATGAAGATGCTTGGATAGTGGTCTTTTCGAATGGCCATGATGGATCTGCCCGTAAGCGGATTTAGCGTTTTCGGATGGTGGTGTCTTCGGCGACATCGACCTTTCTGTGCTGGTCAGCCATCGTTTGGAATAAGGGTTCAAGCAAAGGTCGTAACAGAGATTCACTGCCCGCGATCGTCACGTGATTGAAATCCCGGTAATAGGAGGTGTTCTTATGGCCGATGCGTGAATATTCGGAATCCGGATAAAATAATAGAGTGGGATCGAGTAATTGCACGTGGTCGGATTGAAATGAGTGAAGAATTTGATTCACCCTTTGTTGATGCTGCCGGTGATCCGTAAGGGAAACTCCCCGGGGGATCGTTGATTGATTGTTTTTGATGGCCTTTACCAGTCGATGAATGGGATCGGTGGACTGGAGGGGAACTTGTTTTAAAATCCATACATGGACATCCAGCCGTTTTAATTCATGTAAGGTTACCCCCAGATTTCTCTGAAATACCATTCGGGCATTGGCAGGTGATTGTTCGGTTGTTTGCTCGTCGGTCAGCAAAAAACTCCGTAATCCACTGGCGTGTATTTCAATGTTTCCTGCCCAGCGACATGCCAGTAGCACATGTTTGATTTTATGGCGGCGGATAAAATCTAGAACATCGTTATTCCAAACAACCGCTTCAGGATGCCGCGGCCG
The DNA here is from genome assembly GCA_036150515.1 of Planctomycetota bacterium. GTDB lineage: Bacteria > Planctomycetota > Planctomycetia > Pirellulales > Pirellulaceae > UBA721. Next base: position 35,047 of record JAYZPA010000242.1, read on the forward strand.
AAATGCATTAAGTAGCGGAACGGTGTTACTGCGCGAAGCGACATAGCCAGTAATGTCATACTGAGTTGCCAGCCGGTGGCATGTTTCACTGATCGATAGAGCGTGACTGTCACCCCATATCAGAAATGTCGGTTGAGGTGAGTCTATCGAGTGTATTCCCAGGGCTGGTAATTGATCGGTTCTGGCATCCTCGACAGATCGAGAACCGTATTGCTTGGAGACTTCAAAATTCGTTGTTTCCAGTAGCTCGCGAATGTCCGCTTTCCAGCGATCAGGGAGTCCCTCAGATTCGCTAAAAATCAGGCCGGTACACAAAAGCACCAGTGACGCCAATGCGGTACTGATCATCAAGGGCTTCTGAGGGCGCATGATCCGGCCTTCGCGGAAGGGAGTTTCAATCCAATGATACGATGCCGCCGCTGCGACAAAACTCAAAGTGATGGCAAAAACGGTGAGTGGCCAGGAAAGCTGCAGCCCATGCTCATATTTCAGAAATACAATGATCGGCCAGTGCCACAGATAAAGGGAGTAGGAAATGCGTCCGGTGTACGTCAGCGGACGAGAGCAAAGTAGTTTCTTGATGAGCGAAGTGTGGGTTGCCGGTGCATGGCAATAAATGAGAACGGCCGTGGCTAAACAGGGTAATAACGCATGCGGACCAGGGAACAACGTAGAACGATCGTAGATGAAAATCGAGCCACAGAGGATTGCCGAGGCAATCAGCACGGCTGCGGAATGGAGCTTCTTATAGTTATCGGTGACGACGGCAGGGTGCGGCATGAGGAATAAAAGAGATCCGATTAATAACTCCCATGCCCGCGTCGGTAAGATAAAGAAGGTTGCCGTTGGGTATTGTTGAAGACCCCAGATGCTTAATAAAAAAGAGGCAATGGCGATGAACCCAAAGACCATTCCTAAACGAACTTTGGATAGATTGCGGCAAAGAACTAACAGCAGTGGAAACAGTAAATAGAATTGTTCTTCAAGCGCTAAAGACCAGGTGTGTAACAGAGGTTTTAATTCGGCGGGACCGGCAAAGTAATTGAATGAACCGGCAAAGTGGATGTTGGCAAACAACAACACCTGTGCCACAGCCGATTTTCCCAATTGATCCAAATCGTTCGGTAATAGATAGACAAATCCAAGTAGCAGAACGCCTATCAGCATGACGGTGACCGCCGGAGCCAACCTCCGTATCCGCCTGCCCCAAAACTGCCGCAAACTGAATCGCTTCTCCGATTGAGCTTTTAAAATCAAACCCGTGATTAAATAGCCAGAGATGACAAAGAAAATGTCGACACCAACATAACCGCCTGTGAATCCAAGGTTTAAATGAAACAACAGGACGCTGAGTACGGCAACAGCGCGCAATCCATCAATGTCATGTCGGTATGGGCGTTTTTGCATGATCTGAAAACGGTTGCCAAGAATACTGCAGTGCTTGTTTGTTCTGATTCCAAAAGCGCAGTATCGTACCTTGGATGCCTAATGTGGGGGAACAGTGATTACTTCCTCCCTCGGCTGCCTTCGCACTCGAGATCAGGTTTTTGCGACGACTAGCGTGGCTTCAAAGGTCGTTTGGATTCAACCTCCTGAAAATACCAGACCGCTTCTTCTTCCAGTTCCTGCTTGAAAGCAATCCACTGGCAGTATTCCAGCCATTGTTGGTTATGCAAAACCAGCGCGTCACGTGGAATCTCGCTAAGTATGCTATCGTTCATTGTTTAGGGTCCTTCCTAATAAATGTCGTGAATCGTTACACAGAACCGAAGTTCCGTCTGACTAATGCACATCATCGATAACTGCTGTGACACGTTTGGTCACACGCTAATACCTATTACGAAAAAAACCAGAAAAAGTTCGATGGCCGGTGTTTTAGGAAGAAAATTCCAGGCAAAACGGGTGAATTCCTGTGATTGGAACACGCATCTTCAGCCTGTGATCAGCGGTGGCAGGGTTGCAATGCCTGATGGGCCTTAAGCGTTTTGATCAGTTGAGCCGGATCATCGGCCGACAGCGAATCGGGTTGGTGCACCAGCAGCGGCTTTATTTCCTGAGGCAGCCCTGTCGTTCCGTTGAGATGGAGCTGGGCACCCCGTTGTTTAACTTCCTTTACCAGTGAATCATCGGTAATCCATTTTGGCCACAGTCGAATCATCTCGACCTGGGCTTCGACGAAATCAGAAATCGCATCCGGATTCGGAATTAACCCCAACTGCCTTGCCTGGGGTAGTAATTTCCGAAACAGCCGGGCCTGTTCGACGGACCGGACGCCAAGGATGGTTCTTCGCGGATCACCATACTTCTTGACGGCTGCGGCGACCTGCCGGTCATAGTCCTGCCCCTGTTCTTTGAGGTCCAGCAGAACGTCGATTTTGGTTTTACATTGCAGTAAGGCTTCGCGGAGTTCCGGAATTCGTTCGGTCTGGTATTTTTTATCAAACCATGATCCGGCATCCAGTTGTTTTAGTTCCGCAAGTGTTTTTTCGGAAGCGATGCCGCTGCCATTGGTTGTTCGATCAAGTGTGGCATCGTGTAACAGGAATAAGAAACCGTCACGGCTTGTTCGGACATCCATTTCGACGGCCGTTGCACCCACTTGAATTGCCCGTTGAAAAGCGGACAGCGTGCATTCGGGGCGTTCCGCGCTGGCACCTCGATGTGCGATGATCTGCTGAACGCGGGGCGGGGCAGATTCACCCCGGCTGGCATTCCAGCAGATTCCCAACAGTAATAATCCGCCAAGTATTTTCGATTTGGTTTTCATGCGATGGTTGACTTTCCTGGGTTGGGGTATGCATGGGGGATCGAGCCTGTTCAGCAGCGACTAAATATAGTACTCCAGCACATCCTGCTCGGGGACTTCTGCCGGTGTTTGCTGGAGCAGGATTTCAGCAATTCGCATTGCCTGACCACGCAACTCCGGAACGGCGGTCGTTTCCCAGAGGCTTCCTTTTAGTAGCGGCCCCATGGCATACAACCATGATGAAGCCTGTCCGTTGTTCTCGATGACAGCAAAATGCTCATTGACTTGCAGTCCCTTATCCAGATCATCGCGCAAAACCAAACCTTTGTTCAGTAGATTTTCAAACAGCGGAACGCCGGATTGAGTAAAACTGTCCTGCGGGCCGGTGCAGTTGATTACCAGATCACCAAATTCCGAGGTTTCCTTACCGTCCCGGTCGCGCAGGATTACTTCGATATTTTCTTCGTTGGGAGCAAGTCGTTCGATCAGGCCGGACCTGAGCTTTAATCGGCCGCTGTCCAGCGCATCGGTCACCGTGTCATGAATGGAAACGGCAATTCGGTGGCGGGTTACATTCCAGAGAGCCGCATCCTGATCCAGAAAGCTTTGCTTTTCGGCAACCGTCAGTTGCTGCCACAGTCGTTGTGTGTGGGGACGGAGTTTATCAATGGCAATCGCCGGATTCTGGCTCATTTGACGCAATTGGTTACAGTGCTGCTGGACAAGCGCACGCAACTGATCCAAATCCAATTGGTCCGAGTTTTCCGGGATGTAATCCTCATAGGCAATTCCCCGAAAATGTGATTGAGGGGGCATGCCATTGCGTGAGACAGCAATGATTTCTCCATCCCATTGCAGATCATTCAGCGTCAGAACGACATCGACCATGGTTAATCCGGTTCCCAGCAATACGATTTTGCCACCGGAATCCGGTAACCGGCTAACCCAGTCATGCCAGGGGTCACTGCGATAACGAGGATCGTGGCCCAGAGGTGAATCCGACGGAAACGATCCGGGAGGTTGATTTCCCGTCGCCAGCAAAACCTGATCCGCATCCAGTGAATCGCCGTTTTTGAGCAGGACAATGGTTTCACCCGGATCAGCGACCACGATATCGACGACTTCGTTATCGATGGTTTCAACCTGCACATGGCAACGCGCATCGATGGGCTGTTGACAGGTTGCCAGCAGGCCACACAGGTAGTCCCCATAAACACGTCGTGGCACATACATTTCACGTAGTTCCGATTCAGCAACGTTGGCATATTCACTTCGTGATCTTAGCCATCCGAGAAAATGTTCCGGGAAATCCGGAAAGGCGGACATGTTCCGGGCGGCGACATTCAGTAGATGTTCATTCCGCACCGTGCTGTAAGCCGTACCGCGTCCAAGGGGGCGTTTTGAGTTTACAATGATGACTCGCAAAGGTTCCTGAGATAAGCGTGACAGATTGACTGCGGCCATCGTGCCGCTAAAACCACCACCAACAATTACAATCGTCTTCATTGCGATTTTCCTTTGAGGTCGCATATTCATGGACGTGTAACCCGATCTCCATGCATGCTGGTTCGGCCCATGGTTTCCGGCAATCAGTATAACAGGATCCATCTGTTTTGCATGCCAAGCTCCGTGTAAGCCGTTGTTAACCCGGATCCACAGTTTCCATAAACCGGGTCACCTGCTGCCGTGATTTACGCCGGAGAGCGATCGCGACATGTGCGAGACTGGGGGGGCGGCAATCTATTTAAATGTGAAAACCGTTCCCAATTCAACGTGCTCGATGACTTCCTGATGATCAATTTTCGCCGCTTTTTCAAATCCCCGGACGGTGAGTGAGAATTCACCGGCGACCTGATGCATCACCATGGCGGCATCACACAACTCCCGAAAACCTTCCAAAAATCGGATGGTAATCGCGGGATCTTCCCGGCTGCGGAACATGACGTGGGTGTCGGTTGTCTGTTCTGCGTACACGGCCAGCATGCGCTGAGAGGATTCGAATTCCGAGTTGTTACTTTTGAGTTCAATGATTCCCCGGTCACGGGTTACTGACAAGATCGCCCGCGCTTCAGCACGCAACGTAATTTCTTCCGTCGGTAATTCCACCAGACGGTTGGCAGATAACTGTGCGAGTGCGGCTAATGTCGGAACGCTGTTCGTAAGCTCTTTCCAGAGACTTGCCTGCCCGGCGGCACTTGCAATAAAAGATGGAATGGACACGGCCGGCCTTATCCTTGGGTTGAGGGGATTTGTCGTGAAAAGGATATGATGGGTTTATTCTAGGTTAATGCCTCTAAGTACGACAATTGCTTTAAACCGCTAAAAATGATTAGGAATGATATTAGCAGCGTGGCACACACCAGGACAAGCCAGGCGGTTATCGAGAATAGGGTCGCCCGGATCCAGGTGAGTTTTAAGATGTACATGGATAACGGAATCAAGGCGATTAACATGTATCCACCGTAACCCTGATAAGCAACGATATGATAGAGCAGCGTTAGGAGACAACAGCCACCAAACAGTCTTGATCGAGATATTGTTTGCTCAGGTGCGTCCGGGGAGATTCGGATATGACAAAGCATCGCAATGCCCAGCAACGGGATGGCCAGCAGGATGCTTACGCAAATCAACAGCAGCAGTAGATTCAACATAGATCTTAGTTTTACTACCAGTTGACATGTGAATCAATTGCTTTGCAGATGCCTCCCTGCAACTCTCAAAAGCGTTACAACCCATACAGCAGGTAACCTTACCCTGACTATTTTCTTTTAACAGTCGAATAATATTCATCTCAGGCCGGGATAACCTAAGTTTCATTCTCCCTGGCTGATGAGCGTTACAAGGGATCTGTTTGAGAGAGATCGATAAGTACCACAGTAGATAAAAGGCGGTTGATACGTGATTCAAACCATAACGAAAAACGCCGACAAAATTCAGGAATTCCCGGAATCCGATCTGAGACTGAAATCACACTCCGGTGTCAAGAAAACAGGTCACCGTGCCAACATTACGGATGATCCTATTCGGATGTATTTAGTGCAAATGGGAGAAATCCCGCTCCTTGATCGGCAGGAAGAATTACAGGCTGCACAGGAAATCGAACGCACCTGTAAGTTGTACCGACACGGTATGCTGGCATCGACCTATATGATCAAGGCTGCTTTGCAGATGCTGGAACAGGTTCAGCGCGGTGAACTGCGTTTGGATCGGACGATCGAAGTTTCGGTAACGAATGCGGCCGGCAAAGAGGCCATTCTGAAACGGATGCAGCCAAATCTGGACACGTTGCGGGCGCTGTTGAAACTCATCGGACAGGATTTTAGTCAGGCGATTTATCGGCGTAATCGACGTGTCGTTCAACGGGCCGCCTGGAAACGTATGGTGATCCGTCGAAACAAAGCGGTGCGATTGATCGAAGAACTGAAACTCCGCACCAATAAACTGCAGCCGGCATTCCAACAGCTTGTTGATATTCAACATCGCATGGCCGCCATTCATGAACAATTAACCAATCTCGACAAACGTAAAAAAAGTGATTCGTGGGCGGATCCCAAGGCACTTCGGTCTGAATTGGTTTATCTCATCAAAGCGACTGGTGAGAGTCCGCGGACGCTGCAGCGACGCATTGAAAAGGTATCGAACTATTGTCGGCAGTATGATGAAGCACGCCAAAAACTGTCTGCCGGGAACCTGCGGCTGGTTGTTTCGATTGCGAAGAAATATCGTAATCGCGGGTTGAATTTTCTGGACTTGATCCAGGAAGGGAACACCGGGTTGATGCGGGCAGTTGAAAAATTTGAATATCGCCGGGGTTATAAATTCTCAACCTATGCAACCTGGTGGATTCGACAGGCCATTACCCGTGCGGTTGCTGATCAGAGTCGTACCATTCGTGTCCCGGTGCATATGGTGGAAGTGATGACTCGCGTGCGTAATCTGACTCAGGAATTTCTGCAGGAAACGGGTCGGGAACCGTCGGCAGAGGACATTTCGGATTCCAGTGATCTTTCCGTGGCGGAAGTTCGGTGTATCCAGAAAATGCTCAAACAACCGTTGTCGCTCGATCAACCAATGGGGGATGGAGAAAATAACGAGTTTGGTGATTTTATTACGGATCATCGGTTCTACGACCCGCTGTCCAGTGCCAATCAACAGTCACTCAAGGTTCATTTGAGTGAAGCGATGGATGTGTTGAGCTGGCGGGAACGTGAAATTCTGAAGCTGCGATTTGGCCTGGCGGACGGGTTCACCTATACGCTTGAAGAAGTCGGTCGAATTTTCTGTGTGACCCGTGAACGCATTCGCCAGATTGAGTGCAAAGCGATGCAGAAATTACAGCAACCGTTTCGATCGAAAAAACTGAAGTCCTTTCTGGACTAACAGCGGAGCGTCATCTGCCATGAACGGTCATGCGGAACCGGTTTACCTATCCTCCGATGTCAGCCTAACCCGTCTATGGCAAAGTGCCGTGGTTCCTTATCATGACGTGACACCTTCAGGTGTAACGAACGAATACCGTATCTGTACTGTAAGTAAATCAATGGCTTCCCTAGCATCATTCTATACGTCCTCCAGAAAAGGGCTCTCCTTCGAGTTGTTCCCGCCGAAAACGGAAGCGGGAGAGACGGCGCTGCTGAATCATGTCGAGAAACTTTGTCAGTTTAAACCTGACTTTATCACCTGTACGTACGGAGCTGGGGGAGGGACTCAGGCGAAAACACTGGAAATCGTCACCACAGTGAAACAACGGTTTCAGATACCGGTTGCCTCCCACTTAACCTGTGTTGCCAGTACCCGGGAAGACCTGCGTCAGTATTTGCTGGATGCCCAGCGGCGGGATGTGGATTTTATCGTGGCACTCCGGGGGGATCCTCCTCAGGGGTCAAGTCAATTCACGGCCGTCCCCGGCGGTTTGCAATATGCGAATGAGCTTGTCGAATTCGTGGCCGGTGAATTTCCTGATTTAGGGATTGCGGTTGCCGGGTATCCTGAAGTCCATCAGGAAGCGGTGTCGGCCGAAGCCGATCTGGAAAACCTCAAACGGAAAGTTGATTGTGGTGCTGATATCGTGATCACTCAGCTGTTCTATAACAATGAGGATTATTTTAATTTCTGTGATCGTTGTGTAGGTTGTGGAATTACCGTCCCGATCGTGCCCGGTATCTTGCCGATTACGAATCTGGCCCAGATCCAGCGGATCACGTCGATGTGTGGTTCGCAACTGCCGGCGTCACTGGTAACCCGGATGGCTGAGCAAACCGAGGATGAGGATTGGCAGTTTCAGGTCGGTGTGGAATTTGCGACGCAACAGGTGAGTGAACTGCTTAACGGCGGAGCACCGGGTGTGCATTTTTATGTGCTGAATAAATCTCAGGTGACGCTTGAAGTACTGAAGCGTGTGGGATGGAATGCTGCCTAGATGGTTATGCTGCGTGGGGATTATTCCATTGCGGCCATGAGGGCATCCACATCGCCACTGGCGACATTCCACATTCGCTGCAACATTTCTCTGGCATCCACAAACTCGTAGTTTCCAATATCACCCACGATTCCATTGAAGGGTGTTTTATTGGCAAAACTGTCTTCCACACGTTTGACAAACAGGCTGAGGTCTGCGGATAATTCCAACGCATCATCCAGCTGCATCTGTCCGCGGACAAGGTCACCGGTTTTGTCGGGAAAGAATTCACGATCAACGAGGTTGTTGGAGATGAGTTCGATAAGAGCGGTTTCCACGCCGCCGGCATGCTGGTCACCCCGTTCGCCTGCAAACTGAATCAACGGTTCGTGGAGCCAGCGGAATTGGTAATGTTCGCAGCTACTGATTCGAAGTCCTTCTTCGATGGCATTCCGGTGCACGATGGAGCCATGAACGTCCACGACATAGAGTCCGGTTGGATGTAGCCAATTCATCAGTGCATCGGCGTAACCTGCCACGTATTGTATTAAGAGCCCCGGCGTAATATCGATGCTCATGCCAAACGGAAGACCCCAGGTTAAGTGTCCGTATTCCAGCGGAGGTGCCGTAATTAGTTCCGGATAACGTTTTTGTAACTGATCCAGCACCGCATAGCTTTGAATGGTATCGGTGGCCAGTGGCAGATGGGGTCCATGTTCTTCCACCGCGGTATCCACACTGAAGCAGGCAATGCGATTGGTTTCCGGAGCGGGCCATTCCCTTCGGGGTAATTCAATGACCACGAGATCCGTTTCCAGTTGTTGTCGCTGCTGACTGTCGTCATAGTATGGAAAGCACTGTCGGATACGGTCTAACAGGTCACTTTTTAATTCCGGATTGAGCGCTTCATGGTAAAGCGGAGGGAGTACCATGGGGCCCAGATCTTCGATAATTTCAGCCGGAGTACCCAGCGAAACAATGGGCAGGACGGGACACTCGTATTGGAGCCGGTCTTTGAGTTTGGGAAGTGAGTAACTGGTTAGCAGCGGTCCGTCATTGATTTTTGTCGGCAGGCAAAATGAGCATTTGGTCATATTGGTTTTCATTCCCATTCGTGCGGTGGTCACGTCGTCCGTTCTGTCCCACCCTGTTGAGATTGCCGTTTGTTGCTAAAATGAGGAAGCTTAGTAACGCGGTTGTGTTTTCAAGCATAGCACATTGCTAAGATTCGATGCCACCTGCATGGTTGGCCGAAGTCGGAAGTTTTTTAACAGGTTATACAGTTAGATAGGAATGAACAATAGAATGTTTAGTTCGATGGAAATGGCAGCCCCGGATGCAATTCTGGGATTGAATACTGCCTTTAATCAGGATCCGAATCCGGACAAGATCAATCTGGGAGTCGGTGTATATAAGGATGAGTCAGGGATTACGCCCATACTGGAATGTGTAAAGCAGGCCGAACAGACGTTGCTGGCCGCGGAAACCAGTAAGTCTTATTTGGGAATCGATGGTTTGCCGGAGTATGGTGGATTTGTCCGGAATGTCATGTTTGGTGAACAGGCCGATCAGTCCCGGATGGTGACATTACAGACGCCGGGGGGTACGGCCGCCCTGCGTGTGGCAGCCGATCTGTTGAAACAGAAGGCCGGTGCCACGCGGATTTGGCTGAGTGATCCGACCTGGGCAAATCATGGTGCTGTATTTAACAGTGCCGGACTGGAAACCGAATCCTATCGATATCTGGGTGATTGCGGAAAGGCGCTGGATTTTCAGGGGATGCTTGAGAGCCTTACCCAAATACCCGCAGGCGACGTCGTTTGTCTGCATGCCTGTTGTCATAATCCAACCGGCGTGGATCCAACCACGGAACAATGGAGTCAGATCGCTGCTGCCTGTCAGGCAGGTGGTGTGTTGCCGCTGATCGACTTTGCCTATCAGGGATTTGCCAATGGGATTGCCGAGGATGCCGCTGCCCTGATCCCGTTTTTGGAACAGGGCAATGAGTTTCTGGTTTGCAGTAGTTTTTCAAAGAACTTCGGTTTGTATGCCGAGCGGGTTGGAGCGTTGACGGTGGTTGCGGAAAATCGCGAGGCAGCGGACATCGCTTTGAGTCATGCCAAGAAAGTTGTACGTACGAACTATAGTAATCCTCCTAAACACGGAGGCGCGATTGTCACCGCCGTACTGGGATCGGAAGAGTTGAAACGGTTATGGGAATCAGAAGTCGCGGTGATGCGGGATCGGATCAACGGCCTGCGAACCGCGCTGGTGGATGCGATGGCCGCCAGGAATTGTCCGGTCGACTTTTCGTTTATCCAGGCCCAGCGTGGGATGTTTTCGTATTCCGGGTTGAACCGGATGCAGGTTGACCAGCTCAGAAACGACCATTCCATTTATATTGTTGGAAGTGGTCGCATCAATGTGGCGGGACTGAACAGCGATAATATCCCCGTGTTGTGTGATGCCATCATGGAGGTGCTTTAGTCGAAACAGGGCGCTTGTCTGTTTTTCGGGGCAAGCTAGAATCAAGGTTGGCATAAGCCAGAGTGGCGGAATTGGCAGACGCGCTGGATTCAAAATCCAGTGGCCGCAAGGTCGTGGGGGTTCGATTCCCCCCTCTGGTACTTTGAATGATCACTCCTTTTACCACGGACTGAAAAATGAAAAAAACGATCGCGATTATTGCCGGTATGGCTTTACTGACAGGAATGGCCGTCCCTGTTGCGGATGCCGATGTTAAGTTACCGAATGTTCTTGCCAGCCAGATGGTTCTGCAGCGCGATGTGCCCCTGAACGTCTGGGGAACGGCTGATGCAGGTGAAGCGGTCAGCGTGACCCTCGGAAAACAACAGGTAAAAACCACGGCCGACGATCAGGGTAACTGGCAGGTTCAGCTTAAACCCCAGAAAGCCAACGGCGAACCCCGTACCATTACGGTTACGGGAAAGAACACGATCGTTCTGGAAGACGTCCTGGTGGGTGAAGTCTGGATTGGCTCAGGACAGTCCAATATGGAATGGCAGCTGACGAGTACTCAGGATGCGCCCAAGGCGATTGCCGCAGCGGGCAACGGGAATATCCGGCTGTTTCATGTTCCTAAAGTTCAGACGGATGCACCCACGACGGACGTCAATGCCCACTGGAAAGCCTGCACGCCGGAGAATATCCCGGCTTTTTCCGCGGTCCTCTACTATTTTGGCCGTCAGCTGCAACAGGAACTGGATGTTCCGATCGGCCTGATCAACAGTTCCTGGGGTGGATCTCCGATCGAACCCTGGACCATTGCCAATGGACAATCCGGGAAAATGTACAATGCCATGATTGCTCCGCTGACAAATTTTGCGGTGCAGGGATCGATCTGGTATCAGGGTGAGACGAATGTACTGCAGAAAAACGGTCTACGGTATACAGGCAAGATGAAAGATCTGATTTCCGGCTGGCGAACCGCCTTTGATGATCCGGAGCACGCATTTTATTTCGTCCAGATTGCGCCCTGGCAGGGGAGCTATGAGGCGGGTCAGCTGCCGGCACTCTGGGAAGCTCAGGTGGAGAGCCTCAAGATTCCGGGCACGGGCATGGTCGTGACAACCGACCTGGTTGATAATATTCGGGACATTCATCCCCGTAACAAACGGGACGTGGGACAGCGACTGGCACTCTGGGCCCTGACCAAATCTTATGGCCGGAAGGGCATTATTTATTCCGGTCCGCTTTATGAATCGATGAAAGTCGAAGGCGGCGCCGTCCGACTCAGTTTTGCCCACACCGGGGATGGTCTGAAATCCCGCGACGACAAACCGCTATCGGAATTTCAGGTGGCCGGAGCGGATGGAAAATTTGTTGCTGCCGAGGCGACCATCGAAGGACACACCATTCTTGTCCGTTCCCCGGATGTCACGGCACCGGAGCAGGTTCGCTTTGGCTGGCACGCGGTTACGAATCCTAATCTGGTGAATTCTGCCGGACTTCCCGCATCCCCGTTTCAAACCAAAGATTGGCGCGGCGGTACGGGAAAGTAATCGCAGATGCCTTTCCCTGCCGGTCAGGCGGAAATGCATGGGGTGTCCGGTTCCCGGTGAACATCAAAGCCAGTCCCGATCCGTCATTTTCAGACCGAAACGACGTTGATTTATAGTACCGAATGCTCTGTTTTGTTGATTTTTTAGGCTGGACGGGAATCGCATGCTCAGTTTACTGTTGTGCTTGTCGGTTGCAGTCGATATTGGATATAATGGAAGCATCTTACCTCTCCAACCCCGTTCCTACCTATGTTAAATATCATTGGCAGCAAGAAACCCGGTCTGTGCAGCGGATTGACACGTCGTGATGTCATTCGTGTAGGCGCTTTAGGGTTGGGAGGAATGACGCTTCCTCAGCTTTTGCGTGAGGAAGCTCTGGGCGGTTACGCAAAACGTTCGAAACGTTCTGTCATTTTGATCTGGCAACACGGTGGTCCATCCCAGCTTGACACGTTTGATATGAAGCCGGATCAACCTGCGGAAATCCGTGGTCCCTATCACTCCATCGAAACGAATGTTCCCGGCATCCGCATCAGTGAAATCCTTCCCTTCCAGGCGAAGGTGATGGATCAATGTACGATCATTCGCAGCTTTACTCATGGCAACGGAGACCATTGGGCGGCAGCCCACTGGATGCTGACCGGCTACACGGGTGCAACCGGCTCAGATCGTCCGGCGCGAATGCCATCGATGCAATCCGTGTCGTCCATGTTGCTTGGCCCCCGACGTAACGGCGTTCCAAGTGGTATTAACATTAACGACGGAGGGTTTGGTTATCACGGAGCAGCCCACCTGGGAGTACAACACAATCCCTTCCGTATCGGTGATTTCAGTTATGGCAACGAAGCAGGCCGTTTACCCACAGGTAGTGATAAGAGCTTTACCCTGTCCGACGGGCTGACCAAAGAACGATTGACGGATCGTTTAACGCTGATGAACAAATTTGATACTCTGCGACGCGACGTTGACAATCAGGGTACATTTGATCATATGGATGAGATGGCAGTCCAGGCTCAGGACATCCTTTTGTCAGGTACGGCACGTAAGGCATTTGATCTGTCCGAAGAGGATCCCAAACTGGTTGAGCGATATGGACCGGGTTGGGGCGAACAGGCACTGCTGGCCCGCCGGTTCATTGAAGCGGGTGTACGGTTCGTTACGTTAAATACGGGTTATTGGGATAATCACAGCAACATCAAAAGCGCGCTTGACAGTAAAATGGTCAGCCATGACCGAGCCGTTGGTGTGTTAATTCAGGATCTGGCCGATCGCGGTATGCTCGAGGATACCCTTGTCGTTACCGCGGGTGAATTTGGACGAACCCCCAAGATCAACGGAAATGCCGGCCGTGACCACTGGCCCGGTGCACAGAGTATTCTGGTTGCCGGGGGCGGATATCGTCACGGACAGGTAATTGGCAGTACGAATTCTAAAGCGGAACATCCCACATCGCGCCCCGTCAAACCAGCGGATTTTAACGCCATCATCTACCATGCACTGGGGTTAAAATCGACCGACACGATTGATGATCTCAGTGGTCGTCCCACCCATCTGGTTCCCGGCGGTGACGTTCCTTATGAACTGCTGTAGTCCTTTAGCAAACAGCGAAACGGCGAGCCATGGTGTTCGGTAAATGCGATCGTACCATGTTTCCACCTGTGGGTTTTAATACCACGGCTGCGGGGAACGGATTGATGATCTGCTGTATAGACATGTCCCCGATATGATAACCAGCTGCCATGAAACCTGAACCACCACCGCCGGCGACGCTTGTTAAGCAAGTGTGCACGCGGCTACTGTTAATCCTTGGCGGTTTGCTGTTTGGTTTATTCCTGGCAGAAATTGCCCTCAAGGTCAGCGGACAACCACGGTTTTATAAGCCACATACATCACCGCCCCAATTCATGTTTGGAGAACACATTGATCCCCAAACCATGGGTTACCTTAACAAACCATCTTCCAGTATTCGCTTTCAATACGATGGTGATCCACGGGGTTATTTCGGACCGGAAAACGAAGTCTCTCACCGTACCAATGCGATCGGGTTTCGGGGTCACCCCTTTCCGTTTGATCTGGATCAGGACGGAAAGGAAGTTCTTCTTCCGAAGCCCCCGCAGACCATTCGTCTGGCCTTTCTGGGTGATTCCTTTACCTTTGGTGAAGGGGTACACGATGACGATACCTTTGCCCAGGTGACGGCCGTCCATCTGCAAAAACGATGGCCGGATCGAATGGTGGAAGCAGCCAATTATGGTGTTAGCGGATACAACATAAACCAGTCTTTTCACGTACTGCAACGCTGGACAATGAAGACCGAACCGGATGCTGTAATCCTGGGATTTGTTCTCAACGATGCGGAACCCCCCATCTTTACCCTGAACCCGCTGACCGGCCGACCATTTCAGGGACCCTTGGCGGTGGAACAGGGTCGTTTTGGCACCAGACCACCGGGGCGTTTGCCAGGCACCGGACCACCGGACCGCCTGTGGTATCGATCGAACATCATTCAGCTGGTTTGGAGATTTCGTATCCAACGTCAGCAAACCCATGGAATGGTCACTCACTATCGCTCGTTGTACACCGACACAAATCCATCCTGGAAAACCAATCGGGCAGCGCTGCTGGAAATCGTTGAAACTTGCCAGCAAGATCAGATTCCCTGCTATGTGGTACTTTTCCCCGAGCTTTACGAATTGAATGAGAACTATCCGTTCAAGGAAGTCCATGAGCACATCCAAAAGACCCTTGCTGGGACGCATGCCACGTTCATTGATCTGTTCCCGCTGCTTGCGGGTAAACAGGCTGCCGATCTTTGGGTACACCCCACGGATCATCACCCCAACAACGAGGTCCATGCCCTTGTTGGCAAGACACTTGCGGAGCATCTTGCCAGGGATCTGTCGCAGAACAGAGCGATTAAGGAACGGGGTAGATAGAGACCCGTAAGCTGATTTCTACGATAATGTATCGGACGGGTTCGCAATGGCGACGGATAATTTTTCCAACCAGCGGGCCGCTGCCGCGCCGTCCAGCACCTGATGATCAAACGTCAGGCTCAGCGACAATACCTTGCCCGCTACCAGCTTGTTATCCACCACAACCGGCTCATCCCGAATGCGGCCGATGCCTAAGATTGCTGACTGCGACGCGTTGATCACCGGCGTAAAATGATCGATGCCGTACATCCCTAAATTAGTCACGGTAAACGTGCCGTTGGTTTGCTGTTCGGATGTCAAAGTGCCCCCGTGCGCGGCGTCAATCAAAGCATGCGACCGTTGAGCAACTTCGTCCATCGATAACACCGGTACATCACGGATTACAGGTGCCACCAGACCTGCGGGTGTGTCGACGGCGATTGCCACATGAATCTCGTCGTAGAGGTAGACTCCCTGATCTGTCCAGCATGCATTGAGTTCGGGACACTGGGGCAACAGCGCGGCGGTTAACTTGACCAGAATATCGTGATAGGTCGGCGGCACGTCCGAATCTTGAAGTGATTGACGGAATTCCACCAGTGCGGCGGCCTCCACTTGGGTATGCAGTGTGACAGGAACCGTTTGTATTGCGCTGGTCCGCATTCGCTGTGCGATGACTTTACGGTGAGCGGTTAATGTCTTCAGTTTTCCGCCGACCGTTGAAATGGCCG
>JAYZPA010000243.1:0-21904 GCA_036150515.1 Planctomycetota bacterium
CTGTAATTAGAGGTGTGGGTCGGTGTGTGAGGCGAATGTCAGAGTATTATAATCAAATTGAGCGGGCCTTAGGGGGAAGCGCTGGCAGGGGGGGGTGTTGGGGATAGAGTTGCTTGAGGAGAAGTCGCAGCGAGATCGAAATCGTCAATGGCAGGATGGCTGGGACGGTTCGGGGGTTCTTAGCCTGATTTTTAACGAGAGCACTTGTGAATTGGATGAGATATGCAGCTTGCATTGGTTGAATTTCGACGGCTGGTTTGCCGATGGCTCCCGTTAAAAATTTAAAAAAAAGTTGGGTGAAAGTTGTTGACGACACCCTAATTCACCATTTACCCTTAATCTACTGTCTTGTTTATATTACCCAAGCTACCGGTACGGTGTATTGCCATTGCTCGGTGGAAAAATTGAAAACTGTCAACAGAAGGTATTCGTCACATCATGTTTAATCTCTTCGGACGCAAGAATTCAGGTCGCACCAACCCTAATACATCGAGGTTAGCGAAACGTCAGTTGTTTATGGAATCGCTGGAAGACCGGCGACTGCTCGCCGCAGATGTGACTGTGATAGGGTTTGAGGTAAATGCGGGTGGCACCATCGCTCCTGCAGCATTTGACGGAATATCCCTGAACGAGGGTGATGTAGTTACCGTTGATATCGAGGTCGATGAAGACGACAATGGCACTTTTGGAGAAAGTTTAGACGATGACGTTATTATTCAATTGGATATTTCAGTCGTAGCTAGTCTCGGATTAGTTCCAACCGATACCGTAATTGATACTCCAGCCGGTGGTGTTCTTACCATTGAAGATTCTGTAACTGTTCCAGCTAATGTTGATGGTCCCTTCCTTTCAGCCTTCCAGTTCACAGTAGTCAATGATACGGTTGTGGAGAATACAGAAGAGCTTCAACTGAATTTTAGTGTGGATGCAACAAATACGATTTCTGCACCTACGAGTTTTAACTATAACATCCTCAATGATGATACGGCTTCCGTTACGGTTCATGATGCAGGTGGGGTTACCTCAGCGGTAGCCATATCCGATGTGGAAGCTGCTCTGGGAACCCAGCAGATCTCTTTTAAGCTCAATGGCGAACTTGACCAGGTTCTGACCGGCGATATTGTGTCGGTTTCCGGTACCGCAGTCCCCGTCACCGGTGGTGCTGTGGCTGGTGAGGATTACGAGCAAACGGTGAACGGAAGTTTCACCGCAGATGAGGATGGAGAGGGAGTTGATGCTGCCAGTATCGTTATCCAGGAGGATAGTGTTGTAGAAGAAGATCAATCCTTTACTGTCGAATTAACGAATCTACAGCTCGGTGGCGTTGCTCTTACGGATCCTAGCCTTGCGGTCTACGCAGCGGCCATTGGAAGTGCCGAAACGGCGACCATTACGATTGAAAACGATGATAGTGCCACGATTACCCTACGGGATGTGACGACGGCGGACCCCAATGCTGTCACCATCGCGGAAGACGATGGTGTGACGCATACCATTGAGTGGAACGTATCTGACCCGATTGAACTTCCTGCGGGCACGGCACCAGCGACAACCACTCATGGTTCGACGGCCTCGGCAGCCGATTTCGATGCAACCTTTGCGACAACCGGTAACGTCGGTGATGATGATTACGAGTTCGCCAGCATCGACGTGGTTCTGGACGGGGGTATTGCTGCGGGACAGTTTAATGCTGCCACCGCAAATGCAAATACTGATACGACGCTGGAACGAGATGAAACGTTTGAGGTGCTTTCCGATACACGACCTGCCGCACTCAATTCGCTCATCGCTTCTGGTGACGTGGTTTTTGAAGATGTGATTGTCTATACGATTACCAACAACGATTCCGTTACTTTGAATGTTTCTGCTGCGAGTGATGGTGATGAAGATACGGGTGTATTCACAGCGGACCTGACTTTGAGTGACGAAGTGGAGCTTTATGGTTTGGGCAATATCGAGGTTACTGCTCGTAACGACCAGGACGACCCAGCGGGGGTTGTTGACCGGACAGCGGACTTTGGTGATAGTGGATACGCTGGTGACTCTGACTATACTGCACAATCTGCTACAACCCTGTCCTATGATGGTACCGCCGCAGACGCCACGGAGGTGATCACCACGACGGTTGATGGCGATGCCATCGTAGAACACGATGAAACATTCCTTGTAACCTTTGAAGCGGGCAACCTTCGCGGGTATACGGCAGCGGATATCGCAGTGACAGCCGATGCTACTGCCTTAGTTATTGGCAATGATGACACAGCAACCGTTACCCATACAGTTACTGCAGCACCTGTCGCCGAAGGCGATATCGTTGAGTTTGATATTACACTTTCCGCTCACGTCCAAACCGCCACATTCACCAACGGTACTGCGGATGTGTCCCCGCGGTTACAGACCGATTTTGCCACCGGTGATGCCGTCATCGGCGACATTGATCCTGCCGACCAATTGGCGACGTCATTTGATGGAGCTAGCGCTTCGGTAACGACCGGCGATAATGATTACACAGAGACTTCAGAAACGTGGAGCTATGAAGGTACCGACGCGATGCTCGCGGGTGAACTTACCACGACTATCGTGGTGAGTACGGAAGCTGACAACGTTGTTGAACTTCGTGAAATCTTCCGTGGTAATTATTCGGAAAACGGCGGTGGCGCCGGGTATCTGGGATACGGACTTGATGATGATAACACCGTGCAACTCGATACCAATCATGATAACGGACAAATCCAGCAAGAGGATTCGGCAGTGTTTAACATTGAGTTGAGCGCGGGTGAGAACCTGATCACCGAAGGTACGAACGACGACCACACCACCAAAACGGGTCGTGGTGGATATAACGTCGTCCTTTCCGGTGACGTGCAGGATTACGTTGGTGCCGGATTTGACGTTAATTTCTTCACAGCCGACGGCAATGCTGCGATTCAGGCCGATGCGGTCCAAGGCACCCCGGGATTAAATAATGGTGAAGACGATTACGATACGCTCAACGAAATCCTAACTTTCTCGGGCGACGAAGTACCGCCGGAAGCTCCATTAGACACGGCAGGTGAAACGGAAACGTCCTCTCCCATAGACGTACGGGAAGATGAAACGGTTGAGCTGGATGAAGTTTTCAGTATCAACATTGCGGAATCCAATTTCAATCTGTATGGAACGGCAGGTTCAGGTCAGTTGACGGTCGGCAATATTACAGAAGATATGACGATCCTTAACGACGATGCGGCCCATCTGGAAATCTCGGACATTACAGTTGAAGAAAACGGAAACGGAGATGGTTCGCCGACGGTCGCTACCGTGTCGATCGTCCTGGATTATCCTCTGGATGTACCGGTAGGAATTACTTATAGCGCGACCGATGGACTGGCGCTGCACAGCACGGCAACCTCGGATCCATTGCTCGGAAACCATGACTGGAACTGGAATGCGGCCGAAGGTGGAACGCCCTGGCTGGACTTCAAAACGAGTTCATTTAATTCGGGCGTGGGAACTGATGCGGGTGTAGAAGCCGATGCGGATCCGGATAACGGTTCCTATGCGGATACCATTACGGTCACCTTTGATATTTTCGACGACGACGTGGTTGAACTGAATGAGAATTTCTTCGTCAATATCTTTGATCTGACTCAGGATATTAATGACGTCGTCGACGGCGCGGAAGATCCTGAAGTGACAGGGATAACGGATATTCCTCGTGTGGTAGCGATCGCCGATGATGATGGTGTGGTTACAATTCTCGATGATGATGTGGCTGTAATTACGCTCGCTGCGGATGCCGCAAACTTTACCGAAGCAGGCGGGACGGCCACCTTGACGGTTTCCGTTTCGAATCCGGTGGACGTTGTGTATGGATTTGACGTAATGACTCAGGATGGGACCGCTGCTAGTGCTGCTGGTGATTACACACCGACAACAACCGCTTTCACAGTTGCTCCACCAACACCAGCAGAACCTACCGGTCTAGTTGTTGATAACGGATCAGGCGCGGCCACGTTCACTGTTCCTGTTTCGGCGGATGGGGTGGTTGAAGTGCCGGAAACCATCCTCGCATTTGTTAATAATATCAATGCGCAGGGCCGGAATATCTCGATGGCGGCTCCGGAAACGTTGACCGTGGTATCCGAGGATACGGCCACCCTCGATATTAACGATGTCACCGTTACCGAAGGGGATGAAGGCCAAACACTGGTTCAAATGACGGTCACGCTCAGCAATGCTGTCAGTTCACCGGTTTCTGTTGTGTATACGACCAACGATGGTACGGCAGTGGATGCCGCCGGCGCCAACTACGGGGGTGACGATTACGATGATACCGATACCACCGATGGAAGCATTACTTTCGTTGGTGAAGCTGGTGAGCAACAGAAAATCAATGTCTATGTGAACGGTGACGTCGTCGTTGAAGATGACGAAACTCTCACCGTTGATCTCGGTGCGGTCACTGCGATTGCCGGCGTCAGCGTTGGTGATGGCTCTGGAAACTTGAACATTCTCAATGGTGCCGATGCTGCGACCATCTCCATCCAGACCGCTTCATCGGTTCTTGAGGGAGATACGGGTGATGCCAATACAGGTGATTTGATTGTCACACTCAGCAACCCGGTTGATACGGCGATTGCCTATGATTTCGCCACGAACGATCTTGATGCCGTCGGCGATGTTGCCCCGGTCGTTGGTACGCATGATTACACTACGTCGACCGGAGCTGCCCAGACCTTTACAGGTGCCCTGGGGAGTTCACTGACACAGACGATTTCTGTGCCGGTTACGGGAGATGATCTTGTAGAACTGAATGAGACGTTCGAAGTGACCATCGATAACCTTAGTAATCCTCTGGGTCGTGCGGTAACACTGCCGGCAGCGACCGATACGGGTACGGTGACGATCGTTAACGATGACGCTGCGGAAGTTTCTATCACCGACATCACGGTTAACGAAGATGTGGGAACAGCAACCCTTACCGTATCGCTATCCGCTGCGGTGGATGTCGCCGTTGAAGTCGACATTGCAACGCAGGACGGAACTGCTGTGGATTCCGCGCAGGGTGCAATTGATCCAGACTATGATGCAGCGGCAATCACTCCGGAAACCTTCGCCGCGGGTGAAACTTCCAAAACATTCGACGTTGATATTAATGACGAAAACCTTGTGGAACTTGAGGAGTTCCTCAGTGTGATTGTTAGTAATCTAGACGCTTCAGGTCGTGACGTAACCATTGTCGACGATACCGGTATCATTACGATTGTTGACAACGATACCGCTGAGCTTTCGATCTCGCTGGTAACGGATCCCGGGTTGCTTACGGAAGATTCGGGCACAGTCACGTTTGACATCACTCTCAGTAATCCGGTCGCCGTTCCCGTGACGATCAACTACGGTGGCGTAAATCCCCTGATGCCTTCAAGCTATGATGACTTTGTGGGTGGAGCGGGTAGCGTTACCTTTGAAACCAACGAAAATGCGGATCAGACGGTGACTTTGGATGTGTTTGATGACGCCGTTGTCGAACTGGACGAAGACTTCACGGTTCAGATATTTGGCCTGGATGCCGGAGCGATTCAGGATGCGGACAACACCGACGTAACGATCGAACCAACCGCAGGGGAAACCGCTGAATTTACAATCATCGATAACGATTCGGCAATCTTCAGCATCAATGATGTCAGCGTCACCGAAGATGACCATGGGCATGATGTCGCCACGCTAACCGTGACTCTGGATACTGCCGTAGACGTTCCTGTGGACGTTCAGTTTGACACGGTGGATGATTCCGCGGTGTCCACGACTTCGGCAGCTCCTGTCCATGGCGAAGGTGACTTTGAAGCCGTGGTTGCCGGTAACCTGCGATTTGCAGGAACGGAAGGTGAAACACAGCTCATTACCATCCGCTTTAACGGTGAAAATGTTGTCGAATTAGACGAAACATTCTTTGTGGATTTGTCCAATGTAGCGGCTCAGGGCCGTGAAGCGGATATTACGATTCCTGATCCCCGAGGTAGCGTTGAAATCGAAAACGATGACGAAGCCACCGTGGATATTCAATCGGTGGTTTCCGTCAACGAAGATGATGGAACAGCGGATCTGCTGGTCACGCTGAGTGCACCCGTGGACGTTCCTGTGGACGTGAGTGCGGATCACCAGGACGACACAGCAACCGAAAACGGTGCGACGGCTGCCGACGATGTTTATGATACTGTTGACGCTGATTTGACATTTGGCAATTTAGTGAGTGATACGCGGCAGTTCACGGTAACGGTTCCCATCACGGTCGACGGCATTGTAGAACTTGATGAAGTGATGCAGGTTGTTCTGGCGACCGGGGGCGACGCAGGCACCGCAGTCTTTAATATTGATGGCGGAACGGGTGTCGATCGTGACGTTACCATCGGTAACGGTACGGGTGATGTGAATATCCTGAACGACGATTCCGCAATTGTGGAAATCGATGATGTCGTTATTAACGAAGAAGCGGGCAGTGCAACGCTTACGTTGACGCTCAGTGCACCTGTGGACACGCAAACGGATGTAAACTGGCAAACGCTTGATGGTACTGCGACGGCCGCGTTTAACGACTATGTCGTTGATGGTGACACGGTTAGCTGGGCAGCTCTGGACACCACCGACAAGACGGTTACGGTTACCGTGAATGACGATGACATCGTTGAGCTTACCGAAACCATGCACGTTGGCCTGGAAGAAGCACAGGCCTCGGATCGTGCGGTTACTGTCAGTGACGAGATTACCGAAACTAATAACGATACGGATATTGTTGGTAGCGGTCAGGTGACGATTGTCAATACGGATAGCTCAGACATCGAAATCAATGCAACCTCGGCCTTCTTCAACGAAACCGATGACGGCATTGTCAGTGTTACCTTTGATGTGACCCTGACTGAACCGATTGATATTCCAGTGTTGATTAACCATGCTTCACGCAATGGCGATTACAACTCGAATACCAACGCAGCTCTGGCAAATACGGATGCCATTGCCACGGATGCCGAATATGCAGCTTTCAACAGTACCGCCGACGATCAGGATCCATCGAACCCTGCGGGCGAATACGATTTCGTCAACGCGGCACGTGCCGAGGACCATGACTATGATGAAACCGAAGGTGCTTTGAACTTCGAAGCCATCAACGACGGGTTACAACATGATCCGACCGATCCCCGTTTGACTCAAACGATTACCGTACCTGTGTATGGTGACAATGTTGTTGAGTTGGATGAATGGTTCGTCCAGTTCATCGAATCTTCAGACAACTTTGGACGTGACTTCGAAATCACCAAGTCGGAAGATTACGGCTGGATCAATAACGATGACGAAGCTCACGTTGAAATCAGTGACGTGAGCCTGAACGAAGGCACGGGTGGATCGAAGTTCTATAGCTTCATTGTGACGCTGGACAACGATGTGGATGTTCCCGTTGACGTAACCTATACAACGCAGGACGTCACAGCCACCGATCAGGAAACCGGGGAAAATGGGGATGCGGATTACACCACGACTGCCGGTACGCTGAATTTCACCGGCGATCGAGGCATTGAAACCTTCGAAACCCTTGTGGTGAATGTTCCTGTCAGCAGTGACAATGTGGTTGAGCTCGACGAAGTCTTCAACACGGTTTTAACCGCCGTGACTGCGGATCACCGTGACGTAACCATTACCAAGCCCATCGGTATTGGTGACATCATCAATGATGATTCGGCTACGGTTTACATCAATGACACCGCAGTTGAGGAAGGTGATACCGGTACGACCACCGCAACGTTGACGGTCAGCCTGAGTAACCCTGTGGATGCTCTGGTGAATGTGCCTTATACCACCAACGGTGGCGACGCAACGTCCGGAGTCGATTATGTTGCCCTTAACGATCAATTGACATTCGGTAAGCTGGAAAGTGACACGCGTGTTCTCACAATCGATGTGGCGGTTAACGGGGACACTGATTTTGAGCGTCATGAACACCTCAATGTTGAACTAGGCATTTTGTCTACCGACGAACCTGGACGGGACGTCAGTTACAACGACGATGATAGTGATCCAAGTATCGTTGATGGTCGGGTCGATATCACCAACGACGATCGTAACCCGGACAACTTTATCGGAAACTGTAACATTCAGGCCGAACCGGGGGATGTTAACCTGACGGGTACGGCTCGCATCGCCCAGTGGCGATTCACTCTGGCTGACCTGGATGAACCGGTGGACCTCGTATTCGATGCAGCCTCCGCTGCAGGTGAAACGGTTGAAGTCGGCGTTCCTCAGGTTGTGGACAGTCGCGGAAACGTGGTTGCCCCTCTGAAGGTCGGCCATTTGGATCCAACCGACGCAACCAAATCCTATGGTGTGTTCCGCTTGGGTAATGGTGACTTCACCGTCGTCGTCCCCTCGGCCAATGACACCGATGGACTGATTGAGCTGGTTTCCAGTATGCCTGGTTTGTTATCGACGACAAACCGATCCGTGACGAATGCGGCATTACAGCAAACCGCGGGTGGTGTCCTGCAGACGCAACTCGGAATTCGGGGCGTGATGCCGGAAGTCTTCAATGATCGCATGGGTATCGATTTGGGCATTGATCAGTACGATGCATGTCTGGATAGTGACCATAACGGATTCCTGACCGCGTTCGATCTGATGACCATTGATACCAATGTGGGTGTGGATGAACCAGGCGTCCACTTCCTGGAAGACCGGTTTACTCCGGCCAACATTCTGGAAATTGATCCGTTGGGTCAGGATGAGTTGAGTATTGCCGAGTTGTTTGGTTTCTCACTTTATCAAAACCCTGTCCAGCCGCTGGACGTTAACGGTGACGGAAATATCAGCCCGATTGATGCTCTGACCGTGATCAATTCCCTGAACTCGGAAGGTTCGCGTTCCGTGCTTGTTCTGGGCGATGACAGTGGAGATATTGCTGACTACACCAATCGATATCAATATCTGTACGATACCAATGGTGACTTTGCAATTACTCCGATCGACGTGTTGAGCGTTGTGAATCACCTCAATGGCAGTGCCCTTGGTGAAGGTGAAGGCGAAGGGGAAGCCAATGTATCGACCGAGCAATTCTTCCAGGGCTATGGTCAGGAGGAACTGAATACGGCCGTTGCTGAAGCACCGGTCGCCGCAGCGATTGTCTCGACAGGCATGGATGTGGAAGCGAATGTTTCTCAGGATCAGTACACGACTCCATTGCCGTCAAACGCGGCCTGGTCGGATTCGGTAGACCGAATCATTTCGGATATCGTGGATGACGTTGATTCGGAGGAAAACGAGTCGCTTCTCGATTGATAATGGTCTGATTTGACGAAAATTGACCAAACGAATGACGCCCCAAAGACCTATTGTGGATTTTGGGGCGTTTTCTTGCGCCCTGCTAATCCCCCCGTTTGTAGGGTATTTCAGGTAAGTCAGCCTATAAACACGGCCAAATAGAACCTGTATTTCCAGTCTTTTAGGAATACTAGGATTTTGCCGATTATGACAAAAATTATGATTATCCGCCCCTAAAATCCCCGATGGCAAGGTTAATGGGATGGCCCTTAAGAGAGTTCTGTCGTTGCGCAAATTGCAATGGGCGGGCAATCCGTATTCAAAATTCTAGTTAGTTATGGGGAAAAGTTGAAATGTTTACTACATTCAAAATTACCAGTTGCGCAATGATTGCGATGCTGCTTTTCAGCGCAGCACCGATTGTTGGTCAGCAGGACGGACCATCTAGTTGGCTCAATGATTATGTGTTGCCTGAATATGAGTCCGTATCGTACAAGATAGCGGATAGGATGACCAAGGTTAAGGACGGTTCCTGGCTACGGATGTCCGGATGGCTTGATCATGGTTATGCGTGGAGTTCATTACGACCTGCGAGTGGTAAAAACACCCCTGTCGGTTTGAATGACCAGCACGAAGAATATCAGTTGAACCAGCTTTATCTGATATTGGAAACCAAGGAAATTGAAGATGATAACGAATCATGGAGCATCGTGGGGCGGGCGGATTTGCTCTATGGGACTGACCATGGTTACGTTACGTCACGTGGATTGGAAGATCGAGTCGACGGTTCATTACGTTGGAACGGAAATCCGAACACGGCTACGGAGGATTTCCGGGGTTCGCCTGCAACGGCCCGACCTTATTATGGTTTGGCCCTCCCCCAGGCGTATTTCGATTTGCGAACGCCGATGCTGAACGGCATGAATATTCGTATGGGACATTTTTATACGAATCTCGGTAGTGAATCGATTATGGCAACCGAGAATTTTTTCTACACGTTGTCGATGTCAAAAATCTACGGTCGTCCCCAGACACATACCGGTATTGTTGCGTCGACATCCTTTTTGGATGACAGTATCGAGATGACCGCCGGGATTACCCGTGGTTGGGATAACTGGGAGGATGACGACCAGAATGAGTTGTCGTTCATGGGTGGTATGGCCTTTACATTTGAAGATACCCGCATCGGGTTGAATGTGCATACCGGCCCCGACCACATCTCGATGGACAATACCGGAGCATTGGTGATTGGCGAAGTCAGCATCGTCACGATGACGCTGGAGAAGCAGTTGACCGAAAAAACGCGTTGGGTACTTGACGCGGATTTGGGTCACGGCGACCATATGACCGCCAGTTCATTAACCGGGGGCGTCTCGGGTGCACGTTGGTACGGGTTGACCAACTACCTAATCCACGATTTTGGACCGAAATTGTCGATGGGTATGCGGGTGGAGTGGTTCCGTGATCAGGACAATTCACGAGTCCTGCCCGGTGCCTTTTCACAGCAGGTTAGCGGTGGTAACTACGTTAACGTGACGATGGGTGCGAATTACCGGCATAACGACCGATGGACGTTCCGTCCGGAAGCTCGCTGGGACTGGTCCGACACCCGTAGTACGGATCTGAGTGTGCCGGGTGCCTATGGTGATTTCACTGAAAATGACCAGTTCACTCTCTCGATTGACGCGATTCTTACCTATTAAGAACGCAACCTGACTAACCTAGAATTGAAAACGCCGCCGGAATCATCGGGATTCGGGCGGCGTTTTTTTTGCGCTGAGAAATATATCGCAGGACTTATCACCTCAAATGGCGTTGGACCGGTGGGTTTGAGGATTTCCGGGTGAAATGCTATCGACAAACCGGCATTTTGTGTTGTTAATAGGTTATGGGAATCAGTTATGTTTCAATCGTTGGGTACGATCCTATTGAAAAAGAATACGAAACCGTGGGTTTGTCGATGGATTTGACTTATGTCATTTAAAAAGCTGGGACTTTCGGAATCACTGCTAAAAGCGGTCCATAAGCAGGGTTACGGTGACCCAACAGAGATTCAGCGTCTGGCAATCCCTGCTGTTCTGGCGGGGAAGGATATTCTGGGATGTGCGCAGACCGGGACGGGTAAAACGGCGGCCTTTGCGTTACCGGTCATTCAGAGGCTCGACAAGAGCTCTGTCAGGCCCCCGCGTGCCGGTCGGAGTCGCAAACGCACGGGAATCGTGCATTGCCTCAGATGCCTCGTGTTGGCTCCCACGAGGGAACTGGCCGGTCAGATATCGGATAGCTTCCGAACCTATTCTCGTTTCACCCGGCTGAAACAGACCGTGATTTTTGGAGGTGTCAGTCCCAAACCTCAGATTCAGCGACTGGAAAAAGGTATTGACATCCTGGTTGCCACGCCTGGCCGATTGCTGGATTTGCAGGAGAAAGGGCATGTTGATTTGACGAAAGTTCAGTCATTGATTATTGATGAAGCCGATCAATTGTTTGACATGGGATTTATTCGTGATTTGACGAAGATCGTGAAGTTAACTCCGCGTGACCGCCAAACGTTATTGTTTTCCGCGACGTTGCCTGATGAAGTACAGAAACAGGCGGCTCAATGGTTGAGGGATCCGGTTGCGATTCAAATTACGCCCCAGGCAATTCCGATGGAATTAATCAATCAGAAGGTGTATTTTGTAGAGCGTAATCAAAAGGATCAGATGTTGATTCAATATCTTTGCGCGACTCCACGAGGTCGGACGCTCGTGTTTGTCAGAACGCGGCGGGACGCTGATCGCGTTGCCCGAAACCTGGTTAAGGTGAGTCTGCCGGCAGTGTCATTACACGGGGAAAAGGGGCAGGGGAAACGCAGACGGGCAATCACGGAATTCAAATCGGACCAACCGCCGATCCTTGTTGCTACGGATGTAGCCGCTCGTGGGCTTGATATTGAGAGCGTTTCACATGTGGTCAATTATTCCATTTCTGAATACCCCGAAATCTATATCCACCGGGTTGGACGTACCGGTCGCGCCGGAGAAAAAGGCGCAGCGATTTCTCTTTGTAGCTCGGACGAGCGATTTCACCTTAAACGTATTGAGCAATTGACGGGGATTTCTGTACCCGTGGAAAAATGGCGTTTTGAGGATTTCCCGGAATTGCCAAGACTTGAAACGGCATACCGTGACAAAAGAGCCGGCGGACGACGGAAACGAACGGTGAAATGGGAGAGACGTGAAACCGGCAAACGCGGGCAGGGTAACATGCGGGGTAAAAAACGTAAAAAGAAAAAATCACAGTCGCGCGGCGACGTCATTGGAATGAAAGATATTCGGCCCGGTAGTTAGTGCAGGAAATCTATTGCGCCGGCAAGTTGAACCAACCACTTGTGCCAACCGATATGACACCGTCGCAAACGATTCCGGGCGGAACATTCATTTTCAAGTACAAAACGCCGTCTTTCTCCGGGGACAGGAGAGTGTTTTCGCCAACCAGAAAGGGTTTTCCGGGTTTTTTGTTTCGAAAATAAATACCGATCAAAGCACCCAGCGGTAACTCCGGATCCATCCCCTGTTTCGTTACGTCGCCCGGGGGAAATCCGCCTGCGGTAATTTCTGTGGCGGGAGCCATGGAATAGCTTCCTGCGGTCAGTATTTTAAAGGCGCGGCCGGCATAGGCCCGGCCGATCTGAGTCCAGCCATTGGCGGTGTCAAGTTTATGAACCACCTGATTCTTGTCCAGCAGGGCGGATTCCAGGGACTTGATTTTTGCAGGTAATCCGTCGAGTCGATTATCCAGACGATAAATGGACTCATACATGTTGCGTGCTTTTTGCAGGTCGCCGTTTTGTTCGTAATCGATGGCTAGTTTCGTCGCTTCATTGATAAACGCCTGAACGGCCTTGCGGGTCCGCAAGTCAATACCCTTGGTGTCTGCATCGTTCTGAGCGGAGGACGTTTGAAACGGGAACACGCACAGTAAGAGCAACAGGACGGACCGGATAAGCATTTTTAAATACATGGGATACCCTTTTCGTATGTAGTAAAACTCACCCTTATTATAGTCAGTCCGGAGGATGCGTGCGTCGGGTAAGTCAGCCGGTAGAATAGAGGACTTGCGGCAGACGCCTAGCGAGGGGAGATTGGGAGTTACTTGCGTTTGATGAAATACCGGATCATCAGAGGCGTGATGGCCAACAATGTAAAGGCCAGAGTGAGGTCCCACGTTAATATGGAGGGTATACCCGAATCCAGTAATTCCCTCAGGGGAGGCAGGCGGCTTCCCAAATATAAATTAACCACCGTTCCGGGAAACATCGCAATTTGGCTGACTAGAAAGAAAGATCTTGTTTTTACGGGAGTGAGACCCATCAGTAAATTAATGGAGAAAAACGGAACATACGGTGCCAACCGCATACTGGCCAGATACCAGAGACCGTCTCTCTGCCAGGCCTGTTCAAATGTTTCAAATCGATCACCAAACCAACTGTGCACCATATCTCGTAGCAAATAACGACTCATGAGCATTGCTAGAGTGGCACCGATGGTCGAAGAGAAACTGACGGTCAGCAGGGATGCCCAAAACGGGAGGATGGTGGCTGAAACAATGGAAAGTGCCGTTGACCCCGGAAATCCGGATGCGGTGACGAGCACATACACGAGCATTGCGATGGCAATGGAAGTCGGCAGATGTTCCTGAGCATAGGTTCGGGCATTGACCTGTTGTCCCGCGAGCCAGTTTAGCCATTGAGTGTCATCCAGCCACCCGCTGCTCCAGACAATGACGACGGCCAGCATCAATCCGATACAGGTCAGGTATCCTCTGCGTACATGCAGCGGTCGTTTGTTCATCCAGTCGCATCCTGAAGGACCCCGGCAGGTGTCTCGGCGGCTAACTGTGCAATCATATCCCGTGTGGCTGCTTCCACGGCCTGTTGCCATTGCTGATTGCCAAACCTGTCTCGATAGGGATCACGGGCATGTGCAAAGATGATACCGCGTGAGCTGTTAATGATGGCACCCAGGCCGGCTGCGTCAAAGCCTCCCGCAACATCGGCCGCGCCGCCCCCCTGAGCGCCAAATCCCGGTACAAGCAGCCATGCATGCGGCATGGCCTGACGTAATTCACTGAGTTGATCCGGATAGGTTGCTCCGACCACCGCTCCCACGGCACCATATCCGTGAGGTTCGGTTCCGGACGAGCCTGAAGCAAGCTGTTCGACCAATTCTGCGACATGCTGGTAAACCGCACGACCGTCCGCAATGAGATCCTGAAATCGCCCTCCACCCGGATTCGATGTTTTGACAAGCACAAAAATACCGTTCCCCAGATCCGTCGCAAGCCGGGTAAACGGTTCCAGACTGTCCTCGCCTAAATACGGACTGACGGTAAGGCAGTCGCCGGAAAAATCGGTTGCATTGCCCAGATATCCCTGTGCGTAGGCGGCGGCTGTGCTGCCAATGTCATTGCGTTTACCGTCAACGATGACCAGCAATCCCTGCATTCGGGCATACTGAATAACTTCTGCCAGAACATGGGTACCGGCGGATCCAATCTGTTCAAAGAAAGCAGATTGAGGTTTGACTGCCGGCACCAGCGGTGCAACCACATCGATCACGCCTTTACTGAACGCCAAATATGCCTGAGCCACATCATCCGGTGAAGGATTGGGGTCGGAAGGTTGCAACGGTGCGGGGAGGCTTTCCAGTCGCGGATCGATGCCTACTAGAGCAGGAGTTTTACACCGCTGAACGGCCTGAGCCAAGCGATCGCCAAAATGGAGCATGGAGACACCCTTCAAAAAAAGGAATGGGTTGAATGACGGGCCTAGGACGGGTCGATACGCATGGTGTATCCAAAGATGATAATACCGTAGTTGGAAATTTGTTTCCAGTATGGTCTCTAGTAGGGATACTACAAGTTCCCAATCTGATTTAGAATGGGGGTAGGTAACGGGATGTAGCGCAGCCTGGTTAGCGCGTTTGACTGGGGGTCAAAAGGTCGGAGGTTCAAATCCTCTCATCCCGACTTTTCTACAGCGGATTGCTCCGTGACGAATCGAGCAACCCGGGGGAGGAAGGACTCAAGGGTGTTGGTTCGCATACCCACTACTTTGGCCTTGTCGTCGTAGCGTCGCAGGCGGACTGCTTCGGCGAAATAACGGTTGGATTCAAACGCGTCCGCATCGGCTTGGGTCATGACACCACCCTGAAGTACCAGGCTTTGTCTGGATGCGGCCGAGAGGCTTTCGAGATACCCAGTGTTGTTGCGGCACAAATAGCGTTTGGCCTCTGCGTGCAGACGGATGGGTTGCACGATCTGTGGCGGAAAGAAGGGTTCGAGCGTGTCGGCTCCGAGTTGTTCATGATGGGAATCCACTCCATGGTCAGCAACGTCCTCGCCGAGGTCGTGTAATAAATGTCCAAAATCATGTAACAGGCAGGCTACGATCATCGAATCGTCTTCATTGGATTGCAGGGCAAAGGTTGCCGTTTGCAGTGCGTGTTGTTGTTCGGTGACCTGTTCGCCATAACTCCGGCCGCCTCGCTGCCCAAATAAGCTGCGGATTTGCTCAATGATATCGGTGTCGTCGGATCGTTTTGTCATGGCGGGGATGTTGGTCTAACGGGATGAATCAACTGTCGTGATGGAAATGGTTTTTTCAGGAAAGGAAGGTGAGTGGATTTCGTGGACCGTCCCGTCCCGGCTTTCCACAACATAGACGCCACCGATCCGTGCGCCGATGGAGACCGTGGCGTCTGTTTTGCAGATACGTGCTTTGCCCCGCCGACCCTGGGGTGTGATGGGATAAATCAGCAAATCGGATTGGGTTTGATTTGCAAAACGGATAGCAACAGGATGTCGGTCCGGGGCTGGATTGGAATGCACCGGGGGTACCATCCTCAATCCGCGACGTGGATGGGTTTGCAGCAGTTGTGTGGTTAATGCCGCAACCAGTGCGGGGTCGGCATCGGTGATGATGTTTTGAGATTCCAAATGGTTGTCCCGGTGGTCATATA
This sequence comes from Planctomycetota bacterium, assembly GCA_036150515.1. GTDB lineage: Bacteria > Planctomycetota > Planctomycetia > Pirellulales > Pirellulaceae > UBA721. Next base: position 16,290 of record JAYZPA010000243.1, read on the forward strand.
ATTCACGGGCTTTCACGGTTCCACTGGTAAAATCACGCCATTCGACAAAGCGATGGGTTGCCGTGCGTAGTGCATATCCCATGACCTCATCCGAGTTGAGCTTTCGATAGTACTGGCTTACGGCTTGTGCGTCCGCATCGGCGGTTGGATTGTTTAACATCGGCAGGAGGCTCTTTCCCTGGACAAAATCCGGAATATCGATTCCGGCTAATTCACACAAGGTGGGAAACAGATCGAGTAATTCAACCGGACTAACCACGGGCTGTCCTTGGTTCTTGATACCGGGTGCGGAAATGATCAGCGGCACCCGGGTATCGATTTCATAGTTCGTCATTTTACCCCAGCCGTTATATTCGCCCAGTTTCCAGCCGTGGTCGCTCCACAGGATGACGATGGTGTTTTCCGTCAGGTTTTGTTCCTCGAGGGCTTTCAGGATCCGTCCGATCTGTGCATCGATATAGGACACCGACGCATAATACCCGTGCATGAGTTGACGAGCGGTCGCCTCCGAAACCCGACGTTTGTCCCACGGGGTTGGGAAATCGATTTGATCAACGTAGTGTGTCAATTCATAACTGCTCGACATGGCGTAGGGTGGGGTGTGGGGTATGACCTGGCCATCGGTTTGGACGGGCAGTGTCTGTGGGTCAAATAGATCCCAGTATTTTTTAGGTGCAATCCAGGGAAGGTGAGGTCGAATAAAACCCATGGCGAGAAAAAATGGCGCTTTGCCCTGTCCCAAGCGCTGGATATCCTCGATCACCATATCCGTACGTGCGCCGTCCACGAGAAGATGGTCCTCGATCACCGGAGCGGCGGTGATGGGGCCGCGTAAATTGTTTTTACGCCAATCCCCTGCAGGCAGGGATTCCTGAACCGTTCGGATTTGCTCCCGCCAACCCTCAGCGTATCCACGTTCGGTGGGCGGCAGGCTCCGAATGGGTTCACTCCACGATTGGGGATCCGGGGTGGGGTTATGAAAGATCTTTCCATGGCTGACGGCCGTATACCCAAATCTGCGGAACCACTGCGGTAAGGTGACGGCGTCCGGTTTCGCTTCGCGAAAATGAATGGGCAGCGTCCAAATCCCCAGCTGATCGGGCCTCAGACCGGTCATCAGGCTGGCTCGCGACGGGTTGCATACCGCGACCTGACAATGTGCCTGGTCGAACTTGACACCGCGTTTGGCCAGCGAGTCGATGTGGGGAGTGGAGGCGTGTTGGTCACCGTAACAACCCAGGGCAGGACGCAGGTCGTCCACAGCGATGAACAATATATTAGGCAACGCAGCATCCGCGGCAGGCAAAGTGGCCACCATCATCGAGATGGCAAAAAACAGACGGGCCCGTAGGCTTTGCAGGTGAATTTTGCGCAGCGGCATCAGCAAGGGTTTCCGTAACAAGGAGTTTATTCGTCGCCGGCTTTCATCCAGGGTGTGAGTGTTGGTGAGTAAGGGCAGATCTCCGACTCATCAAAATAGAGTTGCATTTCACGTGCTGCGGCTTCGGGGCCGTCCGATGCGTGGACAAGATTCATCTGGCGGCTACTGCTGTAGTCGCCGCGAATGGTGCCTGCATCGGCTTGGAGGCCGCTGGTCGCACCGAGCATGTCCCGTACGACGCGTATTACGTCCAGCCCTTCAATACACATCGCGACGACGGGTGCCCCGGTAATGAAGGCTTCCAGGCCAGGATAAAATGGCTTTTCCACGTGTTCCGCATAATGCTGCTGCGCTAATTCCGGAGTCACTTGCAGCATTTTCATCGCTATGACGTTTAAGCCTTTGGATTCGAATCGGGAAATGATCTCGCCCATGAGTCTACGTTGTACACAGTCCGGCTTTAAAAGTACCAGGGTTCGTTGCATGATGTTTCTTTCGTGTAAAAGGTTGTTGGAGGTGGTGGTATACCACAGGTCGGTTAAAGAGTCTCGGTGCCAGGGAATTTAGGACCAATGGCCACGGACGTAGCCGGAGTCAATGGATATTGTTGAAGGAGCTGATCAATGTCCTGAACAGTAACTGCCTCAATCTGACTCATGGCTTCGCGTGTCGTTTCATAGGTTCCACGCTGAATCCAGTTGTTACCGATCGAGAACATGCGATTCGCAGGGCGTTCACTACGCAGGACAACGTGGGAACAGACCTTAGCCTGGGCAGTTTCCAGTTCTTGTTGCGAAACGCCCTGAGCATGGAATTCCGAAATAATCCTGTTGTATTGTTCCATTAAATCAACCGTTTGGTCAGGCTGGCAACACATATAATTAAGGAAAATTCCGGTTCCCTGAAATTCGTGGGATTCCAGAGATGCATATTCTGCTTTGCCTGTATCGATTAATTCCCAAAACAAACGACTATTGTTATCGTCACCAAAGATTGTGGTCATTAAACGCCCGGCGATGCGGTCAGGATCCTGTGCTGCCGGTCCATTGGCGATTTGAATAATGTATTGCTGTTGAGCAGAATCTTTTCTGATAGCGTGTAGATCGGACGCAGTGTCCGACGCCGCAGCGCGTTTGGTTTCACGCCGCACGTCGTGTCGACTCCAGGCCGAACAGTGATCTTCGAGTTGCTCAACCACCTGATCGAACTGGATGTTCCCTGCCATGACCAGTGTGATATTGTTGGCACTGTATTGACGATCAAAATAATCCTGCATCTGTTGCCGGGTTAAGCGACTGACCGATTCGGTAGTTCCCAACACCGATTTTGCTAACGGGTGTTGGTCAAAATGTCTGGCGAGTGCTTTGTCCAGAGCGCCAAAGGGGGGTTGTTCAGCGTATTTGGCAATCTCCTCGAGGATAACCTGTTTTTCCGTGTTAAAGTCGGATTCGCGTAATCGAGGTCGCATGATGTCACTGAGCAGTTCCAGTGCGACCAGCTGGTATTCAGGTAATACACAACAGAAATATACGGTTTGCTCCTGAGATGTAAACGCATTGCTTTGGGATCCGATCTCATCCAGTTCGCGATTGACATCTTCCGCCGTTCGGGTCGGCGTCCCTTTGAAAGCCATGTGTTCAAGAAAATGACTGACTCCGGAAATCTCGGATGATTCGTCCCGTGAACCGGTAGCAACATGAAAGGCGATCCCGGTTGAATAGGCCTCCGGATTACACTCGGCAATCAACTGTAGGCCGTTGGCTAATGTATGTGTTCTGAATTCAATGTTGGTTGAAATCATAGGATTCCTCCCGCCGCCGGGATTTCCAGAGTCTCCTGGCCCAGAGTGACGACACGAAATTGTGAAGGACGATTTTCCGAGAGGTAGGTATTGATCGAGTCCACTGACAGGTCGTCCAGAATCGCTCCCAATTCATGTGTTTGGCGGACTTTTCCTAAAAGGTGCCAATCCGCCGCCATGGAGGCGGCGCGGGAACTACTGCTTTCCTGCTGCATAATTAATCCCGTTTTGATTTTTGCCTTGAGACGATCCAGTTCCGCTTGCTCAATACCGTCTCCCAGTCGCTGCAATTCCGCGATCAGGACATCCAGCGTTTCTTGCGCACGCTCGCATGTCGTGCCGGCATAGGTTAGGACACAGCCGTGATCCCGCAACGTGTGGCACATTGCATAGACGGTGTAGCAGAGCCCGCGTTTTTCCCGCACCTCGGTGAATAAGCGTGAGCTCATGCCGTCACTGAGGACACCAATGGCTCCCCGCGCCTGGAAATAGTCCGGATGGGAATAGGCAACACTGGGAAAAACAATTCCGATCTGAGTCTGACTGGAGTCGTGTTGGATATGATGATGGCCTGCCGGTGGGGGTGTCATGGGCAACAAATGGTCGTTCGTGCCCTGCCAGTCACCCAGTAAGGATTCAATCCGGTCCGTCAAAGCGGGGGGATCAAAATTGCCGGCCACACTGATGATCGTCTCGTCCGGTATGCAGTATCGCTGATGAAATTGTTGAATGTCATCGATGGTTATTGCTTGAAGTGACTCCATTTCACCGTGTGGAGAACGTCCCAGAGGATCGGGATATTGACGGTGCCTTAACTGTTGCATCAGCTTTTGACTGAGGTCATCCTCCATGGCAAGCAATTCCTGAATGCAAACCATTTGGCCGTCACTGAGTTGTTGCTCTGGCAGGTGCGGACGCAGTAAGAGATCCGCGTAAAGCGGTAGGGCGCGGGACAAACGGTCGGCGGGCATGGCAGCACCAAAACGAAGGTGATAATTGCTTACGCCGCACGAATGGACAATGCCCAGTTGATCGAGTGCCTGCTCAAATTCACGACTTGGCAAATCACCGCAACCTCGCTGAATCATTTCTGCGGTTAGTTTGGCCAGTCCTGGCAACGGAGCGGGATCCCGCTGGCAACCCGCGGGAACCAGAAAATTGATCGCAGCGGATTCCAGCCAGGGCATTTGCTCGGTGAGTAACGTTAGCCCGTTGGAGAATCGATGGGTGGCGATAGTGGATGAGGACACGGGTTGGATTACCTAATTGCGATTCACTGCGTGACGGCTGTGGATGGCTTGAAAACTGTCTTTATAATGTGAAACCCCAGGCGTTTGTACAAGCGGAGCGCACCAGCATTTTGAGCCGTAACCTCCAGCAGTGCACAGTGAATACCGCGCTGTTGTAAATTTAACAACGACTGATGCACCAATGCGGTGCCCAGACCTTGTTGACGGTGTTCTGGTGTGATCGCGATATTTTGGATCGTGCCGCGACCCTGAATGTCGAGCAAAACCTGAATTGTGCCCACCGATTCCGCCGCCGAGGCCTCGTCCGCCTGATACTTAATGAGCCAGGTGGCTTCGGCAACAAACTGATCACGACTGGAGATATCATTCATCAGTCGTGTACATCCCGAAAGCTCACTCAAGCATGGAAATACGTGGGCATCAATCTCCAATTCAAAACTTTGAAATTTGACCCTGGCATGTTCCGAAAGCTCACTTTCGTTCCACGCCATAAACTGGTAACCATCCGGTAACTCGATCGATGGGGGTATCCATGTATTGAGATCCAACTCCATTTGGAACCGTTTGAAGTAGGTCAAAGCCATGTTTTTTCCAGACAATGGATTGCCGTTGAAATAACGCAATATTCATGGAAAATACGGGTTTTCCAGTATTTATCGTATATCTGCCGATTATCACCGTCAATCAATCGGTCGGCGGGATTCGGGGTTATCGTTGTGATTTGTTGGATCCGTAAAAAAAACAGGTGACTCGCAGGCGGAAAACCACCGATATTGATGGTATGTGGCTCGACTCAGCATCCGACCGGTAAATGCGGAATATACCAAATTCAGAAATGGAAAATATGTCCGGAATTCTCATCAAACCACTGCTGATAATCAGCCTCTGTCTGATGACCCTAAGCACCCTCGGTGCCCAGGATTTGAAAACCCAGGGAACGTTGTTCAACTGGAGTGGTAGTGAGGTCCGGGGAGGGCCACCATCACGGGAGGAAGGCCTGATTGGCGATCGACCGGACTTTATTGAAGCCAGCACTACGGTGGGACTGGGCGTCAGACAAGTGGAAATGGGGTATACCTATTCTTTTGATAACGATGGAACGACTCAATCGCGAGGCCATTCAAATCCGGAAATGTTATGGCGACTTGGGTTTGGTGCGGAATGGCTCGAGATGCGAATTGCC
>JAYZPA010000244.1:0-18748 GCA_036150515.1 Planctomycetota bacterium
AAAAACCCTATAAAACTGCATAAAACAGTTGGATATTCACGTTATATTCGAGCCGGGCGGATTCTCCGCTCACCGAAGTGTAAGTAATTTTGCTTTAACGCATTATGTTCACCTACTCAATTGAGGGTCAATTCTCCCCACGATACCCCTGCTTGGTCAAAGTGTCAAGTTGCCCGACAGGCAGGGAAGGCGGTATGTGTAGGGTATTTAGCATGAAGCGAGCATGTACGAATGGAGTGAGCAATGGGTGTTCAAAGCAGATCGATGAATTGATAGGTATTGCTTAGGCGATCTGGGGATGAAATTAGCGGCGAAGAACCAAGGGGCGGCCAATCAGTCCAGGCTACGTAGTATTACGGAACTGGCTTGGCCTTGAGGGGAGGTATTTAGGTTCATGAAGCAATTTCCCGCGGGCTGATCCGAATCTTGCACGACCTGGATGTCACAAAGTGGATCAGGTTCATCATAGTTTAGAGTCGGAAAGAGGCGATCTTTTTGCAATGCCAGCAGGCTGGAGATTATTTCCACAACGCCGCTTCCGGCACCCAGATTTCCCATATAGCTTTTAGCAGCAACGACGGGTGTTTGGTTTCCAAAAACGCTGGCAATGGCTTCGGCTTCTCCTTGATCGGACGAGATCGTTGACATGCCATGCCCGTGAACGTGTCCGATATCTTCGGGTTTTAGGTTTGCATTTTCGAGAGACTGTCGAATAACATTCTTAAATGCCTGATCAAATCGAGCGGTTCGATCACGATTCATTGCGGTCGAGGAGGCGAAGGCGATGATTTCTCCATAGATGTTTGCATTGCGAGCGAGTGCATGATCGAGTCGTTCGATGGTCATGCTTCCTGCCCCTTCACCGATAACCATACCATTGCGGTTTTTTTCATAGGGGCGGCAGCCTTCTGCCGCATTGAATTGGTTTCCGACCAGTTCTTCCTGCATATTCACATGGACGGTACGCAGCGGGTGAATTCTGGTTCCTGTTGCTCCGGTTACCATAATATCGGCATCTCCGCGCTGAATGGTGCAATAGGCTTCGGCGAGGGCCTGATTGGCGGATGATTCTCGCATGGTAATGGAATTACTTGGTCCCCTGAGATCATTGTAGATCGCGATATGACTGGAGGGCATATTCGGAAGATATTTAAGTAACCACAGCGGATTGACCCGAGGCAGTCCGTTTTCAGCCCACTGATCAAAGTCGAATTCACCTTGTTCATCGAGGCATTGCATCACGCCTTCGCGAAATTCATGGGGCATACTGAGGATATAGTCACAACCGAAGACGATTCCTATACGATCCGGGTCGTAGATTTCCGGTGTCAATTCGGCGTCCTGAAGTGCATGTTGAGCCGCCGCGACTCCCATTTGGATTTCGCGGCACATCAGGCGGGAGCCTTTTTTAATGGCGCGTGTCAGGCTCTTTTCGAGTGTACCATAATTTGAAATATCGCCGGTAAAGTCACGGGCTTCACCACCATAGGAAGCTTTTAGGTTTTTATACGGGATGGATTCAAGTGTGCGGACTCCGGTTGTTTGCTGATCGAGGGCCGAACTCAATTCTGCCACGGTATTGCCGAGCGGACTAATTTGTCCCAATCCGGTAATGACGATGCGTGAGTGATTCTCGGCCATGAATTTATTTGAGGAGTTCCGTTTAAGAGAATGCTTTCACAACGATCGAGGCATTATGTCCACCGAATCCAAAGCTATTGCTGATTGCAATCTCAATGGGTCGTTCTTTTGGTGTGAGCGGCGTATAGTCCAGGTCGCATTCCGGATCGGGATTTTCCAGATTGATGGTTGGTGGTGCAATCTGATCCTGAATGGCTTTTGCAGTCAGTATTAGTTCGATCCCTCCGCTTGCACCGAGTGAATGTCCGAGTGCGCTTTTGGTACTGGATACACTTAGTTGGTATGCATATTCACCAAAAACGTTTTTAATGGCTTTGGTTTCAGCGACATCTCCCAGTGGGGTGCTGGTTCCGTGAGCATTTAAATACTGAACTTGTTCTGGTGTGATTTGAGCATCATTGATTGCATTGGACATTGAGCGACTGGCTCCGGCGCCGTCGGGATCGGGTTGGGTAATATGACCTGCATCGCAACTGGCTCCAAAGCCAATCACTTCACAGTAAATACTTGCATCCCGTGCTTTGGCATGTTCGAGTTCTTCGAACACCAGGACTCCGGCTCCTTCACCTAATACGAAGCCATCCCGATCTACATCAAAAGGCCGAGAGGCTCGTTGAGGTTCGTCATTTCTGCGAGAGAGTGCTTTCATATTTTGGAAAGCGCTAAGGCCCATCGGTGTCAGGCCGGCTTCGGATCCGCCGGTAAGGACGACATCCGCGTCGCCGTATTGGATCATTCGCAGTGCATCACCCATGGCGTTATTAGCGGAAGCGCAGGCTGTAGCGACACCGTAATTGGGTCCCCGTAGTCCGTAGCGAATTGAGAGATTGCCACCAGCGGCATTGAGCATCAGTTTCGGGATGGTCATCGGTGATACACGTTCGGGCCCACGGTTGATCAGTTTGGCGACTTGTGCTTCAATTTCCCGGATTCCTCCGATGCCCGATCCAAGAATAGCACCACAACGGTAAGGATCTTCTTTTTCAAAATCGATCCCGGAGTCTTCCACGGCGCGCGTACCGGCAACCATAGCAAACTGCGTAAAACGATCCATGCGTTTTGCATCGCGGGGCTGAATGATTTCGCCAGGATCCCAGTCGTGAATGTCACCACCAAACTTAACTTTAAACAGGCTTTTATCAACGACCTGTAGTTCGTGGATACCACTTTCGCTGTTCAGTATCCGCGTCCAAAGATCATTGACGTCCTGACTAAGTGGAGCGACAACGCCAAGTCCTGTTACGACGATTCGTCGTGCCATGGTACCTATGTTTACTCGTTATTATTGAGTGTTTTCTTCGATAAAATCGATCGCGTGACCAACTGTCTGAATCTGTTCGGCTGACGCTTCGGGAATCGTCATATCGAATTCTTCTTCCAGTTCCATAATTAACTCGACGGTATCCAACGAGTCGGCTCCAAGGTCATTCACAAATGACGTGTCACGTGTGATCTTTTCTTTGTCGACCGCAAGTTGCTCGGCTACAACATTGATGACTTGTTCTTCTACAGACACAGACAATCTCCTTGGTAAATAAAAATCCTGATTTTCCAACAGCCTGAGGGGCTGAAAGTCCACAGGAAAAAATCTAAACTAAAATTCGTACAAGCGGATTCATGCTCTTCTACTTAGAGGCACTATAAACATAGAACAATCCAGCCCATGAGGTCAAGATATCCGTGTACCGAAAACGTACTGTTTTACTTAATATTATGGTTTTCAGCAAAGCTCGTCGTGTTAACCGGTCATTCCCCCGTCCACGGCCAACGTATGGCCGGTGATATATCCAGCGGCTCCACTGGCCAGAAACAGCACGCAAGCGGCCACATCGGTGGGTTGCCCCAGTTTGCGCGCGGGAATCCGTGATTTAGCTTCTTTGATAATTGCTTCACCTAAAACGGCAGTCATTTCGGTTTCAATGAAACCAGGTGCAACACAGTTGACGGTTACGTTTCGACGCGAGATTTCTCGACTAAAACTACGTGTCATCCCAATCAAACCGGCTTTGGAGGCGGAATAGTTGGTTTGTCCTACGTTTCCGATCAGACCGGAAACACTTGACATGTTGATGATACGACCATATCGAGCGGACATCATATGCTTGGATACCGCACGCATGAAAAGGAAAGCACCGCGAAGGTTGGTGTTGATGACGGTATCAAATTCTTCGTCACTCATCCGTGGCAGCAGGGCATCACGGGTAATCCCGGCATTATTCACCAGTATTTCAAGGCTTCCCCATTGTTCTACGATTTGGTCCACGACTTGGTCCACACTTTCACGATCCGTCACATCGACGGAAAACGAGGCCGCCTGTCCACCGATGGCTTCGATGGCTGCAACGGTCTCGGCGAGTTTTTCAGCATTCCGAGCCAAACAGGCAACGCGTGCTCCGTTACGTGCGAGTTCAATAGCACACGTTTTTCCCAATCCCTGAGATGCTCCGGTCACGATGGCGACTTGGCCTCCAAGATCTGCACTTAAAGTGTTGGTTGTTACTTCTGACATGGTTTGATTACTTTCTTTGAAAACGGCACCCAATCTGTGGATCGATAGGGAAAGGATAGAATGGGTTTTGGATTTACCAGTAACTTTATTTGTTTAAAACGGCATGGTACTTAGCAGGAAATATTCTCACATGGTGTTTTTCTTGCAATTCGTCGCAGCAACCCCCGTAAAACCCGACCGGGTCCAATTTCATAAAACTGATCTGTTCCCGCTGCCAGCAGGGTATTCATGGATTCTTCCCAGAGTACCGGCGACACCACCTGCTTGACCAGATGTTGCCGAATTTGCTCCGGGTCGGAGTGGATCGTTGCATCGACATTCGATACGACAGGTACCCGGGGTGGATGGAAGGTTACTGATTCTAACACCTGCCTTAACGGCTCCACAGCTGGTTGCATGATGTCGGTATGAAAAGCACCTGCGACTGCCAGCCCGATGGCTTTCATGGCACCCGCCTCGACGGCTGCAGTCTGAATTTGTTCACAACTATTACGGGAACCCGAAACGACAATATTCCCCGGACACAGTAGGTTTGCTATTTCAAGAACTTCACCTTCCTGACGGCAAGTATCCACAAGTTGTTGAACCTCGGGAGCTGACATGCCCAACAGACTGACCATCGTACTGTCCGCTTGCTGTGCTGCAGCCTGCATCGCCAATCCCCGTTGCTGCACCACACGTAATCCATCTTCAAACGACATGACACCCGCAAAAACCAAAGCGGTATATTCACCTAAACTGAGGCCGGCGGTCGCATGACATGCATCCACCGTTTCTGAGTCTGTGGCTTTGAGCGACTCCAATGCGGCCAGACTCGCTACAAACAGGGCGGGCTGACTGTGATCGGTCGAATTGAGTGTTTCCACAGGTCCCTTTGAACACAATTCCGCCAAATCGTATCCTAAAATGTCACTGGCCTGCTGGAACAACGCGGCGGCTGCCGGTAGCTGACTTACTAATTCTGCTGCCATGCCAACGGTTTGAGCGCCTTGACCTGGGAATAAAAAAGCGATGTTGCTCATGAATCGTTCCAATCTACTTGACCTGAGTAGGAAAACAGCCCAGAACTAATAATCGAGTGGTGGCGAGGGATTATTCGTCCCCGGTCGCAGCAAACCGACGCCCCACTTCCATGTACGTTCCACATTTGGGGCAAACGGTATGGGGAGGAATGGGGTGATTACATTGTTTGCAGTTACAAAGTTGGCGAGGTGTCAAAGCATGATGACTGCGACGCTTGTTACTGCGTGAATTGGAATGTTTTCTCTTTGGTACAGCCATGATGGAACCTGATTGTTTTGTTCAGCGTTTGATCTGGAACATCGAGCCTTGGAATCAAGGCCACAGAGGCTCATTTCTGGAATCCTCTTGATGTATACCCCTTGTAAATCAGGTGTGCCCAGTGGACATATCCTCCTGATTCAGGAGCAAAAACCTATCCTAGAACTGCCAATTATACCTGTCAACAGCCTAATACTAAGAAATGGAACGGTGATAATTGTTTTCTATGGCAGAAGGTCGGATTCTTGTACTATGTACGATTCATTTACTGGGGTTCTGATGTTTTCCAGATTGCAAATGTGCTAGAACAGTTGATCTTGTTCCGTATCGTTATCGGCTGTTTGCGGATCGACTGCCTGTCCCTGTATTCCGAGATGTTGGAACGCCTGTTGCGTTGCCACGCGTCCTCGTGGTGTACGAACAACCAATTCCGTCCTTAACAAAAACGGCTCGACTTCGTCGATGAGGGTATCGGTAGCAGTATTCATGGTATGAGCGATGGCTTCCACTCCGGCAGGTCCCCCCTGGAATGTTCGGATCAGCGTTTCAAGGTACTTTCGGTCCAGTTTGTCCAGCCCAAGAATATCAATTTCCCATTTTTTCAATGCTGCACGTGTCAGTTCCAGCGTAACCTGGCCGTCGGCTCGAGCGGTGACATAGTCGCGTACGGTGCGCAGTCGGTTATTGGCAATTCGGGGAGTACTACGACTGCGTTGGGCGATCTCACGGGCGGATTCCTCATCGATTTTTAAATCAAGCTTAACTGCATTACTGACGATAATTTGAGCTAATTCGTCAACCGTATAAAAATCAAGATGTTCCCGCATTTGAAAACGATCGCGTAATGGCCCGGTTAACATTCCAGCTCTGGTAGTTGCTCCGATGAGAGTGAACGGATTGATCGTCATGTTAATCGTCCGTGCATTGACACCATCTCCCAATACGAGATCGATTCGAAAGTCTTCCATTGCGGTATAGAGGTATTCTTCAACCGCCGCCGGAATGCGGTGGATTTCATCAATGAACAAGATAGCGCGTTCTTGTATGTTGGTCAGATAGGGAATGAGATCTTTGGGTGCCCGGAGTGCCGCGCCGGTCGCCATTTCGATGGGAACCCCTAATTCATGCGGGATACACGTAGCAAATGTGGTTTTGCCTAAACCCGGTGGGCCGTCAAACAGGATATGGCCCAGAGGTTCCTCGCGTTTACCGGCTGCCTCAACGGCGATTTCCAAACGTTCAAATACATCACGCTGGCCTACCATTTCAGACATTCGCTGAGGACGCAGTGAACGGTCATCATTGTCCGCAGAACCGACGGGTCCCAGGATTTTTTCCCGATTCATAGCTGATCCTCTCAACGGTATTCTGAAACTGCTGTGGCAGAAGTATATCAAAACGCCCTCAGGCAATCTACAGCGAGCGCTGTCGTGGTCCCGGGTGTGTATTGATTGCAACCGCACATGAACTCCGAATGCCGCCGAGTCTTCAGGAGCGGGAAGTTGGAATCTGAACCACGAACCATCAGCACTTTCGATGGTTCTGGTTGATTCCCATTCCCTAAATACCCGTGCAATGATTATGCTCTGGAGTACGGATTTGGATGAACCCCATCGCGGGCGGAAACAACGAAAGAAAAACGGAATGGCCGTGACTGTCGAAAAACCCAACAAACGCCGTATACTGGGGATTGATCCCGGAGTGAATATCACCGGATATGGCGTCGTTGATCAGGTTGGGAGGGAATTGACGTTGGTCGAAGCAGGCGTTCTGAGAGGCGGAAAAGGGGATTTATCGCTGCGGTGTCACAAGGTCTTTCAGGGATTGCAGGATGTGCTGGAGTCACTGCAACCAGACGAAATGGCGATCGAACAACTGTATTCGCATTACCAGCGACCCCGGACTGCCATTATTATGGCTCATGCGCGGGGTGTTTTGTGTTTGGCATCGTCTCAACGGGGCATCCCCATTGCCGATTACGCTTCGACTCAGATTAAAAAAGTGCTGACCGGTAATGGGCGGGCCAGTAAAGCACAGATGCAAATGGCCGTCTGTAAGGAATTCCAGTTGACCGAGGTTCCGGAACCACCGGATGTCGCCGATGCTCTGGCAACCGCATTGTGCCATGCGTTTCTGGGGTAAAAGACATTCGCATGTCAGGAATCGAGAAAGGGTAGTTGTTGTGATTAAATATGTAACCGGTTGTTTAATCGAAGTTTTTGATGCTTCGGTCATTATGGAATATGGACCTCTGCGATTTGAGATTTTGGTTCCGGATTTTGTACGTCGCAATGTTCAGAGTCTGACGGGCGAAGACATTAGCCTGCATACCATTCTTTATTTTGAAGGGAATCCACAAGGTCGGATGAACCCACGGATGGTTGGTTTTTTGAGTGAGATCGAACTAGAGTTTTTTGAGTTGTTTTGCAGTGTTGACGGAGTTGGTGTCAAAAAGGCATTGCGATCGATGGTCCGGCCGGTGCGTGAAGTTGCTCTGTTGATCGAAAATCAGGACGTTAAGGGGCTATCCACGCTGCCTGGTGTCGGGCCGGCCACGGCAGAACGGATTATCGCAAAACTGCGTCGTAAAATGGCCAAATTTGCTCTTCTGGTCGATACCGGTCAGACGGATTCAGTCGCGGTTGAACCTGATTTGATGGAGCAAACCTGCGAGGTTCTGCGTAGTCTGGGCCACAGTGATTTAGATGCCCGACAGTTGATTAGCTCCGTGGTTGAGTCGGGAAATAAATTCACGGATGTCGAGTCGCTTTTAAATGCGGTATACCAGCAATCGCGATAATCCTCGATTAGTGTTCTATGTGAGCGAATTCAGGTCTTTCTCCACAACGTGCCATCGGCGCGATCCTCAATCGTGATTCCCATTTCCAGTAGAGCATCGCGGATTTGATCTGCAGTCGCAAAATCTTTCTCGTGACGGGCGGCTTCCCGTTGTTGCAGCATGCGTTGTATTTCCTGGTCGTCCGTACTCTCTTCCGGGGTGTCTGTATCGTTAGCGGACACGAAGATCCCCAGCAGAGCGGTTAGTTCCCGCAACGTCAGCATGGCTTGTCGCAGGGCAGTCCATGGAGGTGATTGGGGACGGGACTCCAATTCCTCCTGATCTATATATCGATTCGTGCTGCGAATGAAATCGAACAGGTCGCTACAGGCTCCACCCGTATTGAAGTCATCATCCATTTTTGCCAGATAATGCTCTCGATGTTGTTGGATTTGCTTCAGAAATTCACAATCCTGTGGGTCAAAATCGCCCAGAGTCCGTAGGGCTGTGGTAGGTAAATCATAGAAGGACTCACCGGTAATTCTCTGATATCGTTCAAATAGACGATCAAATGCCGTCAGGGCGGTTCCGGATTCTTCAATTCCCGTTTCGCTGAAAACGATGGTACTGCGATAATGCGTTTTCAACAGGAAGAACCGAATACGCTGACCACCCTGTCGGCTGATCAGTTCTGCCAGTCCACCTGCGCCTCGGGAACGGCTGATTTTAGTTTCCACCGTTGCCGGCGGATCTGCGTCCTCCGGTTGATTTCGGCCTCCCACCTTGCCGTCCTGTCCGCCGGCACGCATGAGTCCGTTATGCATCCAGTATTTGACCATCGGTTTCCCGTGACAACAGGAGCTTTGTGCCAACTCATTTTCATGATGGGGAAAAACCAGATCTAATCCGCCGCCATGGATGTCAAACGATTCTCCCAGTAGCTGGCGGCTCATAGCAGAACATTCAATATGCCAACCTGGACGACCTGGACCCCAGGGACTGTCCCAACTCGGTTCACCCGGTTTGGCGGATTTCCATAAAGCAAAGTCGCTGGCAGACCGTTTTCGGGAGACAGCTTCACCACCCTGACCCTGAGCCTGATCGGTCGTACGGTTGCTAAGAGAACCATAGTGGCTGTCTGTGGCAACTTCAAAGAACACATCCCCGGACTCTTCGTAGGCAAAACCTTTGCTGATCAGTTCTGCGGTGAATTCGATGATGGCTTTCATGTGCTGCGTGGCACGTGGCATTTCGTCAATTTGATCGACCCCCAGAGCGGCAAGATTGTTCAAGTAATCCGTGGTCATTTCCGAGGCCAGATTTTCCATTGAAATTCCCTGCTGCTGACTGTGAGTGATCAGCTTATCATCCACGTCGGTGATATTGACGACCCAGGTGACGTCATAACCGGAGTATTGCAGATAGCGTTTGATCGTATCAAAGATAACGGGTCCCACCATATGGCCAATGTGACTTTGAGCATACACGGTGGGGCCGCAAAGATAGATACCGACCTTGCCCGCTTCCAATGGTTCGAAGTCTTCTTTGGTTTTAGTCAGAGTATTGTAAACACGGATCATCAAAAGTTACGCCTGTTGATTTTTTGTTTAATTCAAAGTGGATGCGGTCATGAGTAAGTCAGAGTATGGGAGGGATTCGGCTGAGTAAGAACTACCACTAGGGCTGATGTAGCAGGGCAACGCATTCGGCGACAATGGCTTCTCCCCGGCCGACCGGCCCGACCTGTTCTCCTGTCTTTCCTTTGACGAAAATCTGGTTTGGTGAGATTTCAAGGATGCCTGCGATACTATTGATTATCGCCTCACGGTGCTGACTGATTTTAGGAATTGTCGCAAGAATAACACAGTCCAGGTTGTTGATTCTCCAGCCCTCAGCCTGAATGCGTTGATGGGCAAGCCGCAACATTTCACCAGAACAGCGGTTTTGGTTCTGAGGATCATTGTCGGGAAACAACTCACCAATGTCGCCTAATCCACAGGCTCCCAGCAGGGCATCCGTGATGGCGTGCAATAGTACATCCGCATCACTGTGTCCGATCAGATGGACCGTGGCTGGGATTTCCACTCCGCCCAAGACGATCGGTCCTCCTTCACCCATCCGGTGTGTGTCGTGACCCAGTCCGATTCGCATTGCGGTTGTCATATTTTGTTCCTTTGATTCCTCACAAGAATCGTTCACCTCAACATCAGTGATGTAATGCCATCTTAGGCATTCCCGGCCAAAGGCGAAAGTCAAACGGTGTGGCGGGAACTGTCAATGCAGTTTCCAGCGGTCGTTGGTACTGTATGGAGTACCAACGGCCACCTATAATTAGCTGCATGGCCATCATCGAAATAAAGGATCTGCATAAGACCTACCAGGTTTATCAAAAGAAAGAAGGTCTGAGTTCGTCGCTGCGCGGGTTATTCAAACGTGACTATAAGGAAGTGCTGGCAGTGCAGGGGATTGACCTGCAGATTCAGCAGGGAGAGTTTGTTGCATTTCTGGGTCCCAACGGTGCTGGTAAAACAACCACACTAAAACTGCTCTCGGGTGTGATTCATCCAACATCCGGGATCGCTACGGTGATGGGACATGTGCCCTGGAAACGAGAAAATGAATATCGTCGGCGATTTGCGCTGGTGATGGGAAATAAAAATCAACTGTGGTGGGATTTACCTGCCCAGGAATCATTTCGACTGCATCAGCAAATCTATAGGATTGAGGCCGGCGCGTTTCAGGACCGGTTGGACGAGTTGACGGATCTGCTGGATTTGAGGGATCTGTTGGCGCAGCCCGTGCGGGAGTTGTCGCTAGGACAGCGGATGAAAATGGAACTGACCGCTGCATTACTTCATGGTCCGGAGGTTTTGTTTCTGGATGAACCTACCATTGGTCTGGACGTGATCGCTCAGCACAACATTCAGCAGTTTCTTAAGTACTATCAGGAAAAACGGAAAATCACCATTCTGCTGACCAGTCATTATATGAAAGATGTGGCAGCCCTCTGTAAACGTGTTGTGATTATTGCCGATGGTCTCATTAAATACGATGGATCGTTGGAAGGGATTATTGAGAGCACCCATCGTCGGAAACTCATCACGCTGCAGTTTGGTGAGATGATTGACGAAACGCTGCTGACAGCCTTGAGAGCATTTGGCGAAGTGAACGGAGTGGAGGTGCCACGGGTTACATTATCGGTCGAACGGGAAACCGTACCACGAATGCTCGCTTCTGTTTTGGATGAATATCAGGTGGATGATCTGGTTGTGGAAGATCCGCCACTGGAGGACGTCATTGCGGAGGTCTTTTCACAGGTGACCGGTGGCCGCGTCGATGAGTTAAGTGATGATGAATTGAGTTCCATTGGTGATGGGAAGGGGTTATGACAGCAACTTCGCTAAAACCGATCTCCGTATCTGCCCGCATCTATACGTGGTGGGTGATTCTACGGATTGCGCTGGAGGAACGGTTTGTTTACCGAGGGGATTTTGCGCTGGGTACGCTCATGCGATTCCTTCCCATTATCACTCAGATCTTCCTGTGGCATGCGATTTTTTCGGCTTCCGGAAAGAGTGTCATTGAAGGTTATACGCATAATGGAATCATTGCGTACTATATGTTGACCATGGTTAGTCGTGCTTTTTCCAGTATGCCGGGATTGTGCAGCGGCATTGCCCTGCAAGTAAGAAACGGTGAGGTTAAGAAATTTCTGATCCAACCGGTGGATATGCTGGGATTCTTGCTTTTGGGGCGGATTGCACACAAGGCCGCCTACTATACGATTGCGATTATTCCCTTTGCCTTTGTTTTCTTTCTCTGCCGTGGGTTCTTTGCCGGTTGGCCCGAATTAGAGGTTTTCCTGGCATTCTGCCTGTCACTGGGAATGGGCTTCTTGTTAGGCTTCTTCATCGAAGCGAGTTTGGGATTGGTGGCATTCTGGTTTCTGGAAGTGAGTTCGCTGGTTTTTATTTACAATCTGCTCAATTTCTTTCTTTCAGGACATATGTTCCCACTGGACCTTTTACCGCTGTGGGCTCGGGATGTCGTTGGGATCATGCCCTTTCAATATCTGGCTTATCTGCCGGCAGCGATCTTCCTGGGAAAAATTGAATCCGACCAGTTGTGGATGAGTCTGGGGATGGAAGCATGCTGGCTGTGTGGGTTTATTCTGCTCGCTCGTGCCATGTTTCGTCGTGGTGTCGTACGATACAGCGGGTTTGGAGGTTGAGGCTGTGAATAAACTTCGTCCTGCTTATATCCGGGTTTTCCTGACGTTTGCACGCAATAGCCTGATTCGCGATATGTCGTTTCGCACGAATTTCATCCTGCAGTGCATTTCGACCGTTTCCTGGACGATCATGAACATCGGTTTCTATCTGATTGTGTTTCAGTTTACCGACGAAATTGGTTCTAACACGGGTTGGGGAAAGCATGAATTTTTTGTGTTTTTGGCAACCACCTGGATTATCAACAGCATGATCCAGACGTTTATCATGCCCAATGCTCAGGAGTTCAGCGAGCTGATTCGTACCGGAAGTTTCGATTTTGCGCTGCTCAAACCGATTGATACGCAGTTCATTATTTCGTTTCCTAAAGTTGATTGGTCCAGCTTATCGACATTTGCCATGGGGATCGTGTTGCTGGGATACAGTCTCCACAAGCTGACGCATGCAACCAGCTCACCGTTAGTGATTCAGTGGCCGACGTTGCTTTTATATCCACTCTACTTGGTTTGTGGCGTGGCGATTATGTATAGCGTGATGATTACGTTGGCGGCAACCAGTGTCTGGCTTGGTCGCAATCAAACACTATATAATTTCTGGTTCTATATCACTAATTTTTCCCGCTATCCCATGGAGATCTACCGGACGGGCTGGGGAATGGGATTGTGGATTGCTTTTACGTTTTTCATACCGGTCCTGCTGGTGGTTAATATTCCGGCCAGGATTCTTGCTCGGCCTTTGAGCGGTATGTCTGTTGAGGATGTGCAACTTGCTGTATATGCACTTTTGGCCACGGTTCTGTGTTTACTGGTAAGCCGCCTGATTTTCAAGCGGGCACTGCGTAGTTATCGGAGTGCCAGTTCATGAGCCGAATGGATCAGGAAATATCCGATGCAGTGGACACTTCCACGGATTCGGTGAATCGTACGTTTGATTGGTTGCCCTGGTTGCAGTTGATGCGAATAGGGAACGTGTTTACCGCTTTTGCGAATATCCTGATGGGTTATCTGGTGATTCACAGCGATGCCGGAATTTTTCATCTCGGGAGGTCAGATTTCCTTCCGCTGGCAGGATTATTTGCAGCCACCTTTTGCCTTTATTGTTCAGGCATGGTTCTCAATGATGTGTTTGACCTTGAGCAAGACAGGGAACAGAGGCCAAACAGCCCTCTGGCTGCGGGAAGGGTACGTCCGGAAATGGCCGCTCGATTAGGCTGGGGGTTGTGGCTGTTGGGAATCGGATTTTCCACCACCGCGGGTTGGAACGGTTTTTTACTGGGTTTGGCCGTGGCCTTTGCCATTGTGGCTTACAACCGGATATTGAAAAAGACGTTTGCCGCGCCGGCCGCTATGGGTGCGTGTCGGTTCCTCAATGTCTTGTTGGGTATGAGTTATGCAAAGTCCTCAACTCCGGTCATCATGGGATTTGAGGACCATCATTTAATCATTGCGGCAGGCATTGGAGTTTTTGTCGCGGGACTGACCTGGTTTGCACGGACGGAAACCCAGACAAGTAATCGCTGGATGTTGGGAGGAGCGATTGGTGTTATGAGCCTTGGTTTTATCTGTCTGGCTTATTTTCCCGTAAAAATGTCCGAGGCAGTACAATTACATATGACGGCTGATAGTGCCAGAATGTGGTTTTTGGTATTAGCAATTTTGATTCTGTATCGCTGTGTAAATGCGGTGGTGGATCCGGATCCCCAACGGGTTCAGCGGGGGGTCATTCACGCTTTGCGGTCATTGATTTTTTTGGATGCCTCGGTCGTTGCCGTTGTGAGCCACCCGTTCCTGGCGGTGGCTACACTGAGTCTGTTGTTTCCGATGTTGATTTGTTCAAAATGGATACGTACAACATAGGTAAAGTGAATTGGGACAGGTTGATTTATCGTAGTCTTCATGTGAGGGAATGTCGTTCATGCAAACCGTTGTGTATTGCAGCATACCTGGGTTAAGGCAATCCGATTTACAGCACATGCCGGCGTTAAGTGCGTTAACTTCCGGAGGTGATCAGCAACCGTTGAACACGGGTTTTCCGGCTGTAACCTGGCCCGCTCAGGCCACCATGTTGACGGGAAAAACACCCGCGGAGCACGGGGTGGTTGCCAATGGATTTTACTGGCGGGACGAACAACGAGTCGAAATGTGGACGGCCTGGAACGACAAAATCCAGGCTCCGCAGATTTGGGATCAACTGCACCAGAGGTCTCCCGATTTGACATCGGCTGTTTGGTTTCCGATGCTCAGCAAGGGCTGTGGAGCGGATTACATTTGCATGCCGGCTCCGGTACACAACCCGGATGGATCTGAATCATTATGGTGTTATACCAAGCCGACGGAGTTGTATGGTGAGCTTCGGGATACGTGGGGACATTTTCCATTGCAACATTTTTGGGGGCCCCTTTCCAATATTAAGTCGACGCAATGGATCGTAAACAGTGCGGTACAGGCACTGGAAAAATATAACCCCCGGTTCTCTTACTTGTATCTGCCCCATCTGGATTATGCGGCTCAAAAACAGGGGCCTGACAGTCCCGCGGCGCTGGAAGCTGTCGTGGAACTTGACGGAGTCCTACAGACACTGGCTGATGGTGTTCACCGGTCTCAGGATCCGTCAAAGATCACCTGGGTCTTTGCCAGTGAATATGTGATAAGCCCTGTCGAGCACGTCACCTATCCGAATCGAATTCTGCGGGATGCCGGCCTGCTTCAGGTGAAGGTTGAAGATGACGGCGAGCATCTGGATTTTGACAGCGCGGCCTGGGCTCTAGTGGATCATCAGTTTTCCCATCTGTTTGTTAAAGACGGAGATGCACAGGTTGTGCGGCGGGTTGCTGAATTGTTTGAATCGATTCCGGGAATTGCCGAAGTGCTGACTCAGGAGGATCAAGCTCAACGAGGCCTTGCGCATGAGCGCAGCGGTGAAATCATACTGGTTTCTGAACCCCAGAGTTGGCAGGCGTATTATTGGTGGCTTGAGGATGAAAAGTGCCCCGGGTTTGCCCGAACTGTCGATATCCATCGTAAACCGGGCTATGATCCGGTCGAGTTGTATTTTGACCTTGAAACCCGCAGCACTCCGCTGGATGCGACACTGATTCAGGGTTCGCATGGTGCACCCGGGGCAAGTGCAAGTCAGCAGGGGGTGATTGTATCTAACCGTGCGGCATTACTTGAGGGTCGTGCCTGGCAGGATCTGGAGTTATCGGCGATGTTGATCGACGAAGTGTGCCGCAGCGATTGAAATAACGCTCACGGCCGTGGCTGAAAATCAAAGTTCTTACTTTGACTGAAAAACTCGATCGGATTGTCGTAGACCACTTTGCGAATTAAGGTTTCCGAATGGCCCCGCCGTCGCATTTCCATGATCAAATCCGGGACGGCTGTCGGTTTGGATGGTCCCCAATCGCCGGCGGAGTTCACAAGCAATCGTTCGGCCGAACAGGTTTCGATGATGTCCGCAGCACGCTGCGGTGTGCACTTCGTGATAGGGTAGAGAGTCATTCCGGCCCAGAATCCACGGTCCAGCACTTCTCGTGCCGTGTGTTCTTCGACATGGTCCACCAGCACTCGACTTGGGTCAATTCGTGAATCCGAAGTGAGCATATCAAGGATCATCCGGGTGCCCTGATATTTATCTTCCAGGTGGGGAGTGTGGATGAGGATTTGCTGGTTGTATTGAATCGCCAGTTCCATGTGTTCCAGAAAAATGGTGGACTCATTTTTGGTGTTCTTATTCAACCCGATTTCACCAATCCCCAGAACGTTGGGACGATCGAGGAATTCAGGAATCATCGCAATCACCTCACGTGACAACTCGACGTTTTCCGCTTCCTTGGCATTAATGCATAGCCACGTGTAATGTCGAATTCCGTACTGGGCTGCCCGTTGTGGTTCAAAATCAGTGAGTTGGCGAAAGTAATCGCGGAAACTCTCCACACTACCGCGATCAAAACCAGCCCAGAATGCCGGTTCGCTCATTCCAACACAACCCATCTTTGCCAGCGTTTCATAATCGTCGGTCGTCCGGGACACCATATGAATATGGGGATCAAAATAGTACATCGTTGGTATTCTTGTTTATGGGTTTGGAGGTTCTAGTTCGAAAGCCGAATAGTTTTCAGCGGATCGTCCCGCTGCGGGTCATAGTTGATATTGTTGCCGCCAGTTTTCTTCGTACTCGCGCGAGAACAACAATTGGATCTGTTTCGCCCGGGAGGGTTCGTCTTGACCTGCCGGATCCAACAGGATTTGCAAACCCTGCTGCAATCGCTGGAATCGTTCGTCCTGGTCCACGGTTCCCGCAGCACGTTGCAGACGATCCAGAGAAGAAGCAATTTCCAGGATCTTTCCCCGGATTTCAAGAAACTCCCGATCCAATACCTGTTGAGCATCCAGAGAGGTAGCCATGCAGAATTCTCCCGCGTGTAATAGTGGCGAAGTACCGTGGGCACGAAGCAATCACTCAGCAACCACGAACCTTGTTAGCTTTTAGTTTCTATGTGCTGTAGCAAGAAATCAAGATCTAGGGGGCGAAACTCAGGGAATTAATTGATCCGTCTCGCCCGGATCTCATCGGATGATTCAGGTTGTTTGAAGCAGTACCTGAGTCGGCTTAACGCGGAGGAAAACGGAGTTGATTTCGTTTGTCTTCTTCCGGCAGCTCTGGTTTGACAAGCGTCTTGGGTGTTGCATTGTCAAAACCACGACTTAAGCCGGTTGCATCGCGTGTGTTTTTATATCCTGCAAAATTCAACAATGAATTGATCGTAATCGATTCGACGTTGTAATCCTTTGCCCGGGTTTCAAACCGGTTGTACGTTTGACGGTCAATGTTCAGAATCTCATCGGTATAGCCTCGAACGAGATACTGGGTATCGACCGTGATATTTCCGGTACGAATCAAATTCGCTTTTTCCGGGTCGCTCGTGTCTTCAATGGATAATTCAGCATCGATAATACCGCCGGCAGAACGGATTATGTTTTTGACTTTTTCCCGGTCACTTTTGCCATCATCGTCGAGGTCAAAAAACCCGACAAGTGCAAAGTGAACGCGGATGCCACGTTGCCATAACGGTGAATAGATCTGATCACCAATGAGGATAGGGTCGTTGATGCTGTCCTCGACGATCCGACATTCTGCAAATTGGCCATCCAGTATTTTCAGAACTTCGATTTTGGCTTTGATGTCGCGAGGACCCCGCATGACACCAAGTTGGCTGGCGGGATAGACACTGAAACTGGTCAGTGGTTTGAGTTGGTCGCGGCTACCAATGTTGATCCAGACCGTGCCTGATGCTTCGTTAATCGAAGTGATTTTTCCATCGGGTATTTCAAACCGTTCACTTTTAGGACGCGCTTTTAACTGTGCCACGAGGTTCTTTTCTTCCTGGTCACTCAAACGCTGATTCGCATTTTCAATTTCACCGGTCTTGGTCGCCAGTTGCTGATCTTTCGACGCCAGTTCGTCTGCATGTTTTTTGATCGCTGTGTCGTAGGCAGCTGAGGTTGCCTGACGATCTGTACGGAAGTCTGCCAGATCCTTCTGAGCGGCACCAACCTGAGTGCTGGTGGATGTGAGCTGTTGAGCTGTTTTGTCGTACTGGGCAGTCCGAACAACATTCAACTGACTTGTCAGGGACGCGATCTCCGTTTCAAGAAGTTTCTTTTCACCTAAAAGCTGTTTGTTCTTATCTGTCAAAAGGCCCGGAACGTTTTCGTAGTTTAACGTTGAGGTATCGGCTGCCAGACCAGGATAGGACTTTTGGAATGCTTCATACTTTTGCAGGATAGCATCGCCCGTTTGCTTTTCACTGGGTCGAATCTCATTGGTTTGAGAGTAGGTGTCAATCGCCACTCGGGTTACGGATGGGTCACCTAACACATGCCGTGCAATTTGATTGACGTATTCGGCACTGTCTGCAATTTGTTTCGCTGTTGCTGTCTCATTTTCAGCTCGAATTTTAGCTTGTTCCATGTCAGCCGTTGACTGAAACATGATCCCCAGGGCGATCATCAGTCCAATGGACGTGAGTACCGACAGGATGAATGCAATGGTCAGGACTGTGCTTTCGCCGCTATTTTGTGTTTTTCGCTTAGCCATCTTTGAGATGCTCCACGGCCCAGTTTGCTTGCGAGCCAAGTTTCATTAAGTAAGGATTGGTAAATTGTGACGGTGTGGCAGGGTCTTACGAATTCCCACCAATGGTACTATATAGGATAGCGATTTTGGTTTAATAAGAAACAACAATACCGCTTCATTTTGTATCGACTTTACAGGAGCAAGGGTCGCATTTCAGGGTTGTAGCCCGTA
>JAYZPA010000245.1:0-8459 GCA_036150515.1 Planctomycetota bacterium
CTAATATCGGTACTATTTATCCCATGGTCGAAGTCGTATTCGAAGGCAAATCCGTCCCCGAATATCTGGAGCAGGAAGTTCGGACACTGGATACTGCGATCGCAGAGAAAAAAATACTCGTGGCACAGTGGAAAACAGCCCAACACGACGCTGTTGAAATCCAGTTCCTTGAATCCCAAATTCACGACTCGCAACAATCACGCATATGGAAACAATCCTGGATACCCGCAGCACGTCGATGGTTACCTCAATCTCCTTTTGAAACACTCGTTTTCGTAATCGGACTGTTATTGGCGGGAACCCTCATTAAATGCCTGCTACTGATGGGGAACATTATTCTCGTGGAGCGGTTTTCACAACGTTCGATGTTTGAATTACGTAATGAATTCTACCGGCGTACGTTGAGCATGTCCGTCGGATCCTTTAGCGATGATCGAACCGGCGAATTGATGAGCCGGTTTACGAATGACACCGAAGCGCTGACTCAGGGAATTAAACTACTCGCCGGTAAAACGGTACGCGAACCGTTGAAAATGATCGCCTGCCTTGGCGGAGCTGCTTTCATCTCCTGGCGACTGCTTCTGCTGTGCCTGATCATCGCACCCATCGCCGCGATCGTTGTCGGTGGACTGTCCCGAATCCTCAAACGAACCAACAAAACCGCCATGGAAAGCATGGCATCCATGTACGAGCTCATTGGTGAAACATTCCGCGGCATCATTGCTGTCAAAACGTTTAATAGTGAAGACTATGAATGTAAACGCTTCCATCAATCCACCGAAACCTATTATCAAAACATGATGCGAATTGCTCGTTTCAATTCCATGACACGGCCTACCACTGAAATTGCTGGAATGGCCATCGTTGGACTCGCCGTCATCTGCGGTGGATATCTCGTTCTCAACCAGCAAACCCACTTGTTGGGTGTGCCCATGTCGCTGAATCCTATGAGTAATGGTGAAATGATGACCTTCTTTGCTTTTCTCATTGGAGCCAGCGATCCGCTGCGTAAAATGGCCGACGTTTTTAACCTCGTTCAACGTAGCGCCGCGGCGGCCGATCGTATCTATGAAATGCTCGACCGACTACCGGATGTCCCCAATCAACAGAATCCGGAAGCGATACCTACACCCATCCGAAAACTCATTTTTGAAAACGTCTCTTTTGCCTACGAGCAGGGGGTACCGGTTCTGGATAACCTCTCATTGGAAATACCTCAGGGACAAACCGTTGCCATCGTTGGTCCTAACGGCTG
The DNA here is from genome assembly GCA_036150515.1 of Planctomycetota bacterium. Taxonomy (GTDB): domain Bacteria; phylum Planctomycetota; class Planctomycetia; order Pirellulales; family Pirellulaceae; genus UBA721. Next base: position 1,256 of record JAYZPA010000245.1, read on the forward strand.
TGGGAAAAGTACACTCGCACAATTGATACCCAGGTTTTTTGACCCGCAAAAAGGAAGTATTCAGTTCAATTCCACCGACCTGCGAAATATGTCTAAAAACGATGTTCGAAAGTCCGTTGGACTCGTTACTCAAAAAACGATCCTTTTTGATGACACCGTTATGAATAACCTGCGCTATGGCGATCGATCAGCAACCAACACTCAAATCCAGAACGCTGCCAGACAGGCAAAAGCGCATCAGTTTATTGAGAATAAACTGGAGCAAGGCTACGATACCGTGATCGGGGAAGCCGGGGGAAAACTATCCGGCGGACAAAGGCAGCGCCTCGCACTCGCACGTGCTATCCTGAGTGACCCGGAAATCATGATTCTCGATGAAGCAACGAGCCAAATTGACCTGGAAAGTGAACAACTCATCCACCAGGTACTACAGCAATTCTTCCAGAATAGAACGGCTATTCTGATTACCCACCGAGTTGCCACTCTGGAACTCGCCGATCGAATTATCGTGATGGATAAAGGAAAAATCATCGATGACGGCACAACCGAAGAACTGTTGACTCGCTCTCCTTTCTTGCAAACCATGATACGCGGAGACATGAAAGAATCCGCATGATGGTTCCTTGAATCCATCAGCGGCTGGTGATGACTGGTGGACGTGAAAAATAAAGCTTTACTCCAATCACTCCATTTTCATGTTGATTTGGCTCTAAATCGGACTTTGGCACACCAATTGCATTGTTTAATACTGTTCTCATCTGTTTTTAGGGAGGTTGGACTCGCCAACCAAACAAAAGGGGCCGCATCAGAGAAGAGGCTGCAATGGGGGCCGGAACATGACAGATGAAAACGAACAGGCATGTAATTAAACAGCAATAGGGCTTGGAAATGGCGTTTTATCGTGTTTTTCAACGGTTAAAGCGATGTTGATACCGACCCCTAATCTGGTTAATTAAATACGTCTCGGGAACAGACTAAAGCTTGTAACAGGTGGTTTCTTGATGATCACTGGAACAGATCACCAAAAGCCACCTGTTACAACAAGCCTGCATTAATATGCAACACATGTTGTAATATCATACATCAAATATGCACACACTCTCTTTCATTCCCACCTTCTCGGTACCATCAAACAGGATAAGTTATCCGGTATTTCCGAAATTCCTCCGAGAATATCTTTTATTATGTGAAATGTCTATGAGTTGGATGAATATGGGGCTGAATTCACGCTATATTGGAGTACTTAAAGAGTGGTTTTGGTGATAACATTTTGTGGAATTTTGGATTATTCTGAGTACGAACGAATAGGTTTATTTGTTACAGGTACAGTAGGATAACAAGCCCTGCTGTTTCAGGAAGAAAAAAGGGATTAATGACAATGAAGAAACAAATCCTGATCATATTCAGTTTAGTGATTGCAAGTATCTATATCCAACCTTGTAACGGTCAGGAGTCCGAGGGGTCGGGGATCGCAGAAGTTGATTTTATCAACAGTCAAATCCAGCAGGGTTGGAGTGATTACGATCTAAAGCCTTCGATACATGCGACCGACGGGGAGTGGTGCCGCCGGGTATATTTGGACATCATTGGTCGGGTACCGAGCGTTGCCGAATTGCGTGAGTATACCGGCAGTAAAGAACCGGATAAGAAGAAGAAGCTTGTCAATCGTCTTCTCCATGACGAGCAATTCACGGAAGACTACGCCAACAACTGGACAACCTTATGGACAAACGTCCTGATCGGCCGCAGTGGTGGTACGGAGCGAAATAGTCTGACAAACCGTGAAGGTTTACAAAAGTATCTTCGGGACTCACTTGCCCGAAACAAATATTACAACGAAATTGTGATGGAACTTGTCACGGCGACGGGCACGAACACGCCGGGGACCGCAGGTTTTAACGGTGCTGTCAATTTCCTCACCATGAAATTGGAAGAGAACGCAACATTAGCCACAGCTCAAACATCGCGTGTATTTTTAGGGTTGCAAGTTCAGTGCACGCAGTGCCACAACCACCCGTTTAATGAGTGGAAGCAGCAGAAGTTCTGGGAGATGAATGCTTTTTTCCGTCAAACACGTTCATTGCGTCGATTTGATACCGGTACGCGAAACGTATCGCATGTTGAGCTAATCAACGAGTCGTTTACGGGCGAAGGCTTGACCAAAGATCCCGATAAAGCGGACATCTACTACGAATTACGAAATGGTATCACCAAGGTAGCTTATCCTGTGTTTGTTGACGGGACAGAGATCAATCCGAGCGGCTATGTTGAAGACGTTATCCGTCGGGATGAGTTGGGCAAACTGATTGTCAACTCAACCTACATGGACAAGATGGCAGTCAACCGGGTATGGGCGCATTTCATGGGTTACGGTTTTACCAAGCCGATTGATGATATGGGACCTCACAATCCCTCATCGCATCCGGAACTGGTTGAATATTTGGGCCAGCAATTCCGCAAAAAGAGTTTTGATTTAAAGCAGTTGATCACCTGGATCGTCTTAAGTGAACCTTATTCCCTGTCAAGCCGAACGAATTCAAGTAACGAATCGGTCGACGATCCGTTACTGGGAGAAACACCTAAATTCAGTCGTTTTTACATTCGTCAAATGCGTGCTGAGGAGCTTTACGAATCATTACTGACAGCCACCGAAGCTCATAAGGGCAGGGGCAGTTATGAAGAGCAGGAACGATTAAAGAGTCAGTGGTTGAGTCAGTTTGTTGTTGCCTTTGGAAACGACGAGGGTGAAGAGCAGACGAGTTTCAACGGTACGATTCCTCAGGCCTTAATGTTGTTCAACGGAGATCTAGTCAAGCGAGCGACCAACAAGGACAGTGGTAGTTTTCTGGATCAGTTAGCAAAGAGTAAACTGAATAACACTCAGAAAATCAATTACCTTTTTGAAGCGGCTTTAGCACGAAAGCCAGCACGTACAGAAGTCGAGGTTGCCAACAAATTGTTAGTGGCTCGCAAAGGGGATTTAACAGCGGCCCTTCAGGATATCTGGTGGGCTGTGCTGAACAGTAACGAATTTATTTTAAATCATTAACCGAGTCCATTTCATTTATTAGAAAGCGGCTCAATACAAACGAAGATTGTCTGAGCCACACTAGTTTGGAGAAAAGAAAAGATGAATACACAACAATCCATGGGCATGTCCCGCCGACACTTCATGTCTCATATGGCAGGTGCCTCTGCCATGACTTTGCCTGCGATGGCGATGGGTGAGACTTTGTATGCCAACGCAGACGATTTAAAGCGACGTCGCAAGTCAGCCATTCTGTTATGGATGGGTGGCGGTCCCTCGACCATGGATATTTGGGATCTCAAACCAGGTGCATCCACCGGTGGTCCTTTCCGTCCAATAGCGACGTCCGGCAACGCTCAGATCAGCGAACACATGCCGTTGATGGCTAAACAGATGCACAACATGGCAATCATCCGTTCGATGAGTACGCGAGAAGCGGATCACAATCGTGGTCGTTACTACATGCATACCGGGTACGTACCAAACCCAAACATGGAACATCCAAGTTATGGGGCTGTTTTATCTCATCAGTTAACCCATCAGAGGCCTGAACTGGAAATTCCGCCCTTTGTTGCGGTCGGTGGAGGCAGTGTGGGTCCCGGATTCCTTGGCATGGCATGGGCACCATTCTCGGTAAGCAGTAATGGGCAGGTTCGAAATCTAAGTATGGGACTTGACGATGATCGACTTTACCAACGGATGTATGCTCTGGATCTGATCGAAAGCGGATTCATCAAACAGCGTCGTGGTTCCGCTGCGGAAGATCACCAGAAGATTTTAAAGAAGACCTTAAATCTCATGACGAGTGATCAAATGCAGGCCTTCAAAGTCGCTGGCGAACCCGAGGACGTCAAAGAACGATATGGAAATACGAACTTTGGACGTGGATGTTTAATGGCTCGCCGTTTGGTGGAAGTCGGTGTTCCGTTTATCGAAGTCGGCCTGGGTGGATGGGATAACCATCAGAATATCCATGCCACATTACGTGACACCAAACTGCCCGAGTTGGACAAAGCGATGAGTGCCCTAACCGAAGATCTGGAACAACGGGGTCTGCTGGAAGATACGGCCATTATCTGGATGGGTGAATTCAGCCGTACGCCCAGGATCAATGGTAATGCAGGTCGAGACCACTGGGCACGAAGTTGGAGCGTCGTGGTGGGGGGTGCCGGAATGAATGGCGGAATCGCTGTCGGAGCAACCAATTCTGACGGTACTCGCGTCGATACCGATCCTTACACCTCGCAGGATGTTATGTCCTCGGTATGTAAGGCGCTGGGAATTTCCTTGCAGACGACCTTTACCAGTAAAAGTGGTCGCCCAATGAAAATTGCAAACAGCGGTAAAGTCATCAAGGAACTGTTCAGCTAACGTTCAAGACCTTCTGGTGACAATCATTTCAAAGCAGGGGACGCGTACCACCAGGTACCGTCCCTTTTTTTGAGTTTTTATCAGTTTTCACGATCGCTTTTTCTATATTTACGAGTACTTTTCCGTTGGCACATCGCTTCTAAAATAGGGTCGTTTCTTCAATAACTGTCATGAGCGAAACTGATCAACCACATTCTCCGTTATCACCAACTGAACTGATTGAAAAATATCAGATTGGAATCTGGCGTTATCTGCGTGTGTTGGGTTGTGAAGCATCACTGGCAGAGGACATTACTCAGGAAACGTTCCTGAAAGTCCTCCGAAAAGGATTTGAGCAATACAACGACGCAGCGACGGCAGGATATCTGCGTAAGGTTGCCTACAACTTATTTATTTCCGTTCAACGTCGGTCGGGAAGAACGGTTTTAGTTGAAAATATTGATCGATTGGATGTTACCTGGGACAAATGGGCCGGGGCAGACAATGGTGACGAAATACTGGACAAACTACGCGAATGTATGGATGGACTGAGTGATCGGGCACGAGGCGCTTTAGAGCTGCGATTTAGGGAACAACAACCACGAACCCGCATCGCTGCCTTTTTGGAAATCACCGAACACGGTGTAAAAAATCTAATGCAACGAGCCAAAAAACAACTACGTGATTGTGTCGAAAATAAGATCCAATCGGAAACCCTTTAATATGAACCACGAAACAAACGATCCATTAATCGATGCTTTGCTTGAAGAAGTCATGGGGGGGCAGTCCCCACCTGACCTATCGTCCATGATTCTTGCACAGCTTGATCCGGAATCAGATTCGTATGATGAAGGCTTGACCACAACCCACGGCACCTCGATTTCTATTAAACGCCGCCACACTTCGCGTCGACAGTCATTCATCGTTCCCTTGTCCATGGCATTATCCATCGCCGCGTTCGTGCTGGCTACCATAGCCATCGTATTAAACACTCCCCAAAACGATCAACATGGAGGTACGATTGCTGAAAATTCTGACTCTGGGAACTCCGTTCCGGACAACGCAGTAAATCCTTCGGTACCCTCACCTAATATACCCAAAGATCCAACACAGAATCCTTCTCCGTCACAACCCTTCGAAACACCTAAGCCGGCGGTAGTCGCCGATGGCGACCTGCCTTCCAATTCGCCAGATCCCATCCAATCAATTCAGCAACCCCTTCCCCCTCTGCCTGACCACTGGCAACATCCACAAGCCCTTGCTGCAAGCAGCACGTCAGTGGCGTCTGCTGAAACCCCCGAGATATTAACTCAGATCAAACGCGAACTGGACAAACAGTGGAAAGAAAACGGCATCACCCCATCGGAGCCTGCCACTTCCTTAGAATGGGTTCGGCGTGTCTATTTGCGGCTTATCGGCCGGGTGCCGACGAAGGTTGAACTGGATCGGTTTGGCACAGTTGCCCTATCCGATGAACAACGCAGTAACATTGTGGACACATTGCTATATGGCGATCAATACAAAACTGCGTTTACTCAACACTGGACAACCATCTGGACCAACACGCTCATTGGCCGTCAGGGAGGATTAGACAGTGACCATGCAAATCGTGAGGGATTGCAACAGTATCTGCGTGAGAGTCTGTCGGCGAACAAACCGTACGATCAAATGGTCTACGAATTGATTGCCGCGGAAGGAGCTGCAACCGATACAAGCGAAGATTTTAACGGCGCGGTTAATTTCCTACTCGCTTCACTGACAAAAAATGATACCACCTTGGCAACCAGTCGTATTTCAAGCATTTTTCTGGGACAAAAGCTGCAGTGTGCGCAATGTCATCACCATCCAACTTCCGATATCGCCCAGGGTCATTTCTGGGAACTGGATGCCTTTCTCAGTCAGCTCACCACGACAAATGTCGATGGTGAATTCATATTAACCGACACGACAACCGGCGGGATCAGGACGGCGGACGGACGGACAGGGGTTTATTATGAGCGACCGGACGGAGTCGCACGTATCGCATTTCCATCGTTTCTCGGCCATACCCCAACCGAACCCAATCATTCGTCCAGTACGTCCAATCGCCGCACGCAACTTGCACGACTCACCAGTCAATCCCCACTGTTAGCCCGAACGCTGGTAAACCGCATGTGGGATCATTTTCTGGGCTATGGTTTTACTATATCTGTGGATGATATGGGGCCACACTTACCTGTCTCCCATCCTCAACTGCTGGAAATGTTGTCGCAACAAACAGAATCAGCCAATTATGACCTGAAGCAAATCATGAAATGGCTTGTGCTAAGCGACCCGTTTTCCCGATCCAGCAAATATTCTGCATCCAACGATATGGACAGTCCTGAACTGGGAGATCAACCTCTATTCAGCCGCTATTATTCGCGACAACTGGAACCGGAGGAAGTCTATCAATCTCTACTGGTTCTTACCGGAAAACAACCTTCCGTAGCCTCCTTGGGCCAGCAACAATTAGCACAAAGAACCTGGCTAGGTCAATTCTCAAAACCAATGGAAACCGATGATGCTGATGAAAGTAATTCGTTCAACGGGGATGTCCATCAATCTCTCGTTTTGATGAACGGGGAATTGATGAAAGAAGCGACTGCGGTTACCGATGCCACCGTTTTGGGCAAGGTGCTGCGAAGTAATATGTCGAACGCAAAAAAAATTGAACACCTGTTTCTCGCTGCCGTCGCCCGAAATCCATCTGCCAGTGAAAAGAAGCTCATTGCTGAATTGATCGCTATGCCGGGCAGTTCCAGCGAACAGGTCTTTCAGGATATCTGGTGGGCACTGTTAAATAGC